>DATHHC010000128.1:0-9675 GCA_035317285.1 Gemmatimonadaceae bacterium | reverse complement strand
ATCGCCGCGGTGGATCCGCCCATGATCAGAAGTGTGGCGAGAAACGCGAACTTCCTGCCGGTCAGATCTCCGATCCGCCCGAACACCAGAGCGCCGAACGGACGCACCGCGAACCCAACCGCGAACGTCGCCAGCGTCTTGAGAAAACTCGCGGTCGGATTCCCGCTCGGGAAAAACTGGGTCGAGATAATCGCCGCGAGGCTGCCAAAGATGTAGAAGTCGTACCACTCGATCATCGTTCCGACGGACGATGCGGTGATCACCTTCCAGATCCCGCGAACGTCGCCGGCAGCATAAGCATTCGCGCTGGCGGTCGCGCTGGAACTCGGCACAGCAGGATTCATTGCGAAGTATTCCTCGGAAGTCTCAGTTTGAACGGATCACGGAATCCACCCACGTCTTCGATAGGAGTCCGTGGCGAACCTCTCGTAGAGCCACGATCGAAATGCCCGCAGCCGATCCTCCGCATTGCTCCCCGGGTACAGGCCCGATCCGCGAAGCGCGGCGGGAACACATACGACCTTGAAACCGACAGCCTCGAAAGTAGCACAGGCCCTCCGCGTGTGCAGGGGCGATGTGACCAGAGCGAGTGTCGTCCAACCATTCGCGCGCGCGATGGCTCGCATCCTCAGAGCTTCGGTGCGCGTGCTCGTAACCGAATCGACAAACGTCGTCGCCGTCGCCACACCAGCGACAGCTGTCACAGTCCGCAGATCCACCGAGTCCGTGACGGGTGCTCCGTTAAATGCTCGCCGCTCCATGGATACGAGCATCGCCGGAGCAACGCCGCGTCTCGCCAGCATGATTCCACTCAGCAATCGGTCCAGCGTTTCGCCTCGCATCATGCCGTCGGGAGTAAACCCGTTGGACAGAACGGCAATCGCGTCGACATGAGCGGGGATGGAATCGCGTCTGATCAGCGGCCGCCCCAGCAACGATACGACCGGAGTATATGCCACCACGATGCAGATGAGCGCGATAATGCCCGCGCCGATCCAAAGCAGCGGTCGGAGGCGGGTGACTCCAAGCGCCGCTCCGAGGAGCGCCGCCGGAATGTAGAGGATGATGTCCGGCCGCCTAATGAGCTGCTGTACGCCGAGGACGTACGCGGCCACAGCGCACAGCGTGCCGAGTATGGCCCCGGTAAGGGCCTGACGCGCTGCGGCGGACCCTATGGCTTCTTCGAGTGCTGTGGCGGAGCCGACTGCGCGGCCGAGATGCGATCGGCGGCCGTCTTGAGCGCCCCGGCAATGTTGACCGACTGCTCGGCGACCACCTGCTGTGCCGTCGTCACCATGCTGGTAGCAACCTGCACGGCCGCGGCTTTGATCTGCGGGTCCGATGCGACCCTGAACACGAGCGCCTGAACGGCGGCGGCAAGCTCGTCGAGCGACTTCTGCAACTCGGGCGATGGCTTGAACGAAACCGAATCAGCGGCTCGGGTAGTCGGCCTGGACGTCGGTGCCTTTGGCGTCGACTGCTGCCAGCGCGCCGCGGAGGTCACGGCGAGCCCAATCAGCAGAACCATTAAAAGAGCGATTCGTTTCATGGTGAATATCTGAAGTGAGCTTGGAAGCTCGGGTAACGCGTCGTGGGCAATACCCCACGATAGCCAGAAGGGTCTCCCGGCGAAACACTCAATTCCCGCGCCACAGTTATTTTTGGGGTAGTCAACATGCCCGAATACGTTGCAGAGCTTCTCGAGGCGATCCACGACGCCGATCCTGCGCTCCGGGAGATGAGCGAGGAGCGGTCACGCCTCCGGCCGGGCCCTGGCAAGTGGTGCCCGCGAGAGATAATTGGACATCTGATTGATTCAGCATCCAACAATCATCAGCGTTTTGTGCGCGCACAATTTCAAGACGACCTGGTTTTTTCTGGGTACGAGCAGGACGCGTGGGTATCGGTGCAGCAATATCGGGACGCGCCCTGGGAAGAGCTGATCGCGCTTTGGTACAACTTCAATGTGCACATCGCGCGAGTGATGCAGCTCGTCCCTAAAGACGAGCGTGATCGGCCGCGGGCACGGCACAATCTCGACGAGCTTGCGTGGAAACCGGTTCGTCGCGATGAGCCGGCGACACTCGACTATTTCATGAAGGACTACGTGGCGCATCTCAAGCACCACCTGGCCCAGATCGGGATCCGGCCGGACTAATTCACCCAGTCAGCAATGAAGATGTTGGTCTCGTGCGGATTGGCGTCGTGCCGGTTTGACGCCCAGACCACCTTCTTCCCGTCAGGGCTGAACATCGGAAATCCGTCAAAGGTCGGCGCAGTGGTCACCTGCTCGAGGCCGGTGCCATCCGGATTGATGAGGAAGAGATCGAAGTTTCCGAGCTTCGGGTCGGTGTGGTGGTTCGACGAGAAGATGATCTTCCGGCCATCAGCCGTCCACGACGGGCCGAAGCTCGCCGCGCCGAGACGCGTGATCTGCCGCTGGTCGCTGCCGTCCGCGTTCATGATCCAGAGATCCATTTTATTCGGGCGGACCAGACGCTGCGCCAAGAGGTCCCTATAGGTCGCTATCTCCGCTGCGGCTTGCGGGTGGTTCGCGCGATACACTATCCGCTTCCCGTCCGGGGACCACCACGGCCCTCCGTCATATCCCAGCTGATGCGTGAGCTGCTTCAACCCGGAGCCGTCGATGTTCATCACGTAGATGTCGAGGTCGCCACCCTTGAGTGAGGTGAACACAAGCTTCTTCCCGTCGGGCGAGAGCACGCCCTCGGCCGTGTAGACGCCGAATCTCGTGAGGCGCCGGAGGTCCGAGCCATCTGGACGCGCGGTGTAGATGTCGAATGGATCGAGACGCCAGACATAGCCCTTCGAGGGGTCCGGACGCGGAGGACAGTCCTTCTCCAAGGCGGCGCTGGACGCGAAGAGGATGCGGCGATCGCCATTCATGAAGTAGCCGCAGGTCGTCTTCCCCAGTCCGTTCGAGGCGCGCAAGACGTGCGAGCCATCGATGTTCATGACGTACTGCTGATCGCAGGTCCTGCCGTCGCGTGAGCTCTGGAAGATCAGGCGCTTGCCGTCGTGGCTGAAATACGCTTCGGCGTTCTCCCCGCCGTTCGTCAGCTGTCGGACGTTTCGCAGGTGGACCTCGCCCGCCTCCGCGGGGAGCGAGAGCGGCGCGATCCCCGCCTGCGCCGAAAGCGAAGTCGAGCCCAATGCGAGCAGCGAGCAGACAATCCCAAACCTCAAATTCCCTCCGTCTCCGAAGTAATCGCGAAGCACTGACACCCCGACCCGGGCGCGCCCGTAGGGCGATGAGCGAGAAGATAGCTACGGGGCGCGATGATTCCACGCCTCTGGGTTGATGAATCAGGGTCCAATTGTCTCGCAAGACCGACCGAAACGATGCCAACCATTTGGCACCTTGAGCAGTCTAAGGGAAAGACCTGCGTCACCGGCCGGCTCCCTGAGCTGCCCGAAAAAACTGAATTATTCCCGTAGGAGCCTGATATGCCCCGTCGTCAGTCGGTTCCGATCCTCCGGTTCGCGCCCCTTTGCGCGCTCTTGTCGTTCGCCATCCCCACGCCCTCTGCGGCGCAGCAGACAACCCGCTCCCAAAACGACCCGCGCCCGGTAGCCCAGGCGACCCTTCGCCAGGGTGAAATAGCGATCGACGGCCGGCTCGACGACGCCGCGTGGGCCGCGGCGAAGCCCATCACCGAGTTGATCCAGGCGGTTCCGGATGAAGCCAAGCCCCCCAGCCAGAAGACCGAGATTCGTATTCTCTACGACGCGAGCGCGATCTACATCGGAGCCCGAATGTTCGATTCCCTGGGAGCCAAAGGTGTACGTTCGGCCCTGGCGCGACGGGATCAGGTGATGAACGGCGACAACAATCTCACTTCGGACAAGATCTCGTTCGTCTTCGACACCTTCCGCGACAAAAACAGCCGCTCCTGGTTCGAGCTGAATCCGGACGGGGTCAAGGGAGATCACCAGAACGGCGACCCCTCCTATGACCCGGTGTGGGAGGGAGCGACGAAGATCGATTCGCTCGGATGGACCGCCGAATTTCGGATTCCGTTTTCGCAGCTCCGGTTCTCGCGAGCTACCGATCAAATCTGGGGAATGCAGATCTGGCGCACGGTCGATCGCCGCAATGAGCAGGACATGTGGGCGTTCTGGCGGAGCAATGAGTTCGGAGGACCGGCTTACTTCGGGACGCTCGAGGGGATCAAGGTCGCTTCGCAGCCGCGCCAGGTAGAGCTGATCCCGTACCTCACAACGCGGAGCAAGCTCGAAAAGCCGCGCCTCGGCGATCCTTACCACTCGAGCACGGATATGAACTATCGGGCCGGTGGGGACATGAAGCTGAATCTCACCTCCAACCTCACACTCGACGCCACAGTGAATCCCGACTTCGGACAGGTGGAAGTGGATCCCGCGTCAGTGAACCTGTCGGTGTTCGAGACGACGTTTCAGGAAAAGCGCCCGTTTTTCGTCTCGAACTCGCAGTACTTCTCGACTGGCGGCTTCAGCTGCTTCTTCTGTAGCAACGTCTCGAGTCTCAGCTTGATCTACACGAGGCGCATCGGTCGGTCCCCTCAACTGTCGGGACTTCTGTCCGGACAATCGGACTTCATGGACGCCGCGGATGCAACGACGATTCTCGGCGCTGGAAAAATCACCGGACGCACGAGCAAAGGGATCACGGTGGGCGTCATGGACGCGCTCACCAACCGTGAAACAGCCCGCTTCCGGCCTATCGGCGAGACCGAAGACGCGACCCTCGAAGTCGAGCCACTCACCAACTACTTCATCGGCCGACTCAAAAAGGATTTTCGAGGCGGCGCGACCAGGCTCGGAACCATTACGACGATGGTCAATCGGTCCCTCTCCAACCCGGAGGAGGTTTCGCGTCTGAGGTCGAATGCGCAGGCGTTCGGGCTCGATCTCGACCACTACTGGGCAAACCGTCAGTATTCATTCAACGTCCAGACCGCGCTGACCCACATCGGGGGCGACACCGCAGCCATCAGAAGCGCTCAGTTCTCGAGCGCCCGCTACTACCAGCGGACCGGACGTACCGAAACGACCGACGGACTCTTTTCGACAACCTTCGATCCGAATCGCAGGAATCTGTACGGCTACGGGTTTTACGCCCGCCTGGCCAAAGAAACCGGAAACTGGCTCTTTGAAACCACGCAGAACTGGCGCAGCCCAGGCTTCGAGGCGAACGACCTTGGGGTGCTTGGCCGAGCGGACTACAAGTGGATGTTGGTGAACGTGTTCCGTCAGTGGACCACCCCCGGCAGCTGGTACCGCAACCTGTACACGATCTGGGGCGGGCAACAGCAGTGGAACTACGAAGGCGACCGGAACGAAATGGACTACCACGCCTGGGTGCAGGCCACGTTCAAGAACTACATGAATTTCAGCACGTTCGTGCTTCTTCACCCCAGCACATACGACGAGCGGCTCACCCGCGGCGGACCGACCGCGATTCGCTATGGGTACAACATGCTCTCGACCAACTTCGGAACCGATTCCCGGCGTCGAATCGTAGGCAACGCGCAGGTCCAGTACATCAGGCCGGTCGACAACGAGGAAGGCGGAAGGGTGGCCTACTATCCCTCGGTCACGATCAAGCCGTCGTCGCGGGTTCTGTTGACGCTGTCACCGTCACTCGATCTCGACAACACTGCACAGCAATACGTGGACGCCATTTCCGACGCGACCGTGGCCCCCGGGTTTGCGGGCACTCGCTACGTATTTGGACGCCTCGAGCAGAGGACGTTTTCCATGGACACCCGGGTGAACATGACGTTCACTCCGAACCTCACCCTCGAGATGTTCGCGCAGCCTTTCCTGGCGAGCGGCAAGTACACGAAGTTCAAGGAGTTTGCGGAGCTCAAGTCGCGCCACATGAACGAGTTCGGCCGTGACAATGGCAGCACCGTTCAGAAGAACACGGACCCGCAGACGGGTGCGATCACCTATACGATCGACCCCGACGGACCGGGTGCGTCGCAGAGCTTCACGATCGACAATCCAGACTTCAACCTGCGCTCGCTGCGCGGCACCGGGGTTCTGAGGTGGGAGTATCGCCCCGGGTCAACGCTCTATTTTGTCTGGACGCAACAGCGGGATGGGTCCGATCAGTTCGGCGATTTCAACTTCAGCCGCGACCGATCGGCGCTCTTCCGGGATCGGCCAACAAATATCTTTCAGATCAAGGGGACGTACTGGATCGGGCGCTAGTTCGGCGCACCGGACCAAACAGGCGACAACCGATCGGGCGCTTAGCGCGAGCTGCTAACCGGTAGCACCTTCGAGGCTTTCGGCGCCGTCTTGTGGGTCTTCACGCTTCGGCGCGAGCGACCTCTGTACACCCCACGAACCCAACGGGCGCGGGTACCGCGCACGTCGATGTGCGCGAAAGGACCGCTGCGGCCAGAGTAGGCGTAGAGGCCCGTGCCTCCAACCAGCTCCGGGTAGCGAGCCTCGACACGCTCGACGGCATCCAGGATCATCTTCACGTCAGCGAAACTGACCTTTCCGTCGCCATTCAGGTCGGACATCTTGCCATTGCCTTCCTGATCGATGTAGACGTCGGCGGCGTCGCCGAACTGGTGCCGGCTATCGCGCGCGCTACCCTCGCCGCGGACGGCGAAGTTGTGGGCCGGGGTCCGGAACCCCGAGCGAATCCGCAGACCCTCGGCGTTCACGCCGTGGTCGTTCAAATCCTCGATCACCAGCTCGAGTTTGTCGAGCAGCGGCTCGCGCAGAACGACGTATTTCGGCCAGACCTGCTTCTGGTCGTGCGAAACGAAGTCCCTCAGGCGAAAGTGCTCAGACACCCGCGTATCCTCGTTCTCGGCTGTCACTTCGACGAAGCCGTCTGGATTCTTGTAAGCCTCGGACCGCACACGACCCTTCTCCTGAGGCCAGTAGCCGAGCCGGTATCCGTTCAGCCAGGCGCGGACTTTTTGCCCGAAGGAGCGCATGGTGAAGACGGTCTCGGACGTCGGGCTCGTGGTGGCGTCGACCGCGGCGCTGGCGACCGAAGCGCCTGGCAGCGAGGCGAGCGCTATCCAGTCCTCGGGCATGACGAAACGGGCGAAGACCTTTCCGCTCAGGCCGCTGCCCTTTTCGTCGGATGGCGAAACGACAGACTTGGCGGCTGGGACTGGTGCATTGCTATCGATCGAGGCCACAACGGAGGCCGCGCCACCTGAGGAGGCAACGGTAGTGGGGAGCGAGTCCGTGTGATTCGCAACAGCATTCGAGCCCGTCCGACTACCGCGCGAGTAGAGCTGCAATGCGCTCGCGGGTGCCGGCAGAATGATCGCCGTAACGGTAAAGAAGGTGGCTGCGGCCAGGCTGAATCTGAAGCGAGGGTGGTTCATTTAGGCTCCTCTTCGGTAGCTCGACTGACGTGGCTTCGCGGACGTGCGTTGCTTTAGTCTCGGGGCTTTGCGTCGCCGCCTTTTGGCGGTTTTGCCGGTTTATCGGAGGCGCCCTGGAACTCAACTGGGCGTCAACATGAAGATGACTGTCTGGACCAAAAGAATGTAACTGCTGAGCTGCAGTCAGCGTGCTAAATTACTTAACGTCGATGCAGGTAACACTAACTACGACATCACTTTCGCTGGCGCTACTTAACTTAAACTCTCTTGGACCTCGCAGCATCCGGAAAATGATTCCGGAGACCGTTTTCTTCGCCCACCGACAGCTCGAAAACGTATGTCTACTTGCTCGCCGATCGGATCGAGGCTGGCTTCGCGAGGGGCTCCCGTGGCCCGACCTGGGTCACGTATTCCCCAATCACGTCCGTCCCTCGGACAACACCTCTCAATGTTTGCTCGCCAGCCTTCGAACCCAGCTTCCAAGTCAGCGCCGCCCTCCCTTTCGCGTCGCTCATCGCGCGCGTCGGGGAAACGGTTCCTGATTTTACTGAAAAGGTTACCCTCGCGTCAGGTACCGGGTTCCCGTAAACATCTGTCACCAGTGCGAAGAGTTTCTTGCTTTTCGCCAGGCCGCGCGAGCGCTTGTCGCCGGGAACGTCGTCGAAGGCAAGATTGGCGGCAGCCGCTGGCGTAGCGCGCGCGACAACCTTAAGGAGCTGCTTCACTCCCTCGACATGCACGGCCATCGAATAATCCCCCGCCGAATGACCCATGGTCCAGCGCGTTCTCGCGACGCCCAATGAATCGGTCAGGAGAGCAGTGTCGGAGAGGATGCCTCCCGACGGCGACAGGGCCAGTGCGGCCGCGGCTACGCCGCTCCCGTTGGCGTCCAGCACTCGGAACACCAGCGCTTTTGGAAGCTCCGAACCGGCTGGCGCCCGCTGGTTGTCGCCCGCGGACACCAGGATTGAAGCCGGGGCGCCCGCAAGCGCGAGAGCGCTGATAGTGACGGGAGGAATCCCCAGTCCCGGGCCAACTCCGATCTGCGCCCTTAGCCTCTGCGTCCCGGTCTTTCTCGCGAGGGTCCAGCGCGCGCTCGCTACGCCCAGCGAATCGGTTCGGGCAGAGGCTACTTCGACGGATCCTCCGTCGATCGGTGTCCAGCGAATGGGTACATCCGGGAGGGAGCGGCCGGTCGAATCCGTAACGCGGACGGCTACCGAGTCGGAAAGCAGCTCGCCAGCCGGACCGCGCAAACCCTCCACCATCGACGTCACTCGCGTGTTGCCTGCCACAGGATCGGCCTCGGCAACGATGGCGAGGGCGCTATCCACATTCTCGACGGTCGCCAATAGCGTTTGTCGTCCCGGATCGGCGCCAAGTGTCCAGGATGCGCGCGCGCGTCCATCGGCATCCGTGACAGCGCTGGCCGGATCCACGGATCCCTGCCCTTCGGCGAGGCGGAAGGTGACCTTCTTACCAGCTGCCGGCGCGTCGTGCCGGTTCGTTGCACGAACCACCAGCGGTTGGGGGAGCGTCTTGCCCGCGATCGCGCGCTGATTGATGCCCGCAACAAGCACGATTGCCGAGGCCGGCGTGACTACTGAAACGCTGGTTCGGTCCGCAACGCCATCGATCCGGGCGCCGATCATCGTCCGCCCCGCCGACTTCCCGGTCAACAACCCGGTGCTGTCGAGCGCGGCAACGCTGCTATCGTCGATGTGCCAGGTCGGCTCGAGCCCGGCGATCGGATAGCCGCGGGCATCCATCGCACGGGCACGCAGCTGCAACTCGGAGCCTTCGGGGAGAATGATCACGCTGTCGCCGTAAGCCCGGCCGACGTCGATGTTGGCGACTCGCTGGTGCACGACAACGGTTGAATGGGTCACGAGCTTGCCGACTACGACGCTTACCATCGTTCGGCCTGGCCCGCGGGCGATCACCGAGCCATCCTGCAACACTGACGCGATGTTCGGATCGCCGGTGGTCCAGACCGGACGCGCGCCTACCAGAATGCTTCCGTTCCGATCGGTCACGGTTGCAGCGAAGTGCACAGTGTCGCCGAGCGCCGTTGCTGTATCAAGCGCCGGCCGGAGACCGACCCAAGCCGCGCCCATGTTACCGATGGACTGGTGTGATTCGGCCTGACCGATGACTCCGTAGGAGATCAGCGCGGTGAAAATCGAAACGAGTGCGGCCCCGGAAGACGCAGCCACGGCGACGACCTTTGCCATGTGCTTTATCCACTGGGCTCTTTTGGCGGATTCGAGAAGCTTGTCCATTGCTCATATGACTGCAATCAGCCGAG
>DATHHC010000127.1:0-5014 GCA_035317285.1 Gemmatimonadaceae bacterium | reverse complement strand
TGCCGGATGGACAATGCGTCACGCGGACAAATATTCCGGCGAAGCGACGCGTGGTCATAACGGTCGCTAGCCTAATCGTAGACGCTTAACGATTGCCCTGCGGGGGAGAGAGAGGATTAGTTCAATGGCACGCATCACTGGGACAGTCAAATGGTTCAACGACGCCAAGGGATTTGGCTTCATTTCACGCGAAGGTGGCCCGGACGTCTTTGTCCATTTCAGCGCGATCAGTGGATCTGGTTTCAAGTCTCTCGCTGAGGGCGATAAGGTCGAGTTCGAGGTAGTTCAGGGTCAGAAGGGACCCCAGGCAGCCGACGTATCGAAGGCCCCCTGACACCGTCAATCTCTTTCAAAAAGCCCCGCCAAGCGGGGCTTTTTTGCATCCGGGCACTGCAGGACTGGATTTCCACAGGCGGCATTTGATTTGCCCTCATGCACCATCCGGCAGAGGCTAACTCGTGACTGGAGACTGGGATGGCCGCAATCTGGAAAGGCTCGCTGACATTTGGGCTCGTCAACATTCCAGTCGAGCTGAGAACGGCAGTTCGTGCTGATCATATCAGCTTCCGGCTCCTCCACGAGAAAGATCTCTCGCCCGTCAAATACGAGCGCGTCTGTCAGAAGGAAGGCGAGCCCATTCCCTGGAGCGAGATCGTCAAGGGTTACGAGTACCAAAAGGGAAAATTCGTCGTTCTGACCGACGCCGATTTCAAATCCGCGGCGCTCGAACACTCGAAAACGATCGACATCCTCGATTTCGTGAAGGAAGGCGAGATCGATCCCCGTTACTTCGAGACTCCGTATTACCTCGTGCCGGGCAAAGGCGGCGACAAGCCGTACGCGCTCTTGCGCGAAGCCATTCGCCGAACCGGGTCGGTCGGTATCGGAAAGATCATCATTCGCCAGGCACAGCATCTCGTTGCCGTGAAAGTAGTTGGCGATGCGCTCGTGCTCGAGATCATGCGATTTGCCAACGAGCTCGTCGATGCGAGCGAGTTCAGCTTTCCGCGCAAAGACTCAGTTCGGCCACAGGAGCTCCAGATGGCTGAGCAGCTCGTTGGAAACCTGGCTGAGACGTTTGACCCCACGCGCTACACCGACGACTATCGCGCCAATCTGATGAGAATCATCAAGGCCAAAATGAAAGGCAAGAAACCCAGCCTTGAGGAGCCCGAGGCGGAAGCTAGAGACAGTGGAGTCTTCGATCTCATGTCGCGCCTTCGTGCCAGCCTCGAGGAAGGAAGCGGAAAGAAAGGCGCCGTAAGAGCGAAAAAGAAATCCGTGGCCGCCCGCCAGAAACCGGCCAGGACGAAGAAAAAGAAAACCGCCTAGAACTCACGCATGGCCGTCAAAACGAGGAGGAGCTCGAAGCCAAGCGCTCGCGCCCAGCTCACCGAATATCGGCGCAAGCGTGATTTCGGTCGGACGCAGGAGCCGTCCGGGGAATCGCCAACATCCCCCACTCGACCAGGACGCCTCCGGTTCGTCATACAGAAGCACGCTGCCAGACAGCTCCATTTTGACCTACGACTCGAGCTCGATGGAGTGATGAAGAGCTGGGCAGTTCCAAAAGGCCCGAGTCTCGATCCATCGGTGAAGCGTTTGGCGATGCAGGTCGAAGATCACCCGATCGACTACAACACCTTCGAGGGGACGATTCCCAAAGGCGAATATGGCGGCGGAACAGTAATGCTCTGGGACAAGGGGACTTACACCGCCGATGCGGCCGCTTCCCCTGAAGAAGAGGAAGGCGCGATTCGTGAAGGTTTGAAGCGCGGTGACCTCAAGATCACATTCCATGGCCAGCGACTTAAAGGCTCGTTCGCCCTGGTTCGAATCAAGTTCGCTCGAGATACTTCCTCCTCTGCGAAGCCGCAGTGGCTCCTCATCAAGCATCGCGATGAGTTCGCCACGGACGAGGATGTCGTCGCGGAGAACATGACATCGGTCGATTCAGGCCGTACGATGGAAGAAATAGGGTCTGGGAAGCGCAGGGTCTGGAGAAGCAACCGCGAGCCGAAGACGCGCGCAGTAGCAGCGTCCGCCGCCAGGACATCGCCGGCGCCCAGGAAATCGGCGGCTGCCAGGAAAACGGCGTCGCGCGCGCCAAAGCTCCCTCTCAAGTCGCTTGAGCCGATGTACGCCAGCATCGGCACAGAGATTCCCGGCGAAGGTTGGACCTTCGAGCCCAAATACGACGGCATCCGCGTTCTAGCTTATGCGACGTCCGCCGACGTAAAGCTCATTACCCGGAACGGCAAGGACAAAGCAGCACAGTTCCCCGAGATCGCCGCGGCACTGAAGAAGCTCGTGTCTCAGGCCAGGCGCCCACTCGTGCTCGACGGCGAGATCGTCGCGCTGGTTGACGGAGAGCCGGCGCGGTTCCAGGAGCTGCAGGGCCGGATGCACGTCAAGGAATTGCAGGCGATTCAGAGACTCGCGACTTCGACGCCTGCCGCGCTGATCCTTTTCGACATCCTCATGGATGGCGATGACATCCTCATCGCGGAGCCGTGGACAGAGCGACGCGCGCGCTTGCTCAAGCGAGTTGACAGCAAGCGGACATCGACCCACCTCCGAGTGACCGAATCCATCGAAGGAGATGGAAAGAAGATGCTCCAGAAGGCACGCCGTCAGGGATGGGAAGGCATCATCGCCAAGGGCATGGCTTCACGCTACGAGCCTGGCAAACGGACGCGATCATGGCTCAAGCTCAAGATCGAATTTCGGGAGGAGTTCGTGGTGGGCGGCTTCACTGACCCCCGGAACACGCGCGAGCACATCGGAGCGTTGCTACTCGGCTATCTCGACGGCGAACGCTTCATCTACGTCGGCCACACCGGTGGAGGCTTCACACGCCAGGGGCTGAGCGACATGTACAAGCGCCTCAAGCCTCTCGAAAGAAAAACATCGCCATTCGAGGAAACGCCGAAGTCCAACGAGAAAGCTCATTGGGTAAAGCCTGAAGTCGTGGTCGAAGTGAAATTCAGCGAATGGACCGCCGATCGCCGCCTGAGGCAGCCCATTTTCATTGGGCTTCGCGACGACAAGGACGCAAAGGATGTCGAAATAGAGGCTCCCAGCGTACAGTCAAAGGCAATTCGAGCGGACACCGTGGCAAAACGACAGCCCCGGCCGCGGGTCAATGCCACGGCAAAAGGCGCCGCGAAAACGGCCAAATCGAAGGCGGCAGGTTCCCGCACCGGGTCAGTCAGCCCGCTCGAGAAGGTCGACAGAAACGGCATTGCTGAGCAGCTCTCGGCTATCGAGAAAGCAGGCGGAAATGGAATACTCGACTTCGGGGGCGGAAAGGCCCTCAAGGTCTCCAACCTCGACAAGGTTTTCTTCCCGAAAGAGAAATACACGAAGGGAGATGTGATGCGGTACTACACCCGCATCGCGAGCTTTATTCTCCCCACAATTCAGGATCGCCCACTGGTTCTGAAGCGATTCCCCAACGGAATAGATGGGGAGAGCTTCTATCAGCACAAAAGCTCGGACACGACCCCGCCCAACGTCCGGATTGAGAAAATCCAAACCGAGAGTGGGGAGAAGCAGCCCCGGATCATCGGCGGAGATCTGCTCACTTTGCTCTACACGATCCAGCTCGGCGCTATCTCGGTCGATCCATTGCATTCACGCGTTCAGTCGCTCGAATACGCCGATTATACGATCCTGGATCTCGATCCGGGGCCGCGCGCGGGCTTCACCCGCGTCGTTCAGGTCGCGCGGTGGACCAAGGAAGTGCTCGACGGGTTCCGGCTCCACGCCGCAATCAAGACATCTGGGTCGCGAGGGTTACATATCTATCTACCACTGCCGTCCAAGACGCCCAACGAGGCGGCAACTCTAGTTGCTCAGATGATTGCGACGAAAGTGGCGGAGGCGCACCCCGCGGAGGCAACGATCAAGCGCATGGTCAAGGCGCGCGGAGCCGCGACGGTCTATGTCGACTATCTCCAGAACATTCAGGGGAAGACCGTCGCTGGTCCTTATTGTGTCCGAGCGAAGCCCGGGGCGACGGTATCGACTCCGCTGAGGTGGACCGAGCTGACCGATGACCTCGATCCGCACGAGTTCCATCTCGGCAACGGAGCCGAGCGCTTTGAAAAAGTTGGCGATGTGTGGAACGAAGCGATGAAGAAACCGAATTCGCTTCGCGCGCTCGTTTAGAGCGTTTTAGCGGCCGCCGTTTCCGACTTTGCGGAGTGGCAGCTCGATCTGTCCACCTTCGGTGTCGCTGTGCTTCAAAGCATCTCCGAAGATCGGATCGCTCGACTCGTCAACCATGTGAGTGAGCTTGTAGTAGAAGTGGAGCGAGTGAATCGGAGCCATGAAGCTGCGGTTGCCGGCACGTGATATCGCGACGGCTTCTTCACGCACTCGACGGGGAAGATCTCGCGCCGCCGGAAGTGCAAGAAGACGCTGTATCTCAGTACTGTCTCGTGCGAGCAACGCCGCGCACAAACCATCGAGATAAGCCAGCATATGTCTACCGGGCTCCCAGTTCTAAGGGTGTTTAGCCTTATGTACACATTGCAACTAATACACCGTTACCGCAAGAGGTTCCGGAGGCTAACCGGGAGTAGATACCAGGCTGTTACGGGCCTCAGGGGTATAGAAAATCGAACCTCACACCCCGGTGCGGCCTACGCTTTTTCTTCGGTAAATATCGGAAAAGCTGCGCCGGTCTACCCCTGCCCTCACTGCGCCATTCGTCCATAGGTTCGACGAGCCAGGCGGCCTGTAGGGCACGCCTGAAACTCGCCTTGTGCAGGCGTTTACCCATGAGCAATTCATACATCTGCTGCAGCTCGCTGAGGGTAAACGTCGCCGGGAGAAGCTTAAAGGCAATCGGCGCCTGGTCGAGGCCGCTTTGGAGGGCCTTAGTCGCACCATCGACCATGGCGCGTTGTCTGGGAGCCAGGGGTGGGGGATTCGCAACCGGGAACCAGGTGTGGCCTGGCCCGGGCGATGCCGTCTCGTGGGGAGTGAGCCCGAGGTACGCTACCGA
>DATHHC010000126.1:0-6441 GCA_035317285.1 Gemmatimonadaceae bacterium | reverse complement strand
AGAAGGACCTTGAACTTGGAGACGAGCCGGCCTTTTACCGCGACCTTTTCCTTGAACTCGCCCGTCAACAGTCGACCCGCCTGAATGGTGACCTTGTCGATGTTGTTTTTCTGGAGCTCCTGATCGTACATCGGCGTGTACGGAATCTCAGGCGTTGCTTCGGCGCCCTTCCCCGAGAACTGGATGATCGCGACGGGCACGAGTATGACAAAAACCCAGAACGAGAGCTGTTTCGAGACCTTGCTCCAGTTCGTCGGCTTTTTTGGCGTTTTATTGGGCATCTGTATGGGCATTACTGCAAGCTCGCTATGTACGGTAAGTGGCGGAAGTTCTCCGCGTGATCCAACCCGTATCCAACCAGAAATTCATTCGGAGCATCGAAACCAACGAACTTCGCATCGTACTTCAACCCTTCCGCGATGCGTTTGTGCAGCAGAGCGCAAATCTCCAACGATCTTGGCTCCCGCTCCTTCAGTATAGCCATCAAACGATTCAAGGTGCGTCCGGAATCGACGATGTCCTCCACTAAAATAATATCTTTTCCCTTCAGCTCGGTCTCCGGGTCATAAACCAGATTGACTGTGCCGCTTGAAACCGTCCCATCCCCGTAGCTGGAAGCAACCAGAAAATCCACCTGAAGAGGACGCCCTATCTGTCTTACGAGATCACTGAGAAAAATGAAACTTCCCTTGAGCAAACCCAGCACCAGAAGATCGCCGTCCGGATAGGCACCGGTGATCTCTCTGCCGAGCTCGGAGACGCGCCTCGCGATCGCAGCTTCGTCGAACGCGATCCGCTTTACCGCTCGTCCAGAGAGGCGAGGATCGGCCTTCAGTCCGAGCGGTTTGACGGTGCTGCTCATGCCCGGGCCCCCGTTGGTTGAGAGCGCCAGCGGCGCAGCAGCATGTGATCGCGCCGCATCACGATCTCGATTCCTCCGGAGAGCTGAATTGCCCCTCCGGTTGCTCCCTTAATAGTAAACTCGGCGGCCCGCTGAGTTCCTCGACGATCCATAACGACGCTCGCGCGGGCTGCCAGCGCGGGCCACAGAACTCTGAGCGAGTCGGTGTCGTATCCCTTGAGGCTCGAGCGGCTGATGCGAAGCGCGCCGTCCTGTTCTGCTTCGGCGCCAACAGTGCTGGCGAGATCTTCGAGCGAGCGACGCCAGACCGCGGCTTCGCGCGCCAAAGAGAGAAGCTCGTCAGGAAATCCGGGATTCTGCTTCATGATCGAAGGAAGAATGTCCAGGCGGATGCGGTTGCGAAGGTGCTTGCGATCTGCATTGGACGGATCCTGGACGAAGGACACGTTGTTTCGGTCAGCGTATGTCGCCAGTTTGGCCCGACTGATACTCAGAAACGGGCGGACGATTTCGGATTCCGCGTAGAGGCCCGCCAACCCGCGGGGTCCGGCGTCGCGAAGGATCCGCATGAACACCGTTTCGACCTGGTCGTCCAGGTTGTGCGCGGTAACGACGGTTCCATCCCGTTTCGTCGCAACCTGCTGCAGGAACTGCCAGCGGGCGCGACGCCACTCTTCCTCACGCGTACCGGTGGTTGATGCGCGGCCTGTGACGCAAACGAATCCAGAGCGGAAGGCCTCCCGCGCGACGAGCGCCGCAGCCCGTCCAGCGGCTTTGCCCGTGCCGTGGTCGAAGGTCGCGACGATGACCTTCTTGCGGGCGCGTGGAGAAAGTCTGGAGCCGGCGACGCTAAGTAGTACCATCGAATCGAGGCCGCCCGAGATCGCGAGGACAGCCGCGTCACAAGTCCCCAGCGCGGCGTCGACAGCGAGCTCTACGTCAGATGCTTCAACCCGGGCATAGGCCATGATACTTTTAATTTACCTATTCACGGGGGAGTTTCGCTTGGAGACGCACGGCCCGCTTGGCACGCTATGGGTATCGTTTGGCCTTATCGCTTTCTACCTCGCGCTGATCTGGCTGAACTCACTCCTCGGCATCTTCCTCACTCCGCTGTTCATGATCCCGGGGACGTGGCTTCTCGACTGGCGCAAGCGGAGAAAGGGCGAGCAGAAACAGACGTCTGAGTCGTAGCGCTACCAGGAATAGAGCGCCTGGTAGTAGGCTCGGTTGCGCACGATGGTCCGCACGTAGTCACGCGTCTCGACGAAAGGAATCCGCTCCGTGAATACTTCCGGATCAGCCGCCCCGGTCTTGCTCGACCATTTCTCCACACGCGACTCGCCGGCGTTGTAGGCGGCGAGAACCTTCACTACTTCCGGATACCTGTGCGCGAGACCGCTCAGGTGCGCCGTGCCCAGCTTGATGTTCACTGCGGGTTGATAGAGCAGATCGGGATCCCAGGGACCGATCCCTTTGCTGGCCGCAACCGCTTTCCCGACGTCGGGCATCAGCTGCATCAGGCCCCGCGCACCGACGGGTGAAGTCGCCAGCGGATTGAAGTTCGATTCCTGTCGGATGAGCGCGGCAACGAGGACGGGATCGAGGCCGTTCTCCTTGCTGCTCGAGATCAGCGTCTCCCGCTCCAGCACTGGGAAGTAGAGCCGGAAATTCTCGGGGCTGTGGCCGATCTCGTCGATGGCACGGCGACCCAAAGCGATCGAACGAGATGCCTGATCGCTGCCGGCCAGCGCGTGTGCCGTCGCGACCATGCGGGCGGGCTTCGCGTTCGCGTCGCGGAAGAGCCGATCATTCTCGAATCCGGCCTCGACGTCCATTCCCACATCCTTGAGCGCGACGACGCGGCTCATCGCCGAGTCGATCGCCGGAACTCGGGCGTAGTTCGCCGACGAACGGTCCGGCACGACCAACGTCGTGTCGAGGCGCTTGGCCGCCACCACCGCGTAGTAGCTAAGCGGATCATTGGCGATCGCCGTGCGCCACCTCGCGGCGCTTTTTGCCTTGTCACCGAGTGCGGCGTAGGAGCGGCCGGCCCAATACGCCGCCGCCTGCGCTTCGGTGCTGTTCGAATCACGGGCGAGGAGCGAGTCGAATTCGGCCGCGGCAGCTCTTCTATTCCCCTGTATGTACGCGATCATGCCCGAGCGAAACCTGGCGTTCGTGGCGTGCCTCCCGGTAGGAAAACGCTTGAGCATCGCCATGAGTGTCTGCCTGGCGTCCTGATCGCGATTGTCGTCGGTGGCAAGATCGGCAAGCAGAAGCATTGCTGACGCGGCGCTCGTGTCCTTTGGATAAGCGGCCGTGATCGCGCGCAGCGTGGCGCGTCCCGCCTCTGTGTTCCCGAGTGCGACTTGAGCTCTGGCGCGCTGGTACTGGGCGGCGGCGGCGAGCGCAGACGGAGTTTTCACCTTCGCGAACTGCGTCGCGGCGTCCGCGTACCGTCTCAGGCGGTATAGCACCGTGCCGTATCCGACGTTGTCATTCACGTTTCCCAGTCCAGCACCAAGGGCTTTGGCGAAAGCGGTGGCGGCGCGTTCGGGCACTCCCGATTTGTTCGCGGCGCGCGCGATGGTGAGCTCTTCGGACGCTGTGGTCGTCGTGAAGACCTTGTCGAAGAGGTCGATGGCTTCGCGCGTGTCTGCGGAGTTGTTGGAGTTGGCGATGTACGAGAGCATGTCGGCGCGCGCGGCCGTCCTCGACGCATCATCCGCCGGAGGATTGATCCGAAGCCTCAGCGCGTCGAGTCGCTGACCCAGCGCGTTGTAGGCGCGAATCGCGCCCGCAAAATCACGGGTTCGCTCCCGCGCTATCGCATCGGTTACGCGAACGCGATCCCGGGCTGCGTCGGTGCGAAGCCTGGCGTAGTACCCTGCTCTGGCCGAGCTATCCGCGGTGACACCCGCGGCTCTCAGATACAGCCAGTCCGAAATCTGTGGCAGCTTCTGTGCGGCCTGTTCGTACGCGGAGCGTGCGGCGTCGAGACTGTCCGCCCGATCGAGCTCACGCGCACGGAGCACGAGTGCGCGCGCGTCCGTTGGAAGCACGTGCTGCGTGGTGTCGCCCGCCAGGATAGCAGCAGAAGCCCTTTGGCTCGGGTCGGCATTTTGACAGCCGGCTGTCGAAATGACGAGCGCCATCAGCGGGAGTACGAGAGGAGCTATCGCCAACGTGTGTGATCTCCATCGAGGATTTTTATTGCCTCTGCCGGCCCCCAGCTGCCCGATGGATACGTGGGAAGCGTGGTCGCGGGATGCTTGTCCCAGTACTCGAGCAGCGGGTCGATGATCGTCCAGGCCATCTCGACTTCATCGCTCCGAGTGAACAGAGTCGGATCGCCGATCATGCAGTCGAGGAGCAGCGTCTCGTACGCCGGATGCGAGTCGTTTCCAAACGCCTCGGCGTATGTGAAGTCCATGTCGACCGGCGTGATCTCGAGACCCGGCGTCAGCTCGTGCATCGCACCCGGAGTCTTCACCTGAAAGCGGAGGGAGATACCCTCGTCCGGCTGCACTCGCAGCGTCAGCACGCTCGGCGACATCTCTTCGACCGCCTTCTGCCCGAACAGCAGGAGAGGGGGCGAGCGGAACTGGATGGCGATCTCCGAGACCCGGCGTGCCATTCTCTTCCCGGATCGCAGGTAGAACGGAACTCCTTTCCACCTCCAGTTGTCGATCGAGATCCGCATGGCGGCGTAGGTGGGAGTCAGGGAATTCGGCGACACATCGGGCTCGGCCCGATATCCGGGCACCGTTTTGTCGTCGAGCGTGCCCGCGTCGTATTGCGCGCGCACCACCGGCGGCTCACAATCGCCCTGAATCAGCGGACGTACAGAGTGGAGCACTTTCACTTTCTCGTCGCGAACGGCGTCCGCCGTGAAAGAACTGGGCGGCTCCATCGCGGCAAGCGTGAGAAGCTGAAGCAGGTGATTCTGGAACATGTCGCGGAGTACGCCAGCTTCCTCGTAGTACTTGCCGCGCCCTTCCACGCCGACCGACTCCGCCGCTGTGATCTGCACGTGCGAGATGTAGTGCCTGTTCCAGAGCGGCTCGAAGATCGAGTTCGCGAAACGGAAGACGAGGATATTCTGGACGCTTTCCTTCCCGAGGTAGTGGTCTATGCGATAGATCTGGTGCTCGCCGAATTCGTCGAGCACGAGCCGGTTGAGCGCCTTGGCCGAGTCGAGGCTGCGGCCGAATGGCTTCTCGATCACGACGCGGGTCCAGGGCCTCTCCTCGTACGAATGCGTTCGCTTGGCCAGACCGCTGGTACAGAGGTGCTTGAGGGTCGTCTCGAACACGCTCGGGGGAATCGCAAGGTAGAAAAGTCGATTCTGCTCGTCCTGAGGCGAACGCGCCTCGATCTCCTTGAGGCGCTTCTCGATGTTCACGTAGGCGTCGTCCTTCGAGAAGTCTCCGCCGGCGTAAAAGGTCCGCTCGCACAGCCACTGCCAGACTTCGTCGTGGACCTTGTGGATCTCATCAGAGTGGGTCATCGCCTCGCGCATAATCGCGCGATACCCCTCGTCTGTGTTGTCGTCACGCGCGACGCCCAGGAGGGCGAAGTTGTCGGGCAGGAGTTTCTGCTCCGCCAGGTAGTAGATCGCCGGAATGAGCTTGCGCTTGGTCAGATCGCCGGCGCCGCCGAAGATCACCATAGTACACGGGTCCGCCTTCTCGCGGTTCCCGCGTTTTCTTGGCGCGCGAATCAACGGAACCGCAACGGGAGTCCTCATGACTTCTTTACCGCGTGACCGCCGAATTCGTTGCGCAGAGCGGCGATCACCTTTGCCGAGAACGAATCGGCCTGCCGCGAGCGAAGTCGCGTGAGCAGCGAGAGAGTGATCACCGGCGCCGGCACATCGATGTCGATCGCTTCCTGCACCGTCCAGCGGCCCTCGCCCGAATCCTCGACGTACCCACGCAGATCGCTCAGATCGCCGTCCTTCTCGAACGCCTTCTCCGCAAGCTCATTGAGCCACGAGCGCACGACGCTGCCGTGGTTCCACACCGCGGCGATCTTGTGCATGTCCAGCTTGAAAGTCTTCGACGCGTGTAGAATCTCGTAGCCTTCCGCATAAGCCTGGAGCATTCCGTACTCAATCCCGTTGTGAACCATTTTCACGTAGTGCCCGGAGCCGGGCGGTCCCATGTGGGCGTATCCGTCGGTCGGAGCAAGAGTCTTGAAGATCGGCTCGCAGAGCTTGAATGCTTCCGGTGACGCACCGATCATGAGGCAATATCCGTTCGCGAGGCCCCAGATGCCTCCGCTCGTTCTCGAATCGACGAAGTGAATTCCCTTCGGCTGGAGATCGGCCGCTCTCCGCATCGTATCGTGGAAATTGGAGTTGCCGCCGTCGATGATCACATCGCCTTTGGACATGCCCGGCAACAGCGAGGCGATCGTTTCATCTACGGGCCTCCCCGCGGGAACCATGATCCACACGATCCGCGGACTCTTCAGCTTGGCCGTGACCTCGGCGAGTGTGGTCGCGGGCGTCGCCCCCTTGGCGACGTACTTCTGCACAACCTCCGCGGTGCGATCGAAGACCACCACCTCGT
>DATHHC010000125.1:0-2028 GCA_035317285.1 Gemmatimonadaceae bacterium | reverse complement strand
TTCTGGATCCAGCATTCCGACGGGTGGTGCCGTGCTCGCCGCCTACGGTTCCGGCCTACGCGCGGAAGAAGTTCAGAAGATGGGTGATGGCGATACGGTGAGGGTTTTGCTCGCGACATTGCCGCGCATCCCGCGCGGTGGGACACCGGCGATGATCATCGGCGGCTGGCCGCGCATCCTGCGCGATGGCGAGAATGTGGCAGGCGAATCCGCGACTACGGAAGGTACGCTGTCGCGAAACGCCGAGGCGCGGCATCCGCGCACCGCGGTCGGATTTTCTCGCGACAGCTCTACCTTGTTTCTGCTCACTGTGGACGGTCGGTCCGAGAACAGTGGCGGGATGACACTCGTGGAGCTCGCGAACGTGATGCGCGAGCTCGGTGCCTGGCAGGCGATGAATTTCGACGGCGGCGGATCGACGACCATGGTCGTCGAAGGGAGGGTCGTCAACCATCCGTCCGACAAGGAGGGAGAGCGTGCCGTGGGGAACGCGCTTCTCGTTGTCGAGCACTAGGCAGACCAGCCCCTCTCCCGCTCTTGCCAACGCTCTCGAATCCTCCGCATTGTTGACAACCATGATTACTCCAACGCTCCGCCTCATCCTGATTGGCTCGGCGGGTCTCGCCGGACTTGGCGCCGGGCGCGTCTCCGCCCCACCACGCGTCACCATCGACACGGGCACGCTCGAAGGCCTCGACACCGCCGGCGTGATGGTGTTTCGTGGTATCCCATACGCCGCGCCGCCCGTCGGCGAGTTACGCTGGAGGCCACCACAACCGCCCAAGCACTGGACTGATGTGCGCCCCGCAACTCAGCTCGGCCACAATTGCGTACAGCACCAGCCGTACGGCGACATCGATCCGTTCGCCGCCGGTGTTTCTGAAGACTGCCTCAATCTCAACGTCTGGACGAAGTCTCTCCCGCTTCCCGGTTCCCGCGTCCCGCTTCCCGTCCTCGTCTGGATCCACGGTGGCGGATTCTTCGCCGGGTTCGGCGGCGAGGAGCGGCACAATGGTGCTCGCCTCGCGCAAAAGGGCGCCGTCGTCGTCACGCTCAACTATCGGCTCGGGGCCTTCGGCTTTCTCGCGCATCCGGCATTCGCGGCCGAGTCACCGCGCCACGCGGCCGGGAACTACGGGCTCCTCGACCAGATCGCCGCGCTGCAATGGGTGCAGCGCAACATCGCGCGCTTCGGTGGCGATCCGTCGCGCGTGACGATCTTCGGCGAATCGGCCGGCGGATTCAGCGTCGGCTCGCTCATCGCTTCGCCATTGGCGAAAGGACTTTTTCAGCGCGCGATTCTTGAGAGTGGCACCGGCGTCGGCGCCGGCATCTCTTCCAGAGAGGACGCGCGAGCCGTGGCGTTCCGTTTCGCTGACTCGCTGCGCGTGCACGGAATCAGAGCAGACGCGGCAGCGCACCTGCGCGCTCTCGGCCCCGACACCATTCTCGCCGCCTCGCTGCACCTCGGCCCGCCCGGTTCGCCGGCGTTTTATCCGGTGGTCGACGGATGGGTGCTCCCGCATGCGGTCGATTCAACGCTGGCGAGTGGCAAGGCAAACCTCGTTCCCGTCATCGCCGGCACGAATCGCGACGAGGGCGACGAGTGGATGGGAGCGCCGACGCGCACGTTTGCGCGTCTCATGTCCGCGCGTGGAGTGCCGGCGTACGTGTACGTGTTCTCGCGCGTGGGGGACGACAGCGCGAACCGCGCGCGCGGCGCGTACCATAGCGCGGAAATCACGTTCGTCTTCGGACGACCGCATCCGTTGCAGCCGAGCGCTGGGTCGACGGCTTACGACTCGACGCTGGCGGAGGCGATGAGCGACTACTGGGTGGCGTTCGCTACGAGCGGGGATCCCAATGGTCCGCCGACCGGGGGAAAGTTGCCGCGTTGGCCGCGGTACAATGCATCTACCGACGCGCTGCTCGAGATCGGGCCGGAGATCGCGCCGCGCACGATGGTCAAGCGCGCGGTTTACGATTCACTCGATGCGGTCGCTCGGTCGCGCGGGCGTCTTCGACCTC
>DATHHC010000124.1:0-10123 GCA_035317285.1 Gemmatimonadaceae bacterium | reverse complement strand
CTACACCTGGGGCCTGCAGGTCACGCTTCCGATTTTCGACGGATTCAAGCGTGAAGCGCGGGTTCAGGAACAGCAATCGGTGGTAAAGGAAGCCGAGATTCGTCGGCGCGATCTCGAGCAGCAGGCCCAGGCCGATGTTCGCGGCGCGCTCATCGATCTCTCAGGCGCCCGGGAGCAGCTCGCCGCGGCAACCGAGAGACTCAGCCTCGCCGAACAGGAAGTAGTGCAGGCCCGCGACCGGTTCAACGCCGGGGTCGCAGGCAATGCAGACGTAGTGAATGCGTCGCTCGCACTCACGTCCTCGCGGACGCTCGTGAACGACGCTGAGACACTTTATCAGCTCGCGCGGGTATCGCTGGCGCGAGCGACGGGAAGCGTTACGACTATCAGATGATCACCAGTTTCCACTTGCAAGACTCCAATTAGACCAACAGGAATACCAGGTTATGGCAACCGCACTCGAATCCGAAGCTCCAGCGTCACGCAACGGCAGATCCGCCGCGTCGGAGCCCGACGCACCGTCGAAAAAGAAGAAATTCGTTCTTCCAATCGTTGGCATCGTCGCGCTCATCCTCCTCGTCTGGGCGTTCCAGAAATGGAGCTACGGCCGCTCGCACCAATCCACCGACAACGCGCAGGTCGACGGTCACATTGTGCCCGTGCTGGCGAAGGTCGGCGGCTATGTGAAGACGGTCAACACGAACGAGAACGATCACGTGAACGCCGGGCAGCTGCTCGTGCAGCTCGACGACGCCGATTATCGCGTCCGTCTCCAGCAGGCACAGGCTGATCTCGCTGCTGCCGAAGCGACGGCGGGTGGCGGCGGTTTCTCGGGGCAGGCGCAGGCGCAGGTTCAGAGCGCGACGGGCCAGCGCGCCGCACTCGACGCGCAGATCGGGGCCGCGGCGGCCAACGCCAACAAGGCAGATGCAGATCTTGCGCGCGCCAAGGAATTGGTTGCCAAGCAGATCATATCAAAGCAGCAGCTCGATGCCGCGCAGGCAACGGCTGACGTCGCGCACGCGAACCTCCTCGCAGCCCAGCGTCAGGCTTCGGCGGCAGGCGGAACGGTGAACACTATGGAAGCGGGCGTCCGCGTCGCCAACGCGCGCTCCCTCGCCTCCCGCGCGATATCAGAGAACGCTCAGCTCCAGCTCGACTACACGCGCATCACCGCGCCGGCATCGGGCGAGGTCTCGAGAAAGCAGGTGGAGGTAGGTCAGCTCGTCGCGCCGGGGCAGCCGCTGCTCAGCATCGTCGCTGACACCGGCATGTGGGTCACGGCAAATTTCAAGGAGACCCAGCTCGCCAAGATTCGACCCGGGCAACCGGTCGAGTTCGAGATCGATGCCTACGGCAAGTGCGTCGGCGAAGGGAAGGTTGCGAGCGTCAGCGGCGCGACGGGGGCGAAGTTCGCGCTGCTTCCGCCCGACAACGCAACCGGGAACTTTACGAAGGTGGTGCAGCGCGTTCCGGTGCGCATCGCGGTGACGAAACCATGTCCGGGTTATGACCTGCGGCCAGGTCTCTCGGCGAACGTCCACGTAGACACCTCGAACCGGTGAGCACGGCCGTTCTGCGGTCGTCGGGGATATCGACATCCTCCGATGACCGGTACGCGCACAAGTACATCATCGCCGCCACCGTCACGATGGCGGCGATGCTCGAGCTGATCGACACCTCGATCGTCAACGTCGCCATCCCGCACATGATGGGGAACCTTGGAGCGACGCTCGACGAGATCGCGTGGGTCTCGACCTCGTACATCATAGCCAACGTCATCGTCATCCCGATGTCGGGCTGGCTGTCGGCCTTCTTCGGCAGAAAGCGCTATTTCACCGGCTCGATTCTTCTCTTCACAGTTGCCTCGTTTTTCTGCGGCTCGGCCCACTCACTGCTCGGGCTCATTTTCTGGCGCGTGGTACAGGGAATCGGCGGCGGTGCGCTGCTGTCTACAGCGCAGGCGACGCTTTACGAATCGTTCCCGCCTCAGGAAGCGGGAACTGGAATGGCGATCTTTGGGGTCGGCGTCATGGTCGGACCGACATTGGGCCCCACGCTCGGCGGCTGGATCACGGACAACTACAATTGGCCGTGGATCTTCTATATCAACGTTCCGCTTGGCATCATCGCGGCGATTCTCACCGTCAACTACGTGAACGACGCCGAGCACCAGGAGCGTGCCGACAAAATCGACTATGCCGGAGTTGCCCTGCTGACGCTCTGCGTCGGCTCGCTGCAATGGATGCTCGAGCGCGGTGAACGTTATGACTGGTGGGAATCGCGCTTCGTTACGATGCTTGGCGTTACCGCGCTCCTCGCGGGAATCGCTCTCATCTGGCACGAGCTCACGACCGACGAGCCCGTAATCAACTTCCGCATTCTGAAGAGCCGGCAGGTCACCGCCGGCGTCAGCTTCGGTCTGCTGCTCGGGTTCGCGTTGTATGGGTCCGTGTTCATTCTTCCGGTGTTTCTCCAGCAGCTGCTGCAGATGACTGCCTGGCAAACGGGCAAGATCATCCTGCCCGGAGCGATCGCGTCGGCCATCACGATGGCAGTGGTCGGGAGAAACGCAATGCGATTGGATGCCAGGTACACTGTGGTAGCCGGGGCGTTTCTCTTCTTCCTCTCGATGCTGAAGCTGTCGCACCTGACATCCGCGAGCGGCCAGAGTGATCTCTTCTGGCCGCTGATACTTCGCGGCATGGGGCTGGGGCTCATCTTCGTGCCGCTCACGAACGCGACGATGGCGGACCTCAAGGTCCAGGATCTGGCGCAGGGAACGGGCATGTTCAATCTCATGCGGCAGCTCGGCGGCTCGCTCGGAATCGCGGTGATGGCAACGCTTCTCGCGCGCTTCATGGCATCCGAGAAGGCGGTGCTGGTCGAGCACGTTGGCGCGAACGATCCGGAGACATTGAGCCGGCTCTCGCTGATAGGCCGCGGGCTGGTGGCGCGCGGGATCAATCCAATGGTCGCGCAACAGCAGGCGCTCGCCATCCTGGACCGGCAGGTGACGGTCCAATCGAGCATGCTCGCGTTTTCGAGGATTTACCTGTACAGTGGGCTGGTGCTGTTAGCCGGGCTGCCACTGCTGTTCCTGTTCAGGACCGGCCGTGCGCGTGGCTCGATGGGCCCAGTTCACTAGCAGGAGCCAGAGCTTTGTCGAGAGGGAATCGCGGGGACACCGGTAAAGCCGCTCCGGCCGTATCTTACGGCCAGAACCCCGTCCCATCCCTCTTGTCAGCCCCTCAACATTTGAACACGGCCCCACGTATTTCTGATGAGGAACGGGAGCTCGTAAGTCTCGCCAGGACTGGGGACGAGCGGGGTTTCGCCGGGCTCGTGCGTCTTCACCAGCGGCGCGCCTACATAGTGGCGCGCTCGATCGTCATGACGCACGAGGACGCGGAAGATGCGGTGCAGGAAGGATTCCTGCGGGCGCATCAGGCGCTCGACCGCTTCGACCCGGAACAGGCTTTCGGCGCGTGGCTCAATCGAATCGTCGCGAACGCGGCGCTCGATCTGGCTCGCCGCCGGAAGGTCAGAAATGCGGAGGAGATCTCCGATTCGATTCCGGCTGCCTTCCGCGATCCCGCGGAGAGCGGCGAGCTGCGAGAGCGGCTGGAGGCGGCACTGGCGCAGCTTCCGGATCGGGCGCGATCGGTGATAGTGCTGCATGATATCGAGGGCTTTACGCACGCGGAGATTGGCGAGATGTTGAGTATACCGGGCGGAACGGCTCGCTCGGATTTGCACCACGCGCGGCAAAAGCTGCGGGTATTGCTCGGAAACCTGAGGGATTAGCGATGGAAGATCGTACCGATTTGCGACTGGACGACGAAGGCGATGCGGATATCACGGAGGCGCTCCGTGATATCTACGCACCGCCCGCCGAAGGCGCATACTGGGACGGCCTCGAGACCCGCATCATGTCCTACATCAAGGAGCACGAGGGCGCGACAGTCATTCCGGTCAACTGGTGGTCGGATCTGGCGAGCTGGGCTGGTCCCGGGCTCGCGGCTGCGGCCCTCCTGTTCGTTGCAGCCGGCGTGATGTGGTCGCGGCAGAAAGACGAGGATTATCGCGCGTCCTACGATGCCGTCACGGAGCCGCTGGCTTCGGACGTTCTCCCTGGCGCGGTCCAGGTCGTAACAGCTCCGCTTGATGGGTCGTCGCAGCGCGAAGCGACGTTCCGCTACGTCATGTCACACTGAGGATCCCGATGGAACGCTCCAAGGGCTACGCAATGATGTTCCTGCTCGGCGCTTTCGTCGCGGGCGGAGCGCTTGGCTTCACCGCCGACCGCGTCATGGACGCGAAGCATAGCCGCGACGCGCGTGGACCGCGTGCGTACAGGCAGAGAATGGCCGAGGAGCTCAAGCTCACTCCCTCACAGCAGGCCTCAGTGGATTCGCTGATCGAGCAGAAGCACCGGCAGATCGTCACGCTCTACAAGCCGGTGAGGCCGCAGCTCGATTCGATCGCGGTGCAGGCCCGGGTCGTGAGCGACAGCACCCACGCCCAGATCAAGCGGCTGTTGAATCCGGACCAGCAGGCGAAGCTCGACAGGATGCGCGCGGCCGCACGCCGCGAGCTCGCCGAGCGTCGAGGTGGGGACTCGGCTGGACGTCCCGATGGCGCTCCCCCGGGCCCTCAGTTCTAGAAGCAGGGGTCGAAAAACGAGAAAGCGCCGGTGCAGAGCTCTGCACCGGCGCTTTTTTTCTCCCTTATCGGGGTCAGTCGTTATTATCCGGGTCGGCTTCTCGCTCGGCTTTCCCGAAGTTCTTCTGGGTCTTGCCCTTAAGCTCTTCAGCACGACCCTTGATGTGCTCGCTGGTGTTGTCCGTGGCATCACCCAGGTCGCCGCGGATCTTTCCTTTCATTTCTTTCGCGGTTCCTTTGACTTGGTTCTCGAGACCACGTTCGTTTAGATCCTTCATTTTGACCCTCCTCAGGTGGAATCAGGTGCTGTCGGTTATACCACTGTTAACGCAATGGATATGCCCGCGAATAACGTCTGTTTCTTACGCTCGAGTATCCCCTTTGCCTCTGGGTATCGGGCTTGCAAAGGGTCGCGCGCTAGCGGAAATTCCGGGGTCAAGGGCGCCAGCAGTTTGGTGGCCTGAACCTCTATAGGTCGCGCAAATCAGCACTAACCTCGAAGCTCGTCCGAGCGGCCGCCGTCTCGCAAAACTCACTTTACTCGCGTTAGGCGTCGTCTACGGGGACATCGGTACCAGCCCCCTCTACGCCGTGCGTGAGTGTTTCAAGCTGGAGCATGGCCTCTCCCCGGCGCCGGAAAACGTCTACGGCGTTTTGTCGCTGATCGTCTGGTCGCTGATCGTCGTCGTCAGCATCAAGTACATCATCTTCATCATGCGGGCGGACAACAACGGCGAGGGCGGGATCCTCGCTTTGTTGGCACTGATTCTCCAGAAGCAGCGGCGCGATGCGGATTCTTTCCGGCGGAAGATCATTATCACCTTTGGATTGATCGGCGCGGCGCTGCTTTACGGCGATGGCGTGATCACTCCGGCGATCTCCGTTCTCAGCGCCGTCGAAGGTCTGGAAGTGGTGGCTCCCCAGGCACAACACCTGGTGCTCCCGCTCACGGTCGCGTTGCTCGCGGCGCTCTTTTTCTTTCAGAAACACGGCACCTCGAGGGTTGGTCGCGTATTCGGCCCCGTGATGGTCGTCTGGTTCGCGACGATTGGGGCGCTGGGATTCGCGGAGATTTTCCAGGCCCCCGAGATTCTCGCCGCGGCTAATCCGCTCTATGGGCTGGAATTCTTCATTCGCCATGGGCACGCCGGGTTCATTCTCCTCGGAGTCGTAGTCCTCGCCGTCACAGGAGCCGAGGCGCTCTACGCCGACATGGGACATTTCGGCAAGAGGCCGATCCGCATCGCCTGGTTCGTCCTCGTGCTGCCCGCGCTGCTGGCGAACTATTTCGGGCAGGGCGCTCTCATCCTGCGGGATCCGACGAGCTCGGTCAATCCGTTCTTCCTGCTCGCGCCCAGCGCACTCCAGTTTCCGCTGGTCGTGCTCGCGACGGTAGCCGCGATAATAGCGTCGCAGGCTCTCATCTCGGGTGCGTTTTCGCTCACCCAGCAGTCGGTGCAGCTTGGCTACAGTCCGCGGGTCCAGATCATCCACACATCGCTCGAGGAACACGGGCAGATATTCGTTCCCGAAGTGAACCGCGCGGTTGGACTCGCGTGCATCCTCATCGTGTTGACGTTCAGATCGTCGAGCGCGCTCGCTGCTGCCTACGGAGTCGCAACAACCGGGACGATGACCATGACGACGATTCTTTTCTACGTCCTGGCGAGATCGCACTGGCAGTGGAGCGTCTGGCGCGCCGGCGCACTCACCGGCGCCTTCCTGATCATCGACCTCGCGTTCTTCTCCGCAAACATGCTCAAGGTCGTGCAAGGTGGCTGGGTGCCGCTCGTAATCGCGTCGGCGATGTTCACCTTGATGACGACCTGGCAGCGCGGACGCCTGATCGTGCGCAGCCTGCTTGTTGATGCCTCGATTCCCCTCGACGCGCTGCTCAGGGATCTGGGAGACGAGAACCCGGACAAGCGCTTCAAGCCGCCGCGGGTTCCGGGCACCGCCGTATTCCTGACATCAGAATCGAAGGACGCGCCGCTGGTGCTCCTGCACCATCTCAAGCACAACAAGGTTCTGCACGAGAATGTGGTCTTGCTGTCGATCGTCTCGGCCCAGGTGCCGGAAATTCCGATCACGGAGCGCATCGAGGTGACCTGCTTCCCGCACAACTTCGGGCGAATCAAGGCGAAGTACGGGTTCATGCAGACGCCCAACGTGCCCGAGATTCTGGCGCTGGCGGCCGAGCGCGGAATCGTCGCCAAGCCGTCGGAGACAACGTTCTACCTCGGGCGCGAGAATCTCATTCCGACGGGCTCGAAGCCGCTCGCGCGCTGGCGCAAGCGGCTTTTCATTTTCATGCAGCGGAACGCGCGACCGGCGACTGAATTCTTTGGGATTCCGCCGAATCGGGTCGTCGAGCTCGGCGCACAAATGGAGTTCTGAAACTCGGGCTTTTGAACTACAACTGAACAGGCGCCGATCCTTCAATCCCGATCCGGCCGCCTGACTCTCTCAAGATCCCGTCGATCTTTCTTAGTGGGCCGTCCCCGATCGTAACCCGGAACCGATCGTGCGATCTTCACCTGCAGCTGCATCGCCTCGCGCGCCTTCCGCCCCTCTTCGGTTTCCTCGTACAGCTTGGCCGCAACGGGTGCCGGCCCCCGATTCTCCGAGAGCGCGCGCACAGTCACCAGGTGCTGGTAGGGACCGAGCCGGATTCGCAGGGAATCACCCACCTGGAGCTGCTTGGCGCGCTTGGCCCGCTCGCCGTTGACCTCGACCTTTCCGGTCTCGATTGCCGTCGCCGCAATCGCCCGCGTCTTGAAGAAGCGCGCGGCCCACAGCCACTTGTCGAGCCTTACCTTCACAGTATCGCCTAAACTCATTTGTTCGTTGCCAGTGACGAGGCTCCGGAGTCAGGAAAGATAGGCGACCCCTCTCCGGACGGGAGCAATCGTGGCTCAGCAAGACGACTGGTCAAGCCAACTGAAGAAAATCGAGCGGGAGTTCGACGGACTTCCTCCCGAGCCCTCCCCCGCCCTGAAGAAGCTTCAGAGCGAGGAAGAGCGCCGCGCGCAGGAGCGTACCCAGCAGCGCGCGGCAATGTTCGGCGGTGGCGCACGATTGCTCCTGGTATTCGCGCTTTTCATCGCCCTCGCGATCTGGCCGTACGAGCGCGGGTGCGGGATGGGCCTATTCGAGTACCTTGGGGTCGAGGTCGTCATCATCGTCGGCGGCCTGTGGGTAGCGCTTACGACCTGGCGGTACCGGCTCCCGAAGATGCACACCCTGTCCCTGCTGATCGTCCTGACCGGCCTGATTCTGTTGGGGGTCGAAGTGCTTCCGCGGATCGGCTACGCCGCGGTGGACCCGAAGCATCCTCCCCAGTTCTCATGTCCGGAAACGCAACCCGCGTTGCCCACCACTTCCGCGATGGATCAACGCGTCCAGTTTGCAGCGCGCACCATCCAGGAGCGATGGCACGCGCGGACCGGTGAGCTGGCTACGAAATTCCGTCCGCAGCGAGCTGCTTTAATGCGGATTGAGCGTCCCGAATTGTTGTCGCAACCAGCTCCCTGATCTCGTCCGCCGACACTGGTTCGATTTCGCCCGCATCCACCCGGTAAGTCCGAGTAGCGCGGAGCGGCGCGCGAGTTCTGATCCGCAGCGGAGCACGCAACTCGATTCTTGACGGCAGGTCCTCGAGGCGCTCGCGCAGCAGCGGCTCAATGCGCGATTTCATCATTGGCTCCAGCCGCTCTTTCATCAGAGGTTCCAGCCGTTCTTTCATCAGAGGTTCCAGCCGTTCTTTCATCAGCGGCTCCATGCGCTCACGCATCAGCTGCATGTCCGGACCGAACATCATCCCCTCGGGTCCGTCGAAGTCCATCATGCCATCCATTTGCGGCGTCATGTATCTGAATCGATTGCCGCGGCCCATCACTTCGCTGGCCTTGCCGGCCGTCACCTGCACATCCCGGAACCGCCCGCCCGAATAGACGCGCAAATTCACCTTGCCACCGGGAGCGAGCCTCTGGACTTCGCGGCTCAGACGGTGCGCCGCCAGTCCATTTGCGTATGAATCGTCGGTGTCGCCCGCGGAGGTCCGGAGATCTACGCCGTTGATCGATGCGATGCGATCTCCTTCGATGATGCCGGCGGCCTCAGCCGGCCCCTTGGGCGTAACTGCTTCTACAAAAACACCGAGCGTGTCGCGTTTGGTCCCGGTGGTGCGAAGCTCCACCCCAAGAGCCGCGCGCTTCGCCATCGCCGAGTCCATCTTGAACCATGCCTGTGCGCCGGGGGCATCGTAAGTGAAGACCCGGGTTCGTAGCCCGGAATCGCCCCGCGCGCGGCCCCGAACGATTCGACATTCGACGCGTCCATCCGAATCGGTGCTGCAGCTCGAATCCGGTTTCGCGGGTGTCACCTGTGCAATCAGCGCCGGCTTGGCGGAAACCGCGGCCAGAGCGGAGAGTAGCAGTAGTGCCTTCATCCTTTCTCCCTTGATGGTTCTGTGACGTAGGACATCGCACCGCAGCCAAGGGTTGCTCAGCCGCGGCACTTCTGGACGGCGCTATCGATTTGGCTGGTGCTCGCCGGCGGTGCAAAACGAGGCCTGCCGGGTGATATTGAAGGCATGTCTACGATGCTGGAGCCCCGCGAGGCACCACCCCGCGGCACCGCGATCGATGTTCACGCTTTCGAGCACCATTGGCAGGACGAAGCGGACGCGGCCTACCTCTATCGCCTTCTCGCTGCGGCGGAGCCGGATGCGAAAAAGAAGGACATCTATTCCAGGCTGGCGGACGTCGAAGATCGCCACGTTGTAGTCTGGTCCGATTTGCTGGCAAAGCATGGACATCCGCCGGCAGCGTTTCGTCCGAGCCGACGCGCGCGATTGCTGGGCACACTCGGAAGATGGTTCGGACCGGGCTTCCTGCTGCCGATGCTGCTCGAGGAAGAGGGCCGCGAGGTCAAAGCGTACCTCGACATGCATCGTGAAACAGCGCGCGGAGCGCCGGGCGGCGCCGAGGCGCTCACCCTCGCGCGCGAGTCCGCTGACCATGCCACGACGCTCGGCGAGATCGCGGGAAAGGGCGGAGAGCCCTGGCACAAGACGTCGTCGGGGGGATTTCTCCGCAACGTCGTGTACGGATTCAATGACGGACTCACCGCGAACTTCGGTCTGGTCGCGGGCGTGATCGGCGCGGGCATCGTGAATCAGCACCAGGCGGTCGTCGTCGCCGGCGTCGCTGGCCTGATCGCCGACGCCCTGTCGATGGGATCGAGCGGGTACCTCGCCAGCAAGAGCGAGCGCGAAGTCTACGAGTACGAGATATCGATGGAGAAGACCGAGGTTGAGCTCATGCCCGAGATCGAGCGCGACGAGCTGGCGGTCATCTACGAAGCGAAGGGAATGGACCGCGAGATCGCGCACACGCTCGCGACGAAGATCATGGCGGATCCCCAGCAGATGCTGAAGGAACAGGTCCAGGAGGAA
>DATHHC010000123.1:0-10009 GCA_035317285.1 Gemmatimonadaceae bacterium | reverse complement strand
GCGTTGTACCAGGATTCGAAGCTTAGAAAGTCAACGAAGGCAAATGCATCCCCCGCACCCGCGAGCATTTAGTTAGAACCCCCGCTCACTCGTAGCATTTAGTTAGCGTCCCCGCCCCTCCCCGGACCGACAGGAGAGGGGCAGACTTCCCCGCACGCGCGTACGGTGCTTGCAATTGAGCCCGGCGCTGGCATTCCGGCACCTCGGAAGTCCCAGCACACAACACGCCCAAACGGGGAATCCTGAAAATGAACGTCATCCGACCATCGGTCGCGTTTTCTCTCGCCCTCGCGCTGGCGGCATGCGCGAAAGTGGACGAGCGTCCGGCCGATACTACTTCGACCACAACTAGCACCACCACGACCACCACCCCGCCGGCATCGGGTTCGGGAAGCACGCAGCAGCCTCAACCCCCGGGCGGAGTAGCGACTCCTGAGCCCGCCGGCTGGACCGTCACCGAGCGTGGAATCGGAAACCTACGCGCGGGAATGACCGTCGCCGAAGCGCGGGCGGCCGTTCCTGCTTTCAACGTCGCCGCATCCAGAGACAGCACTGCCTGCACGTACGCCAAGACTGACGGCTTGCCGCCGGGCGTGATGGTTATGGTGGAGGGAGGAAAGGTGGTACGCGTGGAAGTCCGCCGGGGAACGATCGCGACGTCGACCGGTGCACGAATCGGCGACAGCGAGGACAGGATCAAGACTCTCTATCCCGGTCAGATCGCCGTCACGCCGCACAAGTACACGGCGGGCGGCCATTATCTCACCGTTGTTCCCGCATCGGGCGCGGATGCCGCGTACCGGATAATTTTTGAGACCGATGGCAAGAAAGTCGTGAACTACCGTGCGGGACTCAGACCGCAAGTCGAGTACGTGGAAGGCTGCTCGTGATCGGATGATTCCGGCACGTGAAGCTCTCGCGCGGCTGCGAGAAGGAAATCTCAGATTCGCCGCAAACGTCCGAGGCTCGGACGCGTTCGTGAGTCACACGCGACGCGTCGAGCTCGCGAGCGGACAGCAACCGTTCGCGATCATACTCGGCTGCTCTGATTCCCGCGTTCCCGCAGAAATAGTGTTCGATCAGGGCCTGGGAGACCTGTTCGTCATTCGCGTCGCCGGCAACATCGTCGCGCCTTCCCAGGTCGGGAGCGTCGAATTCTCCGCCGAGCGTTACTCGACGCGGCTCGTCGTTGTGCTGGGGCACTCGCAGTGCGGGGCGATCCTGGCGACCCTCGAAGAGCTGCGCGCACCGAACGCAAATCAGTCGCACAATCTGCGGTCTATCGTGGACCGGTTGCGTCCGTCGGTGGAGACGCTCCTGCATACCGAGCTCAGGAACGATGAAGTTGCCTTGGTCAAAGAGGCGGTTCGGGCCAACATCCGGGCTTCGGTGGACCACCTTCGCCACGGCTCGCAGGTTCTCGAGGAACTGATACAAAAGGATGGGCTGCTCGTTGTCGGTGCCGAGTATTCGCTGGAATCCGGTGTGGTCGAGTTCTTTGATTCCGTTCAATGAAAATCCTCCTCTTTGGCGCGACCGGAATGATCGGTCAGGGTGTCCTGCGCGAGGCCCTTCTCGATCCTGACACGACGAAAGTAGTCACCGTTGGCAGACGACCTACGGGCCAGAGCAACCCGAAGCTCACCGAGCTTGTCAGCCCCGATCTCACCGCGCTTTCCCCTCTCGAATCCCAACTTGTCGGCTTCGACGCCTGTCTTTTCTGTCTCGGAGTCAGCGCGCTCGGCATGACGGAAGAGGCGTACACGCGCGTGACCTACGATCTCACGATGGCAGTCGCCAGGACCCTGCTCCGGACAAGCCCTAACCTGACTTTCATCTACATTTCAGGCGCCGGCACCGACAGCAGCGAGCACGGGCGCATGATGTGGGCACGAGTGAAGGGCCGGACCGAGAACGCGCTGCTCTCGTTGCCGTTCAGAGTGGCGTACATGTTTCGCCCCGGCGCAATCATCCCGCTCCACGGAATTCGGTCTTCGACATGGTGGTATAACGCGCTCTACGTGGGCCTCCGGCCGCTCTATCCAATCCTCAGCCGGATCGCCCCGAATTCGATGACCACGACCGAACGGCTCGGGCAGGCAATGCTCGCTGTAGCGCGAAGCGGATATTCGACGCGAATCCTGGAAACGGCCGACATCAACCGTGTGGCCTCGTAACTCGTTATTGAATCAATGGTTACCTGACTGCTGCCGATTCAGCAGCGCCATCACATCTGTGATCACAGCACCGCCAGATGTTTCCACCGTCGTTATTCGAAAAGGTTTCGGGTCACGGTGACTTTCCTGAAGTAACCCGCCACAATCGTCGGTAGCCCAGCGAGGGGTCAATCGTCTATAGACGATGCCTCTTCCGACGTCAGAACCCGGAACCGTGAATGCTGCTCAAAGCGTGACTCAAAGCACGCCGCGTGCGCGTCATAAATTTCCGCTCCCATTCCCCCGCCTCGAGAGTCTGCGCAGCAGAATTCTCGCGTTCGCGGTAGCCGCAGCGTTGCTGCCTGCCGGCACCATGCTCGGCGTCTTCTATACCCAGAACCGCCGCGCACTCGAGAAGAAAATCGATGAAGATCTCGTCTCCAGCAGCGCTCAGAGTGCCCGCGCAACCGGTGTCTGGCTGCGGGAACGGCTATACGACCTGAGAGTCTTTTCCGGGTCGGACGAAGTGGTGATCACGCTGGAGCATGGCGCCACGAAAGCGGGCACGCCCACCGAAGGCCGGCTGCGCGATTACCTCGTCTCTCTCCACGAGCGGTTCAGCGACTTCGAGAAGCTGATGGTGCTCGACCTCGATGGGAACGTGATCGCCACCAGCGCACCTGAGGTGACCTCGATTCCTCTTCCCGCGGATTGGCAGTCGGCGCTGAAATCGGACAATCAGATCGTCGGCAACGCGTACTGGGATACGAAGACCGGAAGGGCGAAGCTGATCGTAGCCGTTCCGGCGCAGCGCGCCGACGGGCGACTCCTCGGCGCTTTCGCCGCGGAGCTCAATCTCGCGCCGGTGCAGATGCTCCTCCGATCCTTCGCGCCCGAGAGTACCGGGGCGATCCATCTCGTCAACGCCAGGGGCGCGGCGATAGCGAGCTCCATTGGCGCAACCGAGGATTTGTTAAAGAATCCCATCCCCCCGCCGACGATGAAGAAGCTGCGCGAGCGCGCCCGCGCTCCGTTCGCCTATACCAGTTTCGGCGGCAGAGATGTCATCGGCACCCTCGAGTACGTGCCGCAGGTTAATTGGCTGGTGATCTCCGAGATCTCGGGCGAGGCGGCGTTCGGACAGGTGCGCCGCTTCCGCAACGTCGCGCTGCTCGTGATTGTGTTGCTCCTGATCGCCGTGACGGCCTCCGCCTATAGGCTCGGACGCCTGATTGCCCGGCCACTCGATCGACTGACGAAGGCTGCCGGAGAAGTCGCGGCCGGAGACCTCGCGGTGGACCTTCCCGCTGCACCCGGTGGTGGCGAAGTCGGCTACCTCACCGAAGTGTTCAACCACATGGTCTACCGTCTCCGCGAAGGCCGGCTCGAGCTCGATCGCATCAACGAGACGCTGCTGAAGAAAAATGAAGAGCTGGAGCTGCTTTCGACGACGGACAGTCTCACCGGTCTCTCGAACCACCGCTCGTTGATGAAGCGCCTCGACGACGAAGTCGCGCGATACAAGAAACAGAAGAGCGGCTTCTCGGTACTTGTCGGCGATGTCGACCACTTCAAGCAGTACAACGACGCGTTCGGGCATCCGGCCGGGGACGAAGTGCTTCAGACGATCGCGGAAATCATGCGTGATTCGACCCGCAAGATCGATTGCTGCGCGCGCTACGGCGGTGAGGAGTTTGTCATCGTGTTGCCCGACGTGGCCATCACCGAGGCGCTCGATACGGCCGAGCACATCCGCGCGCGGGTCGCCGCCAAGAAATTCAACGGGCGGAAGATCACTTTGAGCATCGGTGTCGCCGGCTTCCCCGAAGCAGCGGACGACGCAGAAGCAATTATCGCGGTCGCCGACGAAGCGCTATATCAGGCGAAGAGAGAGGGTCGCGACAGAACCGTGCGCGCACGCAGGCTCAAAAAAACGGGGTAGTCCGGTAGGCTAGGGTCGCGCGATCAACGACTGGTGAATCCACCCGGTCCGTGCGGAATCATCGGAGACACGAACCCATTCATCGGCGTAGGAAGACGCGATGAGCGACGTCCCGGCTTCCGCCGTGAACGAGACGGAGAAACTGGTGCCGGGTCCTTCGCGGATATTTCCCCGGCTCGTCGTCTTCAGCTTGATGGGTACGGCGAACAGCGTTTCCCCCGGACGCGCCCCTTCTCTGCTTACGCCAAGACGTCCGCGGTACCCCGACGATACAATCTTCGCCTGGTTTGCCAGATAGAGCGCGCCGCCGTAGTTGGCCTTGTCGAATTCCGTGGCGCTCTGTCGAACCAGCCGAGTGACCTGTGCGGCTTCGGGCGGTTCCGCCGACACGCCCGTCTTCATCGTCTGTAGCGCGACTTCCGCCTCCGCCATTGCGGATGCGGCCTGGGCGCGGCTGGCCACCGTCTGAAGCTTGGCCATCGCGCGCACGACTTCGGCGCGCGTATCCTCGAGACGAACCTGGAGATCCTCTATCTGCGCATCGCGCGCCAGCAGCTGCAGCTCGAGGCGGGAGACGCGCTTGTCCAGCTCAGGATCCCGAACCGTAACGGTGTCGTGGACGACGACTTTGACGGCCGGAATCTGCGCGGGCTTTGGCTTAGCGCACGCGATGGCTATGACCGAGAACGTCAGAAAAACGAAACAGGAGCGGACCAGAAAATACCCTCGTCGATTTCGTTGCTGGATCGATTTCAGGCCAGGGGACCGTCTCGCGGGCACCTGACACTGGCGTTCACAGTAATACATAAAGGGTAAAGGTCGCCAGCCTAAATATTGGAACCCGGCCCACAGCTACCCGAGCAGTCGCCGAGGAATCACATTCTGCTGATGAGAGCGAAGCAGCAGTCCGGCACACCCGCGGCAAGCGGGTGAAGGTACCCATGACCATCACCCGTGCCCTGGTCACGGCAGTGCTCGTGTCCGTCTGCGGCGCGGTCGCATGCTCAATTGGCACGCCTTCGACGGAAGTCGCCGTCCCGCCGGCTGGCGCGACCCAATGGTGGCGCGACGGCGTATGCTACGAGGTGTTCGTCCGCTCTTTCGCCGATGCCGATGGTGACGGAGTGGGGGATTTGCGGGGGCTCACGTCCCGGCTCGACTACATCAACGACGGAAATCCGGCCAGCCGCACCAGCCTCGGCGCTAGGTGCATCTGGCTGATGCCGATCGACAAGTCCGTGAGCTATCACGGTTACGACGTGAGCGACTACTATCACGTCGATCCCCACTACGGGACGGACGAGGATTTCCGGATCCTCGTCCAGGAGGCGCACCGCCGAGGGATTCATGTCATAGTGGACTTCGTTCCGAACCACTCGTCGAGCGAGCATCCTTTTTTCCAGTCAGCGCTTCGTGACACGGCGAGCCCCTATCGAAGCTGGTACAGGTGGTCGAGCGTGAAGCCGCAACAGCCGCCGACGTGGGGACAGGAGGTGTGGCACAAATCGCCCGTTCGGAACGAGTACTACTACGGCCTCTTCTGGGGCGGAATGCCCGACCTGAACTACGAGACGCCGGCCGTCCTCCAGGAGATGCAAAAGGTCGCGGCGCACTGGCTCAAGAACATGCACGCTGACGGGTTTCGCTTCGATGCGATTCCGTATCTCATAGAGGCTGGGAATCAGCTCGCGCACACACGCGGCACTCACGAGATCCTGAGACAATTCGGGAACGCGATCCGGAGCGAAGCGCCCGGATCATTTACGATCGGCGAGATGTCCGACGGGTCGCCGCAGATTCTGGCGACGTACTATCCCGACCAGCTCGACGCGTACTTCGCGTTCGGAGTCGCCGGTGCGACCGTCGAAGCCGCGCGCACGGGCACCGGCGCGCCGTTCAGGCAGGCGACCTCGGAAGCCAATGTGATGTTTCCGGCCGGCCGATGGTCGCCTTTCCTCACGAATCATGATCAGCCGCGCGTGATGACCTTGCTCGGCGGAGATGCGGGCAAAGCGAGGGTCGCCGCGAGCGCGATGCTCATGCTGCCGGGAATGCCGTTCGTCTACTACGGTGAAGAGATCGGAATGATCGGGGGGAAGCCCGACGAGAATATCCGCACGCCGATGCAGTGGAACGCCGAGCCGAACGGCGGCTTCACGAGAGGGACCGCGTGGGAAAGCCTACAACCCGACTGGATGACGAAAAACGTGGCCGCGCAGGATCATGATCCCGCATCGCTGCTCAATCACTATCGGCGACTGATTCATCTGCGGAACGAGCATTCCGCGCTTGGTACGGGTGACCTTGCCGTTGGCACAGCGAGCGACGCCGCGGTAGCGGTATTCATGCGCCGGTCGCGGGCCGAAACTGTAATCGTGACCGCCAATTTTGGATCTCGCGCCGTGCCGCAACTCGTCGTGACCCTTGATTCCGGAAACGGCGCGGCACACACGGGTCGATTGGAGCGCATCTTCGAAGACCCTGTGAACGGTTGCGCGCCGGAAGCATCCATCCGAGCGAACATCTCATTGTCGCTCGGACAGATTGCTCCCTACGGCCTCTGTGTGTTCCGGCTCGCAGGCCGCTAGACGCCGCTTTCCTCGCCGACTACCGGAGTGACGGCCGAACGATCCTCCTCCCCGGTGCGAATCCGGTAGACCTTCTCGACGGGAAGGACGAAGACCTTTCCGTCGCCCACCTCGCCGGTGGCGCCGGCGGAAAGAATTGCCTTCACGGTTGGCTGTACAAAGGGATCCGAGACGCCGATCTCGATCCTCACCTTGTCGTGCAGCTCCACCTTGACGGTCATGCCACGATAGGTCTCGACCGCTTCGGTTTCACCACCATGACCGCGCACTCGGCTGATCGTGAGTCCGCGGACTTCGGCCCGGTACAAGGCTTCGAGCACGTCGTTGAGCTTTTCCGGTCGAATGATCGCTACGATGAGTTTCATGGTTTTAGGCCCTCTCGGCGCGAACGAGAATTGCGCCTTCGCCCCTGCTGTACGCCTCTTCCCCGTGCTGGGTGACGTCCATTCCGATTCCCTCCTCTTTCTGGCTCGCGCGAAGAGGCGCGACCAGCGCTATCGCCTTGAGAATTACGAACGTTCCAAGAACGCTGTAAAGAATCGTAGCGATTACTGCTACGAGCTGGATACCGAGCTGTTTGGGATTGCCGAACAGCGCGCCGTCGGCCGTGCCGTTCCAGATTTTTTGCGCGAGCACTCCGGTGAGCAACGCTCCTACCGTTCCGCCGACTCCGTGCGCCGCGATCACGTCGAGCGAATCATCGAGCCGGGTGCCGGCTCTCCAGAGAATCGTGAAGTAGCTCGGAACCGCGGCGATTGCGCCAAGCGCGATTCCGGACACCGGACTCACAAAGCCCGCCGCTGGAGTGATCGCGACCAGCCCCACCACGATGGCGGTGGCCGCTCCGACCGCGGTCGTCTTTTTCGTGCGCGAGATGTCCAGCAGGCTCCACACGACCAGCGTTCCCATCGGGGCGAACATCGTGTTGGAGAAAGCGAGCGCCGCCGACCCATTCGCCGCGAGCGCGCTCCCACCATTGAAGCCGAACCATCCGAACCAGAGGAGGCCGGCGCCAAGCAAGGTGAAAGGCACGTTCTGGGGAATGATCGCCTGACGCGCGTAGTCCTTCCGAGCGCCGAGTACGACCGCGACGACGAGTGCCGCGGCGGCGGCGTTGATATGGACGACGGTGCCACCCGCGAAATCGAGAGCGCCGAGCTTGCTGAGCCAGCCTCCGCCCCACACCCAGTGCGCGATTGGCGCGTAAACCAGGATCGACCAGAGCGTGATGAATGCGACGTACGGGCCGAACCGCATGCGCTCGACGATCGCGCCCGAGATGAGTGCGGCGGTGATCACGCAGAAGGTCGCCTGATATCCGGCGAACAGGACGTGAGGGATCGTCCCCTTTGCATCGAGTCCGACGCCGCTGAAGAAGGCGTTATCCAATCCGCCAAGCCAATTCGAGCCGGTCGAAAAGGCGAGGGTGTAGCCGATGAAGGCCCACGCGATGCCGACGAAGCCGAGCGCGACGTAACTCATCATCATGGTATTGAGGGCGTTCTTCGCCCTGACGAGTCCTCCGTAGAAGAATCCGAGGGCGGGCGTCATCACCAGCACCATTGCGGTGGCGACGAGCATCCACGCGGTATCCGCCTGGTTGATGGGTATAGGGGTCACGTCCATTTGATCCTCTGCACAGTTCTCCTCCAGTAGACAGGTGAGGGTCGGTTCTGCGAAAAAACAAAGCCCCCGCATTCATCGATCGAATCGCGAGGGCATTGGAAATGAGCTGTGCTAGCTCGTAGCGGCTCTACCCAAAACGTTCGATCGCGTCCCACAGATTCTGTGGGAACGGGCGATTATTTCCCGGATTGGAAAGAGAGACGCGGAGAGCAGAACGCATTGACTGGGCTGATGACGAGAGAATGGTTCAGAAGGACAGGAGCAGTCCCGAACAGGCGCAAGAATGTAATCCTCCTGTCGTGTTGTCAAGGCATTTTTACCGCTATGCGATTGCGGTTCGCTGTGACCCGTGGATCTTTCGGGTTCGATGATTCGATCTCTCTTCGCAGCGACGGTGTGTTCCTCCGTAGTTCTGGGCTGCGCAGGGTACACCCCGGCTGGCTCTCCCGGGGCTGCTGATCCGGCGCTCGCACGAGGGATTGCGACCGCGGATTCGTTGATTAGTTCCTCGGTGGGGGCGGTGATTCCCGGCGCGGTGTTCCTCGTCTCAAAGGACGGCCGAGTGGTGCATGAGCGCGCGTTCGGGTACGCGCAGATCAATGATTACGAGGGGCACCGGCTTGCCACACCGCCTGCGATGCGGACATCGACCATGTTCGATCTCGCATCGGTCACGAAAGTCATGGCCACGACCATGGCAATGGCGCTACTAGTTGATCGGGCGAAAGTGGACCTCGACGCTCCCGTGTCGCGCTATCTACCGGATTTTCGCGGGCCACATCGCGACAGCATCACCGTCCGACACCTGCTCTCCCATTCGGCGGGACTCGTGCAGTGGCAGCCGCTCTACTATCACGCCGCGAGTAGCGCGCAGACGTACGCGGTCATCCGCGACATGCCGCTCGAGTGGGGCGTTGGCGACGCGCGGCACTACAGCGACCTCGGCTTCATGCTGCTTGGATACATCGTGGAGCGGGTGAGTGGGCAGACGCTCGATAGGTTTCTCGAAGAGAATCTCTATCGCCCTCTCGGGCTTCGATCGACGGTGTTCAATCCGAAAGCGCATGGCTTCACGCAATTCGCGGCAACCGAACCGGGCAACGTCTATGAGCGGCACATGGTGTACGATTCGACCTTCGGCTATCGCTATCGGGGCGATCCCACCGCGTGGAACGGCTGGCGGCAGCGAGTGCTCGTCGGCGAAGTGGACGACGGCAATTCTTACTATGCAAACGGCGGTGTGGCGGGGCACGCGGGACTCTTTTCGACGGCGGCGGATCTGCGCGTGTTGATCGATCTGCTGAACAACCGCGGGAGCTACGGTGGAAGGCAATACATTCGACGCGATGTCGTTGAGGGTTTCCTGACTCGCGACAAGTATCAGAACTTTCTTGGCTGGCAGGCGCCGAGCTACCTGCCGGCGGGGAGCTTCTCGCACACGGGCTTCACCGGCACTTACGTAGCGGGTGTTCCCCAATACAAGCTCTCGATCGTGCTGCTCACGAACCGTCAGAACATGGGCACCGATACGCGCGGGTACTTTCCCGATGTCGGCCCGCTTCAGCAGTCGGTGGCGCGCGCGATCGTGGGCGGCGCGGCCGGCTCGCCATGAAGACATCGACCGCCCTCGAGGCGCTTCGCGCCGATCTGCACGAGCTGGCAGATCCGGAGAGCGGCGAACACTCGCAACGCTTCTT
>DATHHC010000122.1:0-2531 GCA_035317285.1 Gemmatimonadaceae bacterium | reverse complement strand
AGCGCCAGTGGTGCGAAGCGCATCCTCCATTTCGCGTTCGGTGTAGGTCGGGTTGAACGGACACACGATCGCGCCAGCCTTCCACGCCGCAAACTCGGCGATCAGGAACTGCGGGCAGTTGGGGAGACAGATAGCGACACGGTCTCCGCGCTTCACACCCATCTCGCGGAGTGCCGCGCTGAGGGCATTGCTCTCCTGCTCGAGCTGTCGGTACGTGATCGTTGAGCCCTTGAACAGAAGGGCGGGCCGGTCTGGCCAGCGTCCGGCGGATTCCCGCAGGTAGTCCGTGAGGCTTCGACCTGGATACGGCTCCAGCGTCGGTGGGACCCCGTCGTCGTAGTTTGCGAGCCATTTGGGTGCGGTCATTGCAGCCTCCCTTGCTCTTCAGGTACTGTTTCTGGCGGCGAAAAAATCTGTGTGGCGGCTCAGCCGTGTTGCAAGACCAAGGATGCAGCAATGTGGCGGAAACCGCTCTACGTAGCGTTACGTAGCTATTCGGACGTTTACCTGGCGGACACTCTTAATGACTGGCGTAACCGGACTCCACCACGTCACCTGCATCGCGGGCGATGCGCAGGACAACGTCGATTTCTACTCCGGCGTGCTCGGCATGCGCCTCGTGAAGAAAAGCGTCAATCAGGATTCGCCGGGCACCTATCACCTCTTCTACGCCGACGGCGAAGGTCATCCGGGGACAGACATCACGTTCTTCCCCTGGCCGGAGATGCCGCCGGCCAAGCCCGGTATAGGACTGTCAATGGAAGTCGCGCTCGCCGTTCCGCTCGGCAGCATCGACTACTGGGGAGACCGGCTGGTAGAGCACCATCTCCCTGTAGGAGAAATCGAGACCAGGCGAGGAACCTCGGCGCTTCCATTCAGTGATCCGCACGGGCTGCCGCTCGTGTTGCACGAAACTGGTGACGACCGCGCATTCACCGCGTGGAAAGAGAGTCCCGTACCGGTGGAAAAACAGGTCCGCGGACTACACTCCGTCCGACTGTGGGAACGCGACCTCGCGCTCACGTCCACCTTTCTCACCGGCGTCCTCGGATTCGTGGACATTGGCGAGGAGAACGAGTGGTTCGGTTTCGAAATCGCTGGAGGGGGCTCGGGACGCTACCTCGAGATTCGCGAGATCCCCGACGCCGAGCGCGGAAGGTGGGGGACGGGCGGAGTGCACCACGTTGCGTGGCGAGTGCCGGATGACAAGACGGAGCTGGAGATGCGCGAACGGATCGATCTCGCGCGCCGTCGCCCAACCGAAGTGATCGATCGGTTCTGGTTCAAGTCGGTCTATTTTCTCGAGCCGGGCGGGGTCCTGTTCGAGATCGCCACGGATGGACCTGGCTTCACCGTCGATGAGGATCCGGCGTCACTCGGAGAGCATCTCGTGCTCCCTCCGTGGCTCGAGGCGCAGCGGGGCGAGATCGAGGCGATACTGCCCCCGATCAAGCCGCCTGCGGAATCAGGCGCGCGGCTGTAGCTCGCTCGCCGACGCGCGCGCCGAACTTTGGCCCGCGTTCTTTTTGCGCCACCGCCCGAGCGTTGGGACATCTTTCGCGAAACGCCGCGCGAGAAACGCCGGGAAATGGATTGACCGGAGCTTGCCCTCGACCAGCGCCGTCATTTCTTCGACGGTGATGTTCGGCTGGGTGAACGCTCCCTGCCTGTAGCAGTGACTGCAATACTCGGTGGTCAGACTGCCGTCAGCTGTCGTCCCTCCGCCGAGCGGGTCCCTGCTGATCGGCATTCCGCAGCTCTGACACGCTGGTCCTTTTGGCCTGAACATGGTTCGCCTCCTACTTTGCGCGGGTGCCCGTGGTGGTCAAGGTGAGAACAGAATCCGCCGTCTTGACGTTGTAGTGCGCGGTGGTGGCGCCCACGAGGCTTCCGTTCTGGAGATGCAGGGAGCCATTCGTGGTGACCTGTACTCCCTTGCGTCGCACGCTGGAGTACGGCCCGGCAGCCACGATAATGCTGTCGGCATCGACCGTGACCTTGATAGGCTGGGGTGTTTTCCTGCCGGGAAACGTGAGAGTCCAGCCGTCAGGTGTGGCCATCGCGGTCAACACATAGGTCGTTACCGTCGTGTCTCCACTCGTCGGAACAGCTCGCACATCCCACTTGCCGGCGACATCGGCGAGATTGATCGGAGCTGGAGCCGTGGTAGTGGTGGATGTGGTGCTGGAGGACGCCATCGCGGTCGTGTCTACAGCGGCATCGTCCTTCTTGGCGCATCCGGCGAGGACCGCCGCGCAGCAGCATAGCGCGATGCGGGTTGTGCGGTGCGGCATGAACATGGAACCCCCGTTTCAGTTTACGGACGGCTTAACGCCCGGCCTGATGCCGGGCGGGACGAACGTAAAGCGTCAGGGGGCGCCCGGCAAGCGGGCCGCGGGTGGGGCCGTGCTATCGCTCCGGCAGGACAACCCGGAGCGACTCATTGATTGATCGAACAGCTAGTTCCGGACGTCCCTCAGGGCCGACCGCAGCTCGTCGGTAATGAGATTCGAGGAGTAGTCCATCAGCTG
>DATHHC010000121.1:0-27803 GCA_035317285.1 Gemmatimonadaceae bacterium | reverse complement strand
GATCACGAACGAGCTGTTTGCGCAGGGACAGCGCGAGACCGCGGACGAAATCGCGACGAGGGCGGGCGCCGGCACGCTGTCGTTTCAGCCGCTGATCAGAAAAATCGAGTCGCTGCTGGCCTGACATACAGCTTTCATCTGCATCGCGCGATAGCCTTGAGCGGCGCGTTTCCTTTGTCCCTCGGCTTGGGTCGAGGCGGGGTATCCTCTCCGCGGCTACGCTCGCTTGGTCGGAGCCCCTAACTGCGCTCCCTCGCTCCGCTCGGTCGCGGGTCTCCTCCTCGCGCTCGCTTTGGAAAGCCGCTACGAGGACACCCCACCTCTCCTTGTCTGGGTCTGTAGGAGCCGCACGGGCTCAAGGCATTCGCGCGATTCTGATGAGCGCGAGGTCTGCCCACGCGCTTACCACATCTCGCCGCCGCTGCCTCGTGCGTGCGGGCCCTTTGGACCACGGGCAAACTGCAGTCGCGCGGGGCGCGACGCGCCCCGCAAGCGAGCGCGGGGCGACGACGGCGATAGCGCGGCCCGCCCGGAAGCGAGCGCCGCGTGGAGGAGCGTAGCGCCGGAGAGGAACCCCCTCCCGACTGACCAGCGCGACGATCTAGAAGCGGCCGCGCTGGCAACTAACTAACTATCGACCCGTTAGCTCGTCCGCGATGCGCGAGCCGTCGTACATTTTGCGTAGCGCCTCCACAATCCCGCGCGAGTGAACGCTGACGGTCCGGCCTACCTCCGTCGAGAAGATGAACCGGTTCGAGACCCCCTCGATGTTCGAGTCGAACACGAGACCCACGACCTCGGCGTTTTTGTTGATCACGGGACTCCCCGAATTCCCGCCGATGATGTCGTTGGTCGAGACGAAGTTGTACGGGGTGCTCAAATCGAGATTGTTTTTCCGCTGCACCCAGCGCTGGGGAAGCTTGAACGGATCCTTGTCGTCGAACGCCGCGGACCGCTCGTAAAGACCGTAGAAAGTGGTCTTGTAGGGAGCGATCGTTCCATTGCTCGGGAATGACTTGACCACACCATCGCTGATGCGAAGGGTGAAGGTTGCGTCGGGCGGAAGCGCGGTCCCATAGGCGGCGAACATCGCCTGGCCGATCTTCTCGCTGTTCGTGGCGATGATCGCATTGAGCGCGTTGGCTCTCGCCGTGACCGCGCGGTTGAGCGGATCGACGGCGCGGACCCACACGATCAACGGATCGGTCGAGGCATTCACGGCCGCCTCTCCGCCATTGAGCAGCGATTGACGGAACGCGGGATCCCCAACTTTGGTGTTCTTCACCAGGTCTGCCGCGACCGCATCTGGAGTGCGCCCGCCAAGCGCGACCTGGAGGAATGGATCCTTGGCCGGAAGGTCGCTCTGCGCGGCGCGCAGCTGCGCCGCGATCGCGAGACGCTCGAACGCAGTGTCAACGGGGATCGGGCTCGAGAGCTGCGTTTTCATGTTGTTGAGTGCGGGCCCACGGTACTGTGGAAGCCGCGCCGAGTCGGGCTTCCCGCTCTCGGTCGCTACGCGCACGAGTCCCGCGCCCAGCTGGAGCAGCGTCGATGCGCCGCCGAATCCCCTATACCGCAGCTGCGGACTGAACGTCGCCAGCTCGCGCTGGGCGGCGGCGATCGCGTCCCAGGTCCCGCCGTACTGCGCCTGAAGCTTCGGGTCCGCCGCGATGCGCGCACGGAACTCCTGCTCGAAGGCGCGCTTCTTCGCCATGCTCAGCGTGTCGATCAATCCGGCACGATACCCGGTGACCGCCTTCTGCGAATTCGCCACGCCGAAGACGTCGTTCTGATAGCGACGCGCCGCGGACGTATCCCTGCGCGCCAGCTCGGCGTAGATGGCGAGCGCCCGCTTGTAGGAGGCGAGTGTTGCCGGATAGCCGACGTCGCGGAGGAACTCCATCTGCGCAATCGTGTTGAGACGTCCCGTCGAACCCGGGTTGCCGACGACGAACACCAGGTCATTCTCGACCGAGCCCGCGGCGCTCCATTTGAGATAGTCCGGCGGGCTGTACGGCTGCCCGTTCTCGTAGACGCGAAGCAGCGTCAGATCGAGATCGTACCGGGGATATGTGAAGTTGTCGGGATCGCCGCCGAAGAACGCGATGTCTCCCTCTGGCGCCATCACGAGCCTGATGTCGCTGAAGCGCCGATAGCGATAAAGGGAATAGATGCCGCCCTGATACAGCGTCACGACCTGGCAGGTGAGCTGCGTCTGCTGATTGCATTCTGTTTGTATCTGGCCGATAACGGCGGCGCGCTGCGCTGCCTGTTCGGCCGGAGTCTTTCCCGTGATGGCGCCCCGAACCCGGTCAGTGACATTCTGGATCGACTGCAGCTGGTCGACGTAAAGTCCCGCGCATTTCTTCTCATCGGCCAGTGTTCCGGCCGAAAAGCCTGTCTCGATGTAGTTCGAATCCGCGGGTGAAGCGGAGGCGGTGCAGTCGCGTCCGCAGTGATGATTGGTCATCACCAATCCCCGCGCCGAGACGAACGACGCCGAGCAGTTGGGCAGGCGGACCGACGAGAGCCGGACGTGGTCGAGCCACTTCTGATCCGGTGCGAACCCGTAGGTCTTCCGCCAGTACTCGAGCGGCGGCGCGTCGAACGTCCACATCGTGCCGAACTCAGGTCGGTAGGTGGCCGGCGGAAGCTGGGTCGACGCTGGTCGGGCGGTGGTGACCTGACCCGAAGCCTGCGTGGATACAATGAGCGTGGAGGCGAGTGCCAGTGCACGCAGCGCGGATCGACTCGTCAGCATTTTCGTCCGTCCTGTTCGTGGAAGTTTGACGAAACCAAAGTTGCAAGATGCCGACCGCCTCCGCGAGTCAACTTGTAGCTCTCGCGGGGCGGGTCTAGATTGCACGGACTCTACAAACCCTTGACTCGGCATCGATGGCACAGCCCAATCGCACGCTCCAGGAAACAACGACCTCGCACACTCCGGCCGAAGTCCTACGTTCGGCGAAGGACTTTTTCGCCCGGCAGACCGGCGTTTACGCTGCTTTTCCGGAGCAGGAGTCAAAAGTGCACGTGACGCTGCGCGGGCAGGGTGGAGAAGAAGTGGTGATAGGCGTCGCCCCAGGGGCGGGGGCAGGGGCGACGAAGGTCACCGGCTCGACGTACCTCTTCGATCAGCAAGTTGCACGTTTCCTCGCCACCCTCGCGCCGGTGCCCATGGAGGCCGGTCAATGAGCAGTGCCTCTACGCAATTCCAGGTAGCGCCCGCCGTCGGTGGAGGGCGCCGCGAATGACTGCCCCGACTCCGTTCGTCAGCGGGTTGAGAACTCAGGGTGCGGCGTTCAAGCTCGGCTCAGGATCTGGCCCGCTGCTTCAGCTGAGGGCACAGGTCCTCGAGGCGTGGGACGCGATACGCATCGACGCTGATCCCTCGGCTTCCGTAAAGAGCCTCAAGGCGCTCGCGTTGAAAGAACTCTATCCCGATGTCCAGAAAGACGACCAGTACATGGTCAAGCTGCACGGCTGGGAGATTCTCGACGAGAATGCCCCCATCTCTTCCACGGCGGCGAAGAACGGATCGATCTTCCTCATCACCGACCGCCGCCGGCGACCGGTAGAGTAGGCGCCCCGCGAAGTGCGGGCCGCGTTCATATCCCACAGCGACTGCGGACGCCACGACACCGGCTGGGGACATCCGGAGCACGTCGGACGGCTGCGCGCGATAACCCGCGCGTTGCGCGACGACCCGGAGCTCTTCCACAAGGTCGAGCATCTCGAGGGACGCCACGCGACCATTGCGGACCTCGAGCTCGCGCATGATCCTACGTACGTTCGGTCTGTCCGTGTAGTCGCAGAGCAGGGAGGCGGGCGGCTCGACGCGGATACCGTCGCGAGCAGCGGATCGTGGGAGGCGGCGACAGCAGGCGCCGGCTGCGTCCTCATGGGCGTTGATCTTTCGATCGGGGGCGTCCACCCTCGCAGCTTTTCAGCGGTCCGTCCCCCGGGTCACCACGCCGTCCACAACCGAGCCATGGGATTCTGCCTCTTCGGCAACGTCGCCATCGCCGCCCACTACGCGCGCAAGCAGCATGGCTTGCAGCGGATCCTGATCGTCGACTGGGACGTCCACCACGGAAACGGCACCCAGGCGCTGGTGGAGCGGGAGCCGGACATCCACTTCGTCTCGATGCATCAGTGGCCCTGGTATCCCGGAACGGGAGCGGCCGACGATCGCGGTCCTCACCGGACCGTCTGGAACATCCCAAAGCCGGCGGGACTGCCGCCCTCGGAGTACGTCGAAGCACTCGAGAGGGGCATCGATGCCGCCACGGAGGGTTTCGTCCCGGAGCTGATACTTATTTCCGCTGGATTTGATTCGCTCGCCGATGATCCACTGGGCGGCTTTACGCTCGAGCTCGAGGACTTCGAGGCGATCACCCGCTCACTTGTGGCGCGCGCAGACGCCTGGTGCGGAGGTCGCATTGTCAGCGCGCTCGAGGGCGGATACGAGCCCGACAGGCTGGCTCAGGCGGCGGTACGTCACCTGGGCGCGCTCGCCACCTAATTTTGCGGCGGTTCCCTCAGCTGGGCGCGCTCGCCACCCGGTTGCGACAGTCCGTCACCTGGGCGCGCTCGCTACGTAACCGCTAACTTCCAAGCTGATGAGCGCCGCACGAAAACCCCGAAAACCGCTCCAGGAAACCAGGCCTACCGCGGAGCCCCGCCCCTGGAACTGCCAATACGAGCCGAGCGGGCGGATGAAGCAGTATCTGTCCCGCGACGAGATCGCCCGCGCCGTTGCTTCAGGTGAAGGCACGCTTTGGGTCGACGTCGATACCCGTGCTGCAGACCAGGTTTCGCTGCTCAAAGACGTCTTCAAATTCCACCCGCTCGCGATCGAGGAGGCCGTCAAACCCGAAACCAGGGTGAAGGTCGAAGAGTTCGATCAATACGTGCTCCTCATCATCCGCACTGTCGCCTTCCGCGAGACAACTGACGACCCCTACGACCTCGATACCGTCAACATCAGCTTTTTCCTGGGGAAGAACTATCTCGTCACCGTGCATGGGGGCGAAACGAACCCCGTCGCCGCGACAGCCGAGCTGCTCCAGCGGAAACCCGAGCTGGTCGCTCATGGACCGGCGAGGCTGATGCACGCCATCGTCGACCAGGCTGTCGACGCCTATTTTCCGATCATCGACCAGCTCGACGAGTTCATGGACGGCCTGGAGGAGAAGATCTATGGCACGTTCGACCAGAACGCGCTCCGCGACGTCTTCGCGGTGAAACGGCTCGTACTGACGCTGAGGCGGCACCTGGCGCCCGAACGGGACGCCTTGAGCGTCCTGACAAACCGCCCGAGCACGTTGCTGACCCCGGATACCCAGATCTACTTCCGGGACATCTACGACCACGTCCTCCGCATCTACGACTCACTCGAGACGTTCAGGGACCTTCTGAGCAGCACTCTGGACAGCTATCTAACACAGGTATCCAATCGTCTAGGTATGGCGACCAAGGCACTGAGCGTCGTCGCCACAGTTACTCTTCCGTTCGTCGTAGTGAGCGGAATGTGGGGAATGAATTTCGAGCATATTCCGCTTCACAGTCATCCACACGGTTTCATGATCCTGATGTTCTCGCAGCTCGCGATCAGTCTGACAATTCTTGCGGGTCTCAAATGGCGCAAACTGCTCTAAGCTCGCTGCGTTTGTACGGCGTCGCCGCCGTTGAATCGGGGCACGCGTTGTCGCTGGCCGAGGGCACGACGCTGGTCCATTATCGCGCGCTCGCAGCGATCGTCGAGCCGTCGCCATACACCGTTTCGACTCTCGAAGACGCCGAGATGTCCAAGTATCTGGCAGTCCTCGAGGAAGCGCATTCGCACTCTTCCGTGCTGCCGGCACCGCCAGGAACCGTGTTCAAGTCGCAGGGAACTCTGACGCGCTGGCTCGAGCTGCACTACTTCACGCTCACCGAGGCGCTATCGGTGGTCGAGGGCCACGCCGCCGCGCGCGTGAACATCACCGCGAAAGACAGGCACGACGACGATGCCAGGAAAACATATTCCGGTCTTGCCGCCGAGAGTCTCAGGTTGCTGAGGGGCCAGGCCGCTGCGACGGTCACCCTCCCGACGATGGATACTGACGATGAAGACGGTGTCATCGCCCGCGCGTCGTTCCTCGTCGATTCTCAGCGCTGGCAGGCGTTCAAGGACGTCGTCTACAAGGAGTCTCAGCGCCAGGATGGCCTCGAGATGGAAGTCACCGGGCCCTGGCCGCCGTACGACTTCGTTCGCATGCAGTTCGGGGCCTGACGATGTTCTGCACTGACTGCGGGAGCTGGAATCGGGGAGAGGCAGCGCGCTGCCTCCGTTGCGGGATTGTCATGCCCGAAACCTCTGACCGCCGCCAATCACCACCGGATCCCTCGGTGACAGCGCTGCGCCAGGTGACGGGCGGGCGATACACGATCATGCACCGTGTCGGCGAAGGCGGCATGGCGAGCGTCTACTACGCGCTTCACGTCGTCCTCGATTCGCCGGTCGTGATCAAGGTACTTCATCCACATCTCGCGCGAGAGCATGAGATGCGCGAGCGCTTCAAGCGCGAAGCAGAGTCCGCGGCGCAGCTGATGCACCCGCACATCTGCAAGATCATCGACTTCGGAATGGTCGACGATCACGTCTTCCTGGTGATGCCGTACCTTGCCCGTGGAACGCTGAGCGACCGCATTGGTGGGCACCGCTCCCTCTCGCCGGAGACCACGGCCGCTGTCGCGGCGCAGGTAGCTACGGGACTCGATTACGCGCACCGCCGTGGACTGGTGCACCGCGACATCAAGCCCGACAATATCCTCTTCGATGAGGACGAGAACGCCGTCGTCACCGACTTCGGAATCGCAACCGGCCACTTCCGAAGCCGCATGACCGGAAGCGGGAACGTCATGGGGACTCCACACTACATGTCGCCCGAGCAGGCGCGCGGGAAGCTGCTGGACGGCCGCAGCGACCTGTACGGCCTCGGCGTCGTGATGTACGAGACGCTGCTTGGCTTTCCGCCCTTCGACGGAGCGGACAGCTATTCGATCAGCTACAAGCACGTCACCGAGACGGCAGTGTCCCCCGACGTCGTGGATTCCAGGATTCCAGCGCAGCTCGCCGCCATCGTGATGCGCTGCCTCGAGAAGAATCCCGCGCACCGGTTCGAGCGTGGGAACGATCTCGCCGACGCGCTCATCAACTTTCTCTCGACGGCGTCCGCGCACAACGAGTTCCGGATGGCCCGAACGGCGCGCCCATCGCCCGCGGTTGCAGTCGGATGAAGCTGTCGCACCAGACAATCGAGCTCAACCCGACACATCCTTTCGTGATCGCGCGCGGCGGTTACTCACATCACCGCAACGTCATCGTCCGGCTCACCGACGACGACGGGCTCGAGGGCTACGGTGAAGCCGCGCCCAATCGCTACTACGGTGAATCGGTGCCGACCGTGATCGCCGCACTCGGACAGTTCAAGCCGGTGCTGGAGCGCGCCGATCCACTCTCGCTCGAAGCCGTCGAGTCGCATCTCAACCGCGTTCTGCGCGGCAATGCCTCGGCGAAGAGCGCCGTCAGCTCGGCACTCCACGATCTAGTCGGCAAGCGACTGGGACTTCCGGTTTACCGGCTGTGGGGTCTCGACGCGGCGACCGTTCCTCAATCCAGTTTTACAATTGCCATCGCCGAGAATCACGAGCTGGAGACGCGCGTGGCAGAGGCGCGCGATTATCCGATTCTCAAGATCAAGCTCGGAACCGACCGCGACGAGGAGATAGTGCGCATCGTCCGGAACGCGGGCCCGGAGAAGCGCCTGCGGGTCGACGCGAACGCCGCCTGGACGGCGAAGCACGCCGTGCGCATGTGCGACTTTCTCGCCGACCAGGGCGTGGAGATGGTGGAGCAGCCTGTCGCCGCGAACGACATCGAGGGACTCCGGTTCGTCCGCAAACGCTCCCGGCTGCCCGTTTTTGCTGATGAGTCATGCCTGGTGGCAACCGATGTTGCCAAGCTCGCCGGGGCGGTGGATGGCATCAACATCAAGCTTGCAAAGAGCGGAAGTCTCCGCGAAGCGATGCGGATGGTGCACGCCGCGCGTGCGCTGGACATGCAGGTCATGGCCGGGTGCATGATCGAGAGCTCGCTCGGCATCTCGGCGATCGCCCAGATCTCGCCGCTCCTCGACTACGCCGACTTCGACGGTGCCGCGCTTCTGTCCAACGATCCGTTCCGCGGCGCCTCGATCGCAGGAGGCACTATTCGATTGTCCGAGGATCCCGGGCTCGGCGCAACTCCGGCGCCTAGCGTTGATCTGACCGCGGCGTTTCAGAGTGCGTGACAGGGCGCCACGGTTCATCGAAGTCGCGCTGCCGCTGCCGCTCTTCCAGACATTCACCTACGCAGTCGAAGAAGGGCTCGCAAATCCGGTAGTCGTCGGCTCGCGCGTTGTCGTTCCACTCAGGAACGGCAAGGAGATCGGCGTCTGCGTCGGCGTGATGGACCTGAGTCCGCTCAAGCGAAAGCCCAAGGCGGTACTGGAGTCGCCCGACGCCGAGCCGGCGGTAAGTACCTCACTGCTGGAGCTGTGCAAGTGGATGGCGGACTATTACCTCGTCCCGCTTGGCGTCGTCCTTCGCACTGTCCTTCCTGCTGCACTCACGGGAGCGGACGATCCACGGCCCGCGCGCAAAACGCGTCGTGTTGTAAAGCTTGGGGCCGATATTCCGTCTTTGCTGCAACGGGACAAATCGTTCGCGCGAGCCAAACAGCAGCGGACCGTATTCGAGCTGGTCGAGTCTCTCGGCGGGAATACGTCGCTCGAGAATCTCAGCGCGCAGATCGACTTCTCGCCGTCCGTCCTCAAGTCGCTCGAGAAGCGCGGTCTCATAATCATCGAGGAAGAGGAAGTCGAGCGCGATCCGTTCGCGTCGCGAGGGGGAATTTCCGCGACGAGGCTGGTGCCGACGCCGGCGCAGGTCCACGCGATCGACACGATGGCGAGCGCCGGGAAAGGGGAGGTTTTTCTCCTTCACGGCATCACGGGGAGCGGCAAGACGCTCGTCTACATCGAGCTGCTGCGCAGGATCGTGGACGAGCGCGGACAAACGGCGATCGTGCTCGTTCCGGAGATCGCACTCACTCCCCAAACCGTTGATCGCTTCCGTGCGGCTTTCGGCGACAGGATCGCGGTTCTGCATTCCGCGCTCAGCGAGGGGGAGCGATACGACGCCTGGCTGGCGCTCAAGCGTGGAGACAAGCGGATCGTCGTCGGAGCTCGGTCCGCCGTGTTCGCTCCTCTCGAGAACCTCGGCGCGATCATCGTCGACGAAGAGCACGAGTCGAGCTACAAGCAGGGTGAGACGCCGCGCTACCACGCACGTGAGGTGGCGATCGTCCGCGCCAGGAACGAAGACGCGATCACCGTTCTCGGAAGCGCGACTCCGTCGCTGGAGAGCTGGGCGAACGCGTCATCGGGGAAATACACGCTTCTGACGCTCCCCGACCGGGTTGGCGGCGGGCGACTGCCGAGCGTGGAGGTGACCGATCTGCGGAAGTTGCCAACCGCTTACAACGCGATGGCTCAAGGTGGCGTGGATTACGGGGCCGTGATTCGAGAGCCGCTGCACGACGCGATTGTCGAGACCATGAACCGTGGGGAGCAGAGTATTCTGCTGTTGAACAGGCGGGGGTATTCGTCGTTCATTCAGTGCATCGATTGCGGGGCGGTTGCGACCTGTCCGAACTGCAGCATCACGCTCACCCACCATCGGAACCCCGAGCGGCTCATCTGCCACTACTGCCTGCACAAGGAAGATCCCCGACCTGACTGCGTCCGGTGTGGGGGCAAGTATCTCAGACAGCGAGGACTCGGCACGCAGCAGGTCGAGCGCCTTCTGTCCGAGAGATTTCCCGCCGCGCGCATTGCTCGAATGGATGTCGATACCACGAGTGGAAAGTGGGCGCACACACGGATTCTCGACCGCGTCGCCGCGGGCGAGGTGGATATCCTGCTCGGAACGCAGATGATTGCGAAGGGCCTCGACTTCCCCAACGTGACGCTCGTCGGAGTGGTGGACGCGGATGTCGGAATCAACTTTCCGGATTTCAGGGCCTCCGAGCGCTGCTTTCAGCTTCTCAGTCAGGTTTCGGGGAGAGCGGGACGTGGTGCGAAGGGCGGCCGCGTGCTGATTCAGACGAGGCTGCCGGAGCATCACGCGGTTCGCTACGCGGTGTCGCACGACTACGTCTCATTCGTGCGCGAGGAGATGGCGGGCCGCGTGGATCCTCCTTATCCGCCCAACGTTCGGATCGCGAACATCGTTTTCAGCGGTCTCGTCGAAGATTCCACCGCCAGGCTCGCGATCCACGCCGGTGAATGGCTACGCGAGCTGATCGCGACGCGCGCCGGCGACGAAGTAACGGTCGTGGGCCCAGCTCCCTGCCCGATCGAGCGGATCAAGAATCGATGGCGCTGGCACATACTGCTCAAGTCTGCGCATCCGGGCGAGCTTACTCGCGTGAGTCGGTACTTCATGGAGCGATTCGAGGTGCCGACCACAGCGCAGCTGCGCGTAACGCTCGATCGCGACCCGGTAGCACTGCTTTAGAGCTTATCTTTAGCGCGTGACCATTCTAAGGCACCCTGACTTCAATTCGCCTGAGCTGGCGAATGCCCCCGACGCGAAGTTTGTCCCCGCGCCGGCCGACGGCGTGCTTCCCGAAAATTTCTTTTCGACGACGAATCTTCCGACGTACGTGCGTATCAAGGGCACGTGGCGTATGCCGCGTGAGCCGAGGATGGATGCGTCGCTCGTGCTGGACGGCGACGATCTCTGGATAAGAGAGGGTCGCCGCCTCAAGAAGGGCGACATGGTGGCGGTCGGCAGCGCCGAGGATGGAACCGAAGGCATCTACGTCCACACCGGCTCATTCCTCGGCGACGAGGAAGGCGAGTTCAAGTTCATGACGAGCGAGGTGTCGCGCGAGAAGCCGATCGACTACGCGCTGATGGCGCACATTCTCATCGAGGAGCGCGATCGCGGCGGCTACCCGATCTGGGTGACAGGGCCGGCGCTCGTCCATTCGCGCGCGCGGGCCGACATGGTCTGGTTCATCGAAAATGGTTTTGTCTCGGCGCTGCTCGCTGGAAATGCCGTAGCCGTGCATGACATCGAGGCATCGATATTCGGCACGACGCTGGGAATGACGCGCACGGGCGAGGCGACGACCGGCGGTCACGGGCTCCACATGCGCGCCATCAACAAGGTGCGCGCCGCCGGCTCGATCGCGAAGGCAGTCGAGCTGGGTGTGATCAAGGACGGGATCATGCACGCCTGCGTCGTGAGGGGAATTCCCTACGTGCTGACAGGCTCCATTCGCGATGATGGTCCTCTCCCGGAAGTGATTACCGATACGCTGGCTGCTCAGGACGCGATGAAGCGGCACACGACGCGTGCAACGATGGCAATACTTATTGCTACGGCCCTCCATGCCATCGCGACCGGCAACATGCTCCCGGCGTTCGTCACCGAAAAGGATGGCTCGATGCGCGAGCTGCCGACCATCTGCGTCGATTCGTCCGAGTTCGTCGTGAGCAAGCTCAAGGACCGAGGCACCCACCAGGCTTTCGGAGTGGTGACGAACGCGCAGGACTTCATGCACATTCTGAAGCTCTACGTGGAGCGCGAGCTCACCGACAGAAAGGCCGCGGCCCCCGCCGCTCAAACCTCCAAGGCACCAGCGTGATCGAGACCACCGAAAGATTTCGCGCCTCCAGTACCGCAGTATGATCGAGACCACCGAGCGCTTCCTGCGCGAGATAGCCGACCGCATCGGGTTGGACGCTGTGGATGAAGTGAGATTGTTTCCGCCGCTACGGCAGTCGGGGGTCGAAACCGGCGTGGCTGTCGTCGCCGCGATTCCGCTCCCACCGGAGCCCGAGCACCAGCACGAGCCCGACGAGCCGCCCGAGGCGCTGAGCGAGAGCGCGGGTGACGAGTTCCTCCCAATCGAGGAAGAGGATCGCGCGATCATCGTGCATCGCCACACGGTCTTCACGGCGAGATACCGCCACACTCTCAAGGGTCCCGATCGCGGAAAGTGGGAGGTCGAGGTCCAGGCCGAGGCCGACGCCCCGCTCGTAACTCTCGATCAAGTGGTGCGCGGGGTCATGAAGCGCGCAGGAGAGCAGTTCGAGCCGGAGAAGCTTTCAGCTACAGCGTTCCGGACGATCGTCGAGGGCGCAGCCACCCTCTAGCGCTCGCTGCGACTTGCATCTCTGTACGTGGTCGGCGAGGGTGCTCTCCGGCTCCGGGCTCTCGCTCGTTGGAAGTCCTAGCGATCTTGGCGGAGCTAACCGTTGGTCGCTTCGAGGCGGCGTAGGCGCACCGATTGTCGCTCGTGGGTCGTCGCCTGCGAGGACACCCTCACCTCCCTGCATAGATCTGTAACTGCAGCGGCGCGTAGCGCCGCAGGAGCGGGTCTTTGCGTCCGGTTCGGCGCTAGCTGTTCGTTCTCCGTCTCGCGGGAAAGCGCTGGACTGCCGCGCTTCGCCGGACGCTAACACGGAGGAACGCACCGCCGGACCGCGCGACAACGCCCGGGCGCGGGCGAGGCGCCACCGAGATTCAATCCCTCCGCGAGCACCCCCGTGGGAAGGCGGCGAGGGTCCTCGTAGGCGACGACCCACGAGCGACAATCGGTGCGCTTACGCCGGTTCGAAGCGACTGATGCCTAGTTCCGCCAAGATCGCCAGGACTTCCAACGAGCGAGAGCCCGGAGGCGAAGAGGACCCTCTCCGACTGACCGGAAACACCACACGCTCCTGCGACTGGAATCAGACGGCGGCGCGAGGAACCGCGGGCGTCAGCCGAGCCGCTTCCGGTGGAGCATGCTCGGCGTTGGCGGCGGCGTAGCGGGCGAGGACAGTGCGATGGATGTCGCGGGCATCCTCGAGCGATTCACTTGCGAGTCCCAGCCGCGCGGGCGAGATGATGAAGGGATAAACCTGGTCGCCGCCGGCGGAGCCGTGGGCGCCGACTTGATCGTCGAACGACACTATGTCGTAGCCATCGAACGTGCCGAACAGAACGCAGTCGCCCGCATTCGGCTGGTTCACCAGCGACTCCACCGCGCGCAGCACGTACGGCTCGGTGCCGAAGATCTCGAGCGGATTCTTGCCGGAGACGATTTCGACTTTTCCGTCGCGCAGGATCGCACGACCACGCTTGCCGGCCAGATTCACCCCGCCCGACGCGAGCGTAGCCACGAGCCCAATGCCCGGGTGCGCGACCAGCTGCTCATAGAGCCTGGCCCAGCGCGCGTCGGCTGTGATCTGTTCGAGCGTGAGGCGCTGCTCGATCTCCGCGAAATACACCAACGCCAGGCACGAGCTGTAGGTCACCACCACATCGTTGGTCCGGTCGACGCGGTACTTCTCCGGGAAAATGATCTCGCGCAACCCGTAGCGGCTCCTCAGCCAGTCGCGGAATCGGCGGATGGCGCCCCTGGCGCCGAACGATGCCGGCGTCAGCTGTGCAACCGCTTCTACGACTTCGGGACCGATGTCCGAGTACTCGGTATCGACGGCGAAGCTCGCCAACGATCGTGACGGCTCCGCGCCTTTCACCAGAGTCTCGTCGAGGATCCGCTGCACCGTCGCGCCAAGCGACTCCTTGTACTGAACCCGGTAGCTGAGGGCCGGCGTCATTCCGTGGTCGGAAAGAATGACGAGATCATAGCCTCGCCCGCCCGCCAGCTGCGCCATCCTCCAGATCTCGGAGATCCGCGCATCGGTGCGCCGCAAGTCGACGAGCGCCTGCTTGCTCGACGGTCCGAAGTGATGCGCCAGCTCGTCGTACTGCATGAACGTGCTGTAGATGATCGGAACGCCCAGATAAACGTCCAGGAGAATGGCCATCGTCTGCAGCTCTCGAATGATGACGTTGCTGAGAATCCTGATGAACGGAAAGATTCCTTCCGAGTGCGTCACCCTTCCCGCGAGCTCGCCACGCGCTCGCTCCCATTCCTCGAGCAGCCACTCGAAGGCGCCCTGCAGGACCATGCGTGCCATTCGAATGGGATGCAGCACCATGAGGAGCGCCATCCGCGTTCCACCGAGCCTGCGGTAGACCGACATCTTGTCGCGGGTGGCGACGGTGAAGGCTACGGTCTGCGCATCGCCGTCGAGGAGATTCACGTAGCTGGAGCCGCCCGCCAGCGCTCCCGGCGAGTGGATGCGGTCACGAATGTACTGCACGCCGTGCGGTGCATTGCACGTGATTACCTTGCGCGCCGCTTTGTCGTAGAAGCGAAATGCCGGAATGCCGTCGTTCTCGCCGTGAAACATCCCTGCCTGACAGTAAGGAGTCGCCGAGGGAAGTCCGCAGAACCAGCGTCTGAGCTCGAATCCTTCGCGGAGGAGGCGCGAGATCGTCGGGCAAAGACCGAGCTCGAGAGCGCGGCGCAAATCAGAATAGGCGAGGGCATCGATCTGGAGCATGATGAGCCCGCGCTGCGGCGGACGCGGGCGTTTCTCTCGCGCGAACAGGCGGTACTTCGTGCGATAGTACCGCTGGAGAAATGGTCCAGCCCGCGGACGCGCGCGGCGCTCCCCCTGGGGCAGTTGTCCGGCGCGCGGGGACGCGGCGCGCTCCCCTACGCCAGCTGGCGTTCGATCTGACGTAACAGCTCGCCGATTGGGACTGGCTTGAGAAGCACATCCGCGCAACCAGCTTCCATACAGCTGCGGCGGGAAGCCGAATCCTTGTGACCCGTCATCGCCAGGGTCGAGCGGGGGAGGGAGCCACGCTTGCGCAGCGCGTCCAGTATCTCCAGCCCGTTTCCATCTGGTAGTGTAAGATCGAGCAGCATCAGATCGACGTGCTGCGAGGCGCCGCGTTCGATGCCTTCGGCGACCGTCGCGGCCACGTCCACCTCGTAGCCAGCTGCGGTGAACAGAACGCGAAACGCGTCCGTGACCAGCGGACTGTCTTCCACGATCAGAATGCGGGCCGGCACCTAGTCGCGCGGAGGGTTGAGCGGCAGCGTGAAAAAGAACCTGCTCCCTTTCCCAAGCTCGCTCTCGACCCAGATAGTTCCCGAATGCATCTCGACGAGGTTGCGCGCTATCGCGAGGCCGAGGCCGGTCCCGTGGTGGGCTCGCGATGGGGACGCGTCGACCTGGGCGAACTCGCGGAACACGAGCTCGTAGTGATCCCGCGCGATTCCGCGGCCGTTGTCGCCGACTTCCACCACCAGATTCTCCGCGCTACGGCCACGCCGGGAGAAGCTGATCCAGACACGTCCGTTTTCGGGCGTGAACTTGATCGCGTTCCCGATGAGATTGCCGAGCACGTGCCTGATCTTGTCACGATCGGCATAAACCGTCGGGAGGTCATCGCCATTGAGCCGTTCGATCGTCAAGTGCTTCTTTGCGGCCAGCGGCTGATTGAGCATCCGCACCTGGTCCACGAGCTCGGTAATGTCGAAGTCGGTGCGCACGAGATTGACCTGGTCGCTGGCGCTCCGCACGTAGGTGAGGATCTCGTCGATCATGTCGAGCAGCTGCTGTCCCCCGCTCACTATCCCCGTCAGGCTGTCGCGCTGCTTGGGATTCAGCTCGCCCAGCATTCCCTCGCGCAGTATCTCGGCGTGGGTAATTATCGCGGCGAGCGGCGTTCTGAGGTCGTGGGAGACATTGGAGATGAACTGCGTTTTCAAGGCGTCGCGCGCACGCAGCTCGTCGATCGTGCGCTGCGCTTCTTTCGCCTGTGCCTCCAGCGTTTGTTGCCGCTTTTTTGGTGCGGATTCGAGGCGGTCGGACATGCTCATATTGTACTTGCCTCGACATCGGTTGCCAACGCATCCGACTCCACCGCGTCGAGTAGCTGCTGGCGCCGGAGCAGCGACCAGTACCGCCCGCGCAGCGCCATCAGCTCCGGATGCCGTCCCTGCTCGACCACCGTTCCTTTCTCGAGCACGATGATCCAGGAGGCGTCGCGTATCGCGCTGATCCGGTGCGACGCAATCAGGGCTGTCCGTCCGGACAACGCTTCGCGCAGCGCGCGCAGAATCTCCGCTTCGGTGTGCGTGTCCACTGCCGACAGCGCGTCATCGAGGAGCACGATGCTGGGCTTCTTGGCGAGCGCCCGCGCCAGCGAAGCGCGCTGCTTCTGTCCGCCCGAGAGATTTATTCCGCGCTCGCCGAGGATCGTCTCGTAACGTCCTGGGAACTGGTCGATCGTCTGATCGAGCTGCGCGACGCTCGCCGCCCATTCGCCCGTCTGTGTCATGCCACTCGATCCGTACGAGAGGTTCGATCCGATGGTGTCGCTGAAGAGAAGACTTTCCTGCGGCACGAATCCGATGTCATGCCGCAGCTCCGCCGGCACGACGTTCCTCGTTGGAATCCCATCGATCAGAATCTCGCCTTCCTGCGGATCGTACATGCGCGGTATGAGGTCGATCAGGGCGCTCTTGCCGCTTCCGGTTGCACCGACGACGCCGAACGTGGATCCGGCGGGAACGGTGAAGCTGACGTTGCGCAGAACCCAGCGTGGCTCTCCTGGTGCGTCCGATGGATAATGAAAGCCGACGTTCCGGAACTCGATTGTGCGCCCCGATTTCGTTGCGGGAAGATGCTGGCGCGGCTCCTCGCCGTTGATAGTCGGCCGAACGTCGAGGATCTCGGCCAGGCGGCCCATCGATGCATCGCCGCGCTGGAAAAGGTTGACGACCCACCCGAGCGCGATCATCGGCCACGTGAGCATCGTGAGATACATGCCGAAGGCGACGAACGAGCCGACCGAGATCGTGCCCTTGATCGCCAACGCTCCGCCGGCGCCAAGCACGATGACCGCGCCAAGTCCCCCAAAAAACGCGAATAACGGATTGAGTGTTCCCCACAACCGTACCAGTGACATGTTGATCGTGAGGTACTGATCGTTGATCGCGCCGAACCTGGCTATCTCGGCTGCTTCCTGACGATACGCGCGGACGATCCGCGCCCCGCTGAGATTCTCCTGCGCTCGCGTGGTGAGCGTCGAGAATTGCTCCTGCACCGCCTCGAACCGGTCGTGGATCGCCTTTCCCATCTTGATCGTGAGGACGGGGAGGAAGATTGTCGGCAGCAGCGCTAGCAGCGTGAGCCTGACGTCGATGCGGAGCATGAAGTACAGCGCGAACACTCCTCCCGTGATCGTGTTGGCAAGGTACATCACGGCGGGACCGACGGCCTGGCGAACGGCGCTCAAGTCGTTGGTGAGCCGCGCCATGATGTCACCCGTGCGTGTTTGTGCAAAGTACGCCGTGTCGAGCGTCTCCAGATGCATGAAGAGGTCGTTGCGCAGATCGTATTCGATCCAGCGGCTGACGCCGTTCATCAGCTCGCGCATCCCGTATCGGAACGCGCCGCCGACGACGGCCGCGAGGACGATAAGACCGCTGAGCTTCCAGATCGTGCTCATTGGTGCGCCCGCACCAATGGCGTCGATTGCGCGTCGAAGCACCCAGGGGATGACGCTTGTGATCGCCGACGAGGCAAGAACGATCAGGAGGCCCGCGGAGAAGGGCTTCCAGTAGGGCTTGTAATATGGCGCAGCGGTACGAAGATTCTTGATATATGGCATGTGGATTGCCGTTCATACGTACTCATGAGCTTGGCTTAATAACCAAGCGCACATCACACGATGGAGGAGGCTTAATGGTGCAATATATTCCCCGGTTTAGTGCGTCGCTCGCGCTCTCGCTCGCGCTGTTCGCAAGTGCGTGTTCAAAGAAGGACGACACCGCCGCAGCGGACTCGGCGCTGAATAAGGACATTCAGCTCGCGAATGGGGACACCAGCGCGCAACCCGCGCTGACCGACGTTCCAGCCGGCACGGCTGCCAACCCGGCGCCGAGCACGACGACGACGACGAAGACTACTACCACGACGACCAAGAAGCCGACCAACACTACGAAGGCGCCGACGACGTCGGTCACCTCGAGTGGGAATACGGTCACCCGGAACAACTCGGGTTCGGCGGCCAGAATCGGAACGATTCCAGCGGGCTCGACGCTCAACCTTGCGTCCGGCTCGACGGTCTGCACGAACACCAACCACGTGGGCGATCGCTTCAACGCCAGCGTGACGAACGCCATCACGGGCTCGAACGGCGCGGTGATCCCCGCCGGCGCGACCGCGACGGTTGAAGTGACGGCGCTCAAGCGCAGTGAGAACGCGAACGACAATGTCGTGATGGGCTTCCGCGTCGTCTCAGTGAACTTCGGCGGACACACATATCCGATCAGCGCGACCACGCAGTCCGCTGACGTGAGCAAAGTGAAGAACCAGCCGAAGGGCAAGGATGTGCAAAAGGTCATCGGTGGCGCGGCAATCGGTGCGATCGCCGGACAGATTCTTGGAAAGAGCACCAAGGCTACGGTAATTGGCGGCGCGGTTGGCGCGGCTGCCGGAGCTGGAGCTGCCGCTGCGACGGCGAACTATGAAGGCTGCGTCAACTCGGGCAGTCGTATTACCGCTACGCTCAACTCGTCTACTCAGGTCAACATCTGAGCAAGCCCCGGTAGCGGGAAAAAGTCCGGCGTGATTGATCACGCCGGATTTTTTTGCCCGGGAACACTAGAACCCGACGGCTCCCCCGTGTGAGCGCGGGTCGTCCATGCCTTCGTAGCCGCCCCTCACGCGCATGATGCTGGCGGCCGATGCGATTCCGCTCAGCTCGTACACGTGATGGCCCATTTGCGTCAGTTGCGTCATCACCGAGCGTTGGACGCCACCAGTCTCGACGCGAATGGAGTCGGGGAGCGACTGATGATGTATTCGCGGCGCGCTCATCGCGTCCGCCAGCGACATGCGGTGGTCGATCACGTTGAGAATGATCTGCGATGTCGCGGAGATGATCCTCGGTCCGCCGCGGGCGCCGGTTACGAGCAGAAGTGATCCCCTCGGGTCGAGGACGATTGTCGGAGACATGGCACTCAGCATCCGCTTGCCCGGCGCGATCGCATTGGCGGAGCCCTGAATCAGGCCGTACATGTTCGGCGTTCCGGGCTTGGACGTGAAGTCGTCCATCTCGTCGTTGAGAAAGAATCCCGCGCCGCTCACGAACACGCCCGACCCGTACAGGTCGTTGAGCGTCGTGGTCGTTGCGACGGCGTTGCCGAAAGTATCCACGACGGAGTAGTGGGTCGTCTCGTTTCCCTCGCGGAGGCCCGTTGCGAGCTGCGTCGTCGCGTCTGCGTGGTCGCGCGAGATGGTTTTCGCGATCGCTTTCGCGTAGCCTTTGCTCGTGAGGGTGGCCAGCGGAACCTTGACGTACGCCGGATCACCCAGCTTGGAGTTACGATCTATGAACGCCCGCTGCGATGCCGATGCGAGTGCGTGGATCCGCTCGGCGCTACCAAAGGCAGCCGTTGGTCCATACGCCTCTAGAATGTTCAGCATCTCGGTTATCGTGGTCCCGCCGGACGACGATGGCGGCATCGAGATCAGCGTGTAACCGCGATAGCTGCTGCGTATCGGCAGCCGCCAGATGGGGCGATAGCGCGAGAGATCCTCTTTGGTGATGAGGCCGCCGCTTCGCTGCATCTCGGCGACAATCGAATCGGCGGTGCTGCCGCGATAGAAATCCCGCGCGCCCGTAGTGGCGATCAACCGGAGCGTGCGCGCCAGCTGCGGCTGGACGAGACGCGATCCAATGGCCGGAGGCACACCGTTGGGAAGGAAGACGGATTTTCCGGCGAAACCGCTGATTCGATACTTGTCCGCGGATAGCGAACCGAACAGCGAGGAGTCGACGATGAAGCCTTCCGAGGCAAGACGTATCGCCGGAGCTATCACGCGCGAGATCGGCAGACGCCCATACTTGCGGTGCGCTTCGATCATCCCGGCCACGGCACCCGGTACACCCGACGCCTTCGGCCCGATGACACTCTCACCGTTGACCTTGCCATTCGCTCCAACGTACATGTCGCGTGTCGCGGCGAGCGGCGCGGTCTCGCGATAGTCGAGCGCGTCGGTGCGGCCATCCGCCATTCTGATCACCATGTAGCCGCCGCCGCCCAGGTTCCCCGCTTCCGGGAACGTGACGGCAAGCGCGAAGCCCGTCGCCACCGCCGCGTCGACCGCGTTTCCGCCCTGCCTCATCACTTGCGCGCCAACTTCCGCCGCGAGGCGATTGTTGCTGGCGACGATTGCGTGCTGCGCGAAGGTCGCGCGAGCCCCGGCGGGGAAGCGCCAACCGGCGGGGAAAACGGCGGGAACACGCTTCGGTATGGCGGGATCGGCCGCCGTCGCCTGAGGCGTGGAAGGCGCCGCTGCGACGAGCCAGCCGGACCCCACGACGATCGCCGCAGCGACAAACAGTTTCGCTTTCAGACGGACTCTCCGGACAGGTCGAGCGTGAATTCTAATCAAACGCCTTTGCTATCACGCCACCGGGTAACGTCCCGAGCCTGCTCTATCGCCGCCGCGTCGTGCCGCCAAACCCCATGCGAAGCGCTAGCCGGATCGAGGGCATCTTGTTCGTATTGCTGTCGCCATTCGACAATCCCTTTCGCTCGTGGAGCGCGATCGAGTAGTCCGAGACGATATCGACATTCGTGCGGTCCGTGAGCCCGTAACCAAATCCCCAACCAAGGGCAAACACCGGGTCGATGTTGCTGCCCGTGGGTGCCAGCTTCGCGCCGTCCGAATCGCGCTTCAAATTCCTGTACGCGACAACGCCGCCGTTGAGTTCCAGCACCTGATGGAATCCGATGCCCGAACCAGAGTGAAACGTGAGGAGGAGCGTCATCAGATCGAGATGCGCGTCGCAGCTATTCGTCAGGCATTGTGCTCCATCCGTAGGCGGAAGCACTGTTCCGGTCGAGAGGTATTGAAAGGGCACGTGCGACCAGCTTCCCGCCAGGCCGAAGGATGAGCCATTGTTCCCTCCCTTCTCGATGGAGCCACGATACGCGAAGTTCGTGGAATTGCCGAAATCCCATTGGCTCGCCGATACTCCGTCGTTGACGGCGTCCGCTTGGAACCCGTTGACTCCGGCGGTGATCCACCACGCCGGATTGTTCGTGTACGCGCTCGGCCGTCGCGGCATCTGCGCGGTAAGTGCTCCCGCGCCGAAGATCACCGCCATTATCGCCAGAGAAAAACGTCTCATCATGCTGCTCCAGGTTGTCTTGCAATTCGCGCAAGCCGTCGGGTAAGTTTGGTGGTGGCTCACCGTCCGGCAACGCATTGATGTTGGATCCCCGCGAAACGGAGCGCCGTAACCCGCGTACCGCCTCTATCGACCTCGCATCCCCTCTCGAGATCGTAGACATGATAAACGCGGAAGACCGCCGGGTTCCCGATGTTGTCGCCACGCAAAGAGAGCAAGTTGCGCGCGCGATCGAGCTTGCCGAGGCAACCTTTCGTGGCGGAGGAAGGTTGTTTTACGTCGGGGCCGGTACCTCAGGACGACTGGGAGTGCTCGACGCAAGCGAGTGTCCGCCGACTTTCGGCACCAGCCCGGAGATGGTCCAGGGAATAATCGCCGGCGGATTGCCCGCGTTGACGCGATCCCAGGAGGGCGCTGAGGACGTCGTCAAGAACGGCGCGCTCGCCATGGATGAGCACGGCGTCAATGAAAAGGACTTCGTCATCGGCATCGCAGCGTCGGGCACCACGCCTTACGTGCGCTCGGCACTCGAACGCGCTGCGGCGCTCGGCGCCAAAACGGGAATCCTCGCCTGCTCGCCGCCGCCGGCTGACCTCGTTGCCAAGGTCGACGTGACGATGCTTCCGATTGTAGGCCCGGAGGTCGTCACGGGCTCGACGCGCATGAAGGCCGGCACCGCGACCAAGCTCGTGCTCAACATGATCACCACCGGCGCCATGATCCGCCTCGGCAAGACGTACGGCAACCTGATGGTGGATCTCCGCGCGACCAACAACAAGCTGATTGACCGCAGCCAGCGCATCGTGATGGAGGTCACCGGAGTGTCGCGCGACGAAGCGACGAAACTCATCGAGCGCGCCGGCAAGAGCGTCAAGCTCGCGATCGTAATGCAGAAGAAGGGTGTCTCGCGCGAAGACGCCGAGAAGCTCCTCGCCGAAAACGGCGGCGTGGTGCGGCGCGTCACGAAGGACGCGCCGCCTCCGATCAGAGACGCGTAGATGACGTCGGGTGTGGTCGTCGGCTTGATGTCCGGCACGTCTCTCGACGGAATCAGCGCCGCGGTGGCGCGCTTCCGCGATGCGAAGGACGGCCGCGTCGACGTGGATCTTCTCGCGTATGTGTCGCGCGAGTACAGCCCCGCCCAGCGCATGAGACTCAGCGCCGCACTTGGCGGCGGCACGCCGTCCGAGTATTGCCGTCTCAACTTCGATCTGGGAGGATGGCTCGCCGACGCCGCGATCGAAGTGATGGCTGAGGCCGGCATCGCCCGCGACGAGATCGCGGCGATTGCGTCGCACGGACAGACGATCTGGCACGATCCGGGGCATTCCACCTGGCAGTCCGGGGAAGCGGCAGTCATCGCCGAGCGGACGGGGATCGATGTCATCAGCGATTTTCGCGTTCGCGACGTTGCGGCAGGCGGACAGGGTGCGCCGCTCGTTCCGATTGCCGACGGGATGCTGTTCTCCTCGCCGACCGAGTGGCGAGGCCTCCAGAATCTCGGCGGCATCGGCAATATCACGGTCGTCCCGCCACGCGGTCAGATCGAAGGCGTCCGTGCCTTCGACACCGGACCCGGGGTTGCCGTCATCGATGGAGTGACGCGAGCCATCCGGCCCGACCTTACCTACGACGTGGATGGAAAACTCGCGAGCGCCGGCAAGCCCAACATGAAGATCGTCGCGGAGCTGATTAAGCACCCGTATTTCAGCGCGCCTCCACCCAAATCCACGGGGCGCGAGCTGTTCAACTCCGACTACGTCCAGAAGCTGATCGCCGCGGCTCGCACCGCCCGCGCCAGCGACGAGGACATCGTCGCCACCGCTGTGCAGCTTACCGCGGAAAGCGTTGGGGATGCGTATCGGCGATTCATCGCGGAACCGGTTCGCGAGGTGCTGGTCTCCGGGGGTGGCGCGAAGAATCCCGCGTTGTTCGCCGCGATCGAGAAGGCCGCCGCACCGATAGTCGTTCGCCACTTCGACGACGTCTTCTTCGATGGAGAGGCGAAGGAGGCCGTGGCCTTCGCATTGCTTGGATATCTCCACGTGACGAAACGACCCGGCAACGTTCCCTCCGCCACCGGCGCGCTCGGCCCACGAGTGCTTGGGAAGCGCACGCCCGCATGACCGAGGTCGCCGCGCTTTTTTATCCGGCGATCCGCTGGGATGCAACGGCGGGCTTCGAAGGCCAGCGAGCGGCGATCGACGACGCGCTCAAGCTGGGAGTCGGTGGATTCATTCTGTTCGGCGGTCCCTCGGAGCAGGTCGCGGTGCTGACGGAGCACCTTCACTCCAAGTCGCACATCCCGCTGCTGGTCGGCGCGGATCTGGAGCGCGGAGCGGGGCAGCAATTCGCTGGGCAGACTGCGCTGCCGCCGCTGGCGGCGATCGCATCACTGGACGACATCCAGGCGGTGCGGCGCGCTGCGGCTGTCAGCGCGGCCGAGGCCCGCGAGCTGGGAATCAACTGGATATACGCGCCCGACTGCGACATCGACGTCGAGCCGACCAATCCGATCATCGGGACACGCTCGTTCGGAAGCGATCCCGAACGGGTTGGTGAGTACGCGGCGGCGTGGATCGATGCGTGCCAGGCGGAAGGCGTGCTGGCGTGCGCCAAACATTTTCCCGGACATGGCCGCACGACCGTCGACTCGCACAAGGAGCTGCCGCGGGTCGAGGAGTCGGCGGAGACGATGCGCGCCACCGATCTCGTCCCGTTCCGCCGCGCGATCGAGCGCGGCGTCGCCTCGATCATGACGGCACACGTCGCGTTTCCGGCGTTCGATCCCAGCGGGGCGCCGGCGACGCTGTCGCGCCCCATTCTGACCGATCTCCTGCGCGCCGAGCTGGAATTTACGGGCATGGTTGTCACCGATGCGCTGATCATGGAAGGGGTGCTTGGTGGTGGAGAGGGTGAGGCAGTCGTCCGCGCGCTCGAAGCAGGCTGCGATTGCCTGCTCTATCCCACAAACCTCGCCGAGTCGGTGAAGGCGGTAGAGAAAGCCGTCGAAGAAAAACGTCTCGACGGAGACAAGATCCACCAATCGATCGAGCGACGCATGAGATGGGCGCGCTGGGCGGCGCTCTCCCGGGACACGAATCGTGTCGGGCGCGACGAGAGTGGATGGTCCGTTCAGCTGGCGGAGCAAGTCGTGCACATGCTGCAAGGGAAATTGCCTGCCCTCAAGCAACCATGGAATCTGGTCATCGTGGATGACGATCTCGGCGGACCGTATCCCGCGCCGTCGCGCGATCCACTCATCTCGTCGCTTCGCGCGGGCGGAGTGGACCTCGTGGTGAATGGTGACGGCCCCGAGCGCACGCGCTCAACGGTGGTTGCGCTGTTCGGCGACATCCGCGCCTGGAAGGGAAGGCCGGGATACTCGTCGTGGTCAATGGAGGCTGTCCGTCGCGCTTTCCAGGCCGCCGACGCCGGAGATCGCCTCATCATCCAATTCAGCCACCCTCGACTTGCCGCCGAGATCGGTGTCGACGCTCCCATACTTTGCGCGTGGGGCGGAGAAGCAGTGATGCAGCGAGCGGCCGCGCGTGTGTTGCTGCGCGACGTGGCCGCGAAAACGCCTCCAAAGAGCGCGAAAGGCGTGCGGTAGCCGCACTGTAGCCCAACTGCCGGGAGCAACTCAATGACCGAGAGCACCGCGATCGAGAGTACCGCCAAGACGTCGCCCTTCCGCATTTTCGTCCAGCCGAAGATGGCAACACTGCTCGCCCTCGGCTTTTCATCGGGGCTGCCGTTCTATCTTACGAGCAAGACTCTCCAGGCGTGGATGACCACGGCGAAAGTCGATCTTGCGACGATCGGGTTCTTCAGCCTGGTGACGCTGCCCTACTCGCTCAAGTTCGTATGGGCGCCGGTAATGGACCGCTACGTCCCGCCGTTCCTCGGTCGCCGGCGTGGCTGGGTGTTGATCACGCAGGTGCTCCTGCTGCTCGCCATCGCCGCGATGTCGCTGCACGATCCCCGAACCGGACTGAAGATGCTCGCAATCAACGCGATCGCGATCGCGTTCTTCAGTGCGTCTCAGGACATCGCGCTCGACGCATACCGAACGGACGTGCTGGAGAATCGGGAGATGGGTGCCGGCGCCGCGGTGTTCGTGATGGGCTATCGCATCGCGATGATCACGACCGGTGCGCTGGCCTTTTTCCTCGCGGATCGAATTGCGTGGCCTGTGGTGTATCTCGTCCTTTCAGTGCTCATGGTAATCGGTATCGCGACTACTTTCGTTGCAAATGAGCCGGTTCTGAGGGACACGCCGCCAAGAACTCTGGTGGAAGCAGTGGTGCTCCCGTTCGCGGATTTCTTCCAACGCGCGGGAGTGCTGCGGGCGCTGCTGGTTCTGCTGTTTGTCGTCGCCTACAAATACTCGGATAGCCTGGCCGGCAGTATGACGACCCCGTTTCTCCTGCAGGCCGGCTTTTCCCAGAGCGAAGTGGGCGCGGTTTTCCTCGGCATCGGCGTTATCGCGACGATCGCGGGAGTCGTCGCCGCGGGCGCCGCGATCGGGGGCTGGGGGCTCAACCGCGCTCTCTGGGTTTTCGTGGTTTTTCAGGGCCTGAGCAATCTCACCTACTATGGTCTGTCGCTCTCTGGAAAGAACCACGCGTTCATGGTGGCCGCTGTAATCACCGAGAACTTCGGCCTCGGCCTCGTAACGGGGGCGATGACCGCCTATCTGATGAGCATGTGCAACAAGCGCTTTACCGCCACGCAGTACGCGCTTCTCTCGAGCCTCATGGCCGCCAGCAGAGACATACTCGTTGCTCCGGCCGGGAAGATCGCGGAATCGCTGGGCTGGCCGGGATTCTTCCTGCTCACCGTCGCGATGGCGATTCCGCCGTTACTGCTATTGCCATTCATCGCGCCGTGGTCGCGCGACCTGCCGATCGGGGCCGCGTCCCACACCGGCGAGACGGCGCCGGCCAAATCCGCTTAGCCCCTGGAGCCGCGGCGATAGTCCTCTTCAGGGGAGCGGAGACGAGCCGCGACGACCGTCACGTTGTCGGGCGCCCCCGTGTGCATCGCTTCCTCGATGAGCGCCTTGCAGATCTCCTCCGGGCGTCCCGCGCCGCGCGCGATCCGTCCGATCTCTTCGGGCGACACCTGGTTCGACAGGCCGTCGCTGCATAGCACGAGAATGTCGTCGTTGTCCAGCTTCACGCGGTAGAAATCCGTGACGACCTTCTCCTCCGGACCGAGTGCCTGGAGAATGATATTGCGGTGCTCGCTCTGGGCGGCTTCTTTCGCCGTCATCCGCCCGGCGTCGATCAACCGCTGCACGAATGACTGATCCTTGGTCAGCTGTTTCGCGGGACCCTTGCGCACGAGGTACGCGCGGCTGTCGCCTACCTGTGCGATGAACGCTTCGCCGTCGAGTACCATCGCCAGAGTCGTGGTGGTGCCCATGCCGTGGTGCTCCGGCGTCGTGTTGGCTTTCTGGTAGATCGCCCTGTTCGCGACGTCGACTCCCCGCTTGAGCGCGGCTTCGACCGATTCAGGCGTGCGCTTGGGCACCTTGTGCCACCAGCGGTGCAGCTCGCTCAGAATCGTCTCGGTGGCGATCGAGCTCGCGAGGGCACCCGACGCCGCACCTCCGACGCCGTCGGCGACTATGAGGATGAATGGCGCGGTGTGGACGGAAACGAGGGTCGGCGCGCTCATCGTCGCGATGTCGCCCGTTTCCAGGTTCGCTATCAAAAAGGAATCCTGATTGTCGTGCCTGATGAGCCCGACATTCGAGATCCCAAAAATTTCTGCAATCAATTTTGGCTCGAAGGAGCGTAGTCGTACGGTCACGGGAGAAGCGAGCCTCCCGGTGCACAAAAGATAGTGAACCAATCCAACGAGGGCACTACCCATGCGTATTAGAAAGACTTATACCGCATAGCACTTGCAACCCGGAAAATAATGATGAACGTCTGGACCTATAGGGGATTGGCCTGTTGCGTCGTTGTGGCGAGCGCGTCATGCGCGCCCGCGCGGGGACCGTCCACGCCAGCGCCAGTGGTTGTGCCGCCACTGGTTCCTGCCCCGCTTCCTCCTCCCAACTCCAAGCTGCCGCCGGTCCCGGAAGTGCGCGGTCCGCTTGTGATAAGCGTCGCGTATCCAAAGCCGGAGCAGCTCCTCACGGTTCGCGATTCGAATTTCATCTTTGGCACCGTTGGAACCGGCGCTGCGGCGCTTCGCATCAATGGCGTCGCCGTGCCGGTCTGGCCCGACGGCGCTTTCATGGGATGGCTTCCGGTCCCGCCCGATAGCGCCCCGCGTTACGAGCTGATGGCGCGGAGCGGGACTGAAAGCGCGCGCATCGTTCTTCCAATAAGAGTTCCGCCGCTTCCCGATACCACGCACCGCGAAAAGCTGATCGGCGATACGCTTCAGCCAGTTCCAGCCCCGGACAGTCTTTTGCCCGTCCCGGGCAATGTGTACGTCACGCTCGGCCCGCCGTCATCAACGGTGAGCGATACCGATCGCGTCACGATCGCTCGCCCAGCTCCTGGAAATGGACAGGAATACAAGTGGTTTCTCTGTCCCGGCACGGTCGTGAAAGCCACGGGATCGATGAAGGCGAGCGGCGATGACTTTGTGCACATTCAGCTCGACTCGATCCAGGACGCGTG
>DATHHC010000120.1:0-4100 GCA_035317285.1 Gemmatimonadaceae bacterium | reverse complement strand
ATCCTCGAAGAGATCATTCGCGATCACCCGGTGCTGCTGAACCGCGCTCCGACCCTTCACCGACTCGGCATCCAGGCTTTCGAGCCGGTGCTCGTCGAAGGAAAGGCCATTCGTATTCACCCGCTCGTCTGCGCGGCGTTCAACGCCGACTTCGACGGTGACCAGATGGCCGTACACGTTCCGCTTTCGTTCGAGGCCCAGCTCGAGTGCCGTCTGCTCATGCTGTCGTCGAACAACATCCTCAAGCCGTCGGACGGACGTCCCGTCGCCGAGCCCAGCCAGGACATCGTGCTCGGCTGCTACTTCGCGACCAAGGCTCCGCCGGGTTTCGATACAAACACCGCCAAGAACGGCAAGACCGGGAAGTCATATACCAGTGTTGCCGAGGTGGAGGTCTCGCTGTCGCAGGACCGCGTGACGTTCCACACGCCCATCCGCTTCTTCGTGCAGGATGTCGAAGGCCAGCGGTGGGTGGACACGACGGTCGGCCGTGTGCTGTTCAATGCCATCATCCCGCCGGAGATTCCGTTCCAGAACCGCGAGATGAAGAAGAAGGCACTCGGTGAATTGGTTTTCGAGTCCTATCGCAAGAGCGGGCTGCAGGGAACGGTTCCATTCCTGGATCGCCTCAAGGACTTCGGGTTCCGCTACGCCACGCGTGGTGGAATCTCGATCGGAATCGAAGACCTCCACATCCCCGCCGAGAAGGAAACTCTGCTCGGAGAGGCCGAGGAGCGCGTCAACAGATTCCAGAAGGCGTACCAGACCGGCAACATCACGAACGGTGAGCGTTATAACAAGGTGATCGACACCTGGACGCACGCCAACAACGACGTTGCCGACGCGATGGTGCGCGCGATGCGCGAGTCGAACGACGGATTCAATCCGGTCTTCATGATGTTCGATTCCGGATCACGTGGATCGCGCGACCAGATCCGTCAGCTCGCCGGTATGCGCGGACTGATGGCGAAGCCGCAGAAGAAGCTTACCGGAGGCATCGGCGAGATCATCGAAAGCCCGATCAAGTCGAACTTCCGCGAAGGATTGTCCGTGCTCGAGTACTTCATCTCGACCCACGGAGCACGTAAGGGTCTGGCCGACACCGCTCTGAAAACGGCGGACGCCGGTTACCTCACCCGCCGCCTCGTCGACGTCGCGCAGGATGTGACGATCACGGAAGAGGATTGCGGAACCATCCTTGGCCTCGAAGTCGGAGCGCTGAAGGAAGGCGAGGACATCATCGAGCCGCTGGCCGAGCGCATCGTCGGCACCGTGGCGGCCGAGGACATCTTCGATGTTCACGAAATTGACGAGTCCGGCCAGCGTGCGTTGCTGGTCGAAGCAGGTCAGCTCATCGACGAGGACATGGCTCGCGGCATCGAGGAGTCAGGTCTGGAGACCGTGAAGATTCGCAGCGTTCTCACTTGTGAGGCGAAGCGTGGTCTCTGCCAGATGTGCTACGGCCGCAACCTCGCGACCATGGGAATGGTCGACAAGGGCGAAGCGGTTGGAATCATCGCCGCGCAGTCGATCGGTGAGCCGGGTACTCAGCTGACGCTCCGCACATTCCACATCGGTGGAACTGCGGCACGTATCGCCGAGCAGACGGCGCGCAAGTCGAAGGTCGCGGGAACGATCGAGTACGGAGACAGGCTCGTGGTCGTCACCAATACTGACGGACACAGGATCGTCACTTCGTACGAAGGCGAGCTCACGATCAAGAGCTCGGGCGAGCGCAACGCCTCGGTGGGCGCGCGTCTCCAGGTTCCACTCGGCGCCACCCTGATGGTCAAGGACGGCGACGATGTGAAGAAGGACCAGATCATCTTCACGTGGGATCCTTACACAAATCCGATCATCGCCGACGTCGAAGGAACTCTTCGCTTCGTCGACCTGATTCCGGGTGAGTCGGTGTCCGAGGAGCTCGACGAGCTCACCGGCCTCCGCCAGACCGTCGTCATCGAAGACAAGGAAAAGAAGTTGCACCCGCACATCGAGATCATCGAGACCAAGGGCGGCAAGGAAAAGCGCCTGCGCGATTTCGTGATTCCGGTGGGCGCGCAGCTCACGGTGGAGGACGGCAAGAAGATTGGCGCCGGAACGATCATCGCCAAGATCTCGAGAGAAGCGTACAAGACCCGCGATATCACGGGCGGTCTGCCGCGCGTCGCGGAGCTGTTTGAAGCCCGGCGTCCGAAGGATCCCGCCACGATTTCCGAGATCGACGGCGAGGTTCGGTTCGGCGACATCAAGCGCGGCAAGCGCGAGATCAGAGTCGTGCCGAAGGACACGCCGGTGGATACGGAGGAGCCGGGTCAGCTGTACGAGATCGGGGCCGGCAAGCACCTTCGCGTGCACGCCGGCGACTGGGTGAGAGCGGGCGACCGTCTCTCCGAAGGTCCGGTGAATCCGCACGACATTCTACGCATCAAGGGGCCGCGCGCGGTTCAGGAGTACCTGCTCAACGAAGTGCAGGAGGTTTACCGCCTGCAGGGCGTGAAGATCAACGACAAGCACATTGGCGTGATCGTGCGGCAGATGCTTCAGAAGGTGCGCGTACTCGAGAGCGGAGAGACGGAGTTCCTCGAGGGCGAGCACGTCGACAAGCAGACCTTCAGGGAAGCGAACGACAAGGCCAAGAAGCACAAGGAGATGCCGGCGGTTTCGGAGCCGCTGCTCCTCGGAATCACCAAGGCCAGTCTCACGACCCAGTCGTTCATCTCGGCGGCGAGCTTCCAGGAGACGACGCGTGTTCTCACCGACGCCGCGATTCGCGGCGCGCGGGACGAGCTGCTCGGACTCAAGGAGAACATCATCATCGGTCATCTGATCCCGGCCGGTACAGGCATGTACCGCTACCAGGAAGTGGAGATCGAGGGAGCACCGGTGCCACCCGCGCCGGAGCTGCCGCCGGAGCCGACGATCGCCGAGATACTGGCGAGCGATACGGAGACGGATTTCGCGCTGCCGGAGACTGTTGCCGTTCCGGAGGAGATTTAGCGGAATCGTGCCAGCGCTCTGAAGCGGCTTGAGGGCAGCTACACAGGCCCAACTCGCCGGCCGATTGCGTAGCAGATGCAAGATTGACAACATCCCCGTACGGAGCATATCCGTGCGGGGATGTTTTGTTTGGGCGTAGTTGTTTGGGGAGGATGACGTCGGGGATTTCCGTGGAGGATTTCCCTACATTCAATAGATGGACCTATACATCTTCTGTGTGGTTCTTGGGGGCGCCGGCATGGCAGCCATGGCGTTCCTTGGATTTGCGGGCAGCCACGGCGGAGGACATCACAGCCACGACACGAGCGGCCACGAGATGCATGGAATTGGCGCGCCGCACGGTCACTCCGGTCCAGCGTCGCACGGTCACTCGGTCGCTCCCCCGCACGGCCATCCCGTTGCTCCGTCGCACGCCCACACTCACGGAGCGGGCAGCTCACACACCCACGAGCTTCATCCTGAAAGCTGGAAGACGAGTGTCTTTTCGTGGCTCTCGCCGCGCGTCATGTTCAATTTCCTGGTGGGGTTCGGCGCCACCGGCCTGATTGTGGAGCGGCTCATCGGACCCGTTCTCGCGCTGCCAATCGCGGCCCTCGGCGGGATGGGATTCGAGGCGTTCGTCGTTCGCCCGCTCTTTAACCAGCTCTTCCGCTTTGAGTCCCAGCCGGCGCAGACCCTCGAGTCCGCGCTCATGTCGGAGGGACGGGCGGTGACGGGATTCGATGCCAACGGCAATGGATTGATTGCGCTGGAGCTGGGCGGCGAAGTAGTACAGGTGCTCGGTACCCAGCTGCTCGGTGACCGCAAGGCCGGTGTTCGAATCCGGGCAGGGGACATTGTCCGTATTGAGGAAGTAGATGATTCGCGCAATCGCTGTACGGTGTCGCGCATCCGTCTCGGTGAGACGGATTCGAGCGGCGCCAACCGTAACTAAAGGAACGCACTCACATGACGCAAATGCTGATCATCGTCGCCGCCGTTCTGGTCGGCGTGCTTGGCGTAATTCCACTCATCGTTTCTTCGTTCCTCCGCAACGTGGACGCGGGAACGATCAGGATGGTGAGCTGGCTTCAGGGCAGCACCATCATTTATCGCGGGCC
>DATHHC010000119.1:0-2925 GCA_035317285.1 Gemmatimonadaceae bacterium | reverse complement strand
TCGGCCTGAATGCGGGCGATCTCGCGGAGACCGAGTTGATGGATCTCGTCCGGCGTCATGCGGGTGGTGGTCCGGCCGTAGATGTTGTTTGCGTAGCGCTTCTGGCCGTCGGGCAGAGAAGTGACGGACAGTGTTGTGCGACCACGAGGCGCGTACTCGCTGCCGACGAAGGTCGCGAAAGTCTTGTACGCCGGGATGACGTCAGTGTTGATCGCGTCGGTGATCTGTTGGGTCAGTCGCTGCTGGTCCGCGGCAGAGATGGTCGCTGGAAACTTCCTGGTCGGAACGAGAAATGGATTGGCGTCGATGATGCCCTGAATCTGCACGGGGATTTTCTCGAGCAGGAATCGGACGGGCATGAGCCCGTAGCTTGCACCGGCGCGCATGACCTGGGCTGTCTGATCGAGGACACGCGGCACCTGGTGAAGTCGCGCGATGTAGTCCTCGTACTGTTTGATCGTTCCGAAAGGAGCGGACAGCGGCAGATCAGCGAGGCCCAAGTGGATGCCGTTGAACTGGTTGATCGGCATCTCGTACTCTTTCAGGTCGAAGTCGGCGAGCCGCTGCTGCAGGACGCGAACAAGGAGTTCGTGGGAGAGCTTGTCCTGCTCGGAGAAGCCCGAAGTCGGTATGGCTTCCAGCCGCGTAAGGAATCCCTGATCGGCGTTGTGACGCTTAGCGATGGCTTCGAGTGAGTACTCGGCCAGCTTGTCGTTGTAGCGTAAGTCGCCGAAGGCGGTCGCGCGCTCAGGAAAGTTGCGGAGGTCCGACTGGTACTGCTCCTCGAAGAGCGTATTCTGGGAGGTGACACGCCCGGAAACTGATGTGACGTCTTGGGCGAATACGCTACCTGCAATGGCGACCACGAAAAACAGGCTATGGTGAAGGCGCATATGTGTATGGAGCATGAGAGTGAAAGGTGGCGTGGTCAGGAATCGCTAGAAGCCCAGATGATCCCAATTCGCGATCGCATTGAGCGCGAGCGCGAAGCTCCCCTGCGATTCCCATCTCCACATCGGCCTGATTCCGAACATTACGACATGACCTGATCCGACCGGCGCATCTACGACCGCGGATTTGCCCGCGAGCTCATCACCCGCGACGAGAAGTCCGGAGACGAGCAGGGAATCGGCCTTCTCGTGGAATCGCAGAATCGTCCGCGCCCGCATCCGCTCCTGCTGCGCATCGAACGTGGGATCTCGACCTTCCCGGACAACCGTATCCCTCCCCTGCACGCTGAGAACGGGCGCCTGGCTGAAATAGATCGGGAAGCTCGCACTCTCGTAGCCATACAGTATTGGGCTGCGGCCGGCGTCGGGCGCGGGCTGAACGCGAATCACCGATCCGCGCGCGTTGAGGCGCGTCGTTATCGTCTGGCTCACTGACGGGTTGAAGCCGAGCGTGATCGGAAGAACGCTCGAGTTGCCCGAGGTCAGCAGCAGACCGCCGCGCTCGACGAATCTCTTCAGCGCCGCTGCTCCGTCGAGGCCCATGCCCGGACGGATATCATCCGTCTGATCCCACAGATCGAGATTGGGCGTCAGCGCCGATTTCTTCCACGGAATTGGCGGACCGACCATCGGCCGGCCGTTCACCAGCGCATTCGGATTTCCACTGACGTGCGGGAAGACGACGACATCGAACTTGTCGAGCCGCCCAGCCTGGCGCAGCGATTGGTCGCTGATGTAGGTGTAGTGGATGCCCATCTGGTCGAAGGCGTAGCGCACCCAACCTTCGTTCTGGGTCTCGAGCCACGAGTGCATGAGCGCGACGCGCGGAACGCGGATCGAATGCTGCCGCCCGCTGACTGCGCTGCCTGCGGCGACGCCTGTCAACCCGAGCGACTTGACCACGTTGCGCGTCGCGTCGCTGGGGTTGTTGATGATAAATGTCCCGGCTGGGTACTTCACTCCACCGGACGTGAATGCTTCCTCCGCGATGCTCACTGTGCCAGCCGCAGCCTTCCATGGAAGAACCGCAGAGCGCCAGTCGCCGAGGTGGCGGACGAGAAGGGGGCCCGAGCCGCTGCTTACGTTGCCGTCGACGTGCGCGTCGGCCGTGAGCATCTGCATCGGCTTCGACAGGATCGTCGAGTCGGAGATTTTGAGCGTCTGCACGTGGCGCAGCTCGTCGAGGGTCCAGCCGGTGTCGTCATACGGAGGCGGATCGTCGGCCTTGAAGCGCTGGATGGCGAGCAGCGTGCGGACGGTTCCGGAGTACGGTTGATCGAGCCGGACGATCCAGTCGCCAGAATGAACTTGCACCGCCGAGTCAGCTGCGGGTTTGCTCGTTGCAGCAGAATCAGCAGCACCAGCAGCAGCCGCACCGCGTCGCGGGCGGGCGCTCGGACCCTTGAGCGCAAAGTCGCTCGTCGCGACGCTCACTTCAGTCCCCTGCGCGCGGAAAAGGTTTACGAGATCGGCAGCTTCCGCGGCGTGACGCTGATTTCGCGGAACGACAAACGCGTACGGCGCACTTGTACGCCCGCGCTCGATCATCCGCTCGCCCTTCGCGACGAAGTTCTCGAGAAACGTCTCGTGGTGATCGGCGGTGTACTTGAGCGCGATGAGTGCGCCCGACTGCTGGTAGTTGATGTTGCTCCTGATGCACCACCTGAGCCCGTTCACTGGTGGATTCGGCCGGTCCCACCGGCGCGACGTATCGGTGGCGGGGAGTCTCACCGTTGTGCAGCCCGCGCCGCTCGAGGTATACGTCTCGTAAAAGCGACCGATCGAGTTGTGAAGATTCGCGACGGCGAGGAGCGTGTAGTTCGGCGCCCACCCATCGTAGAACCCGTGCGTCCACACTCCCGGCAATCCTCGGCGCGTCAGCTCGGTAATTTCCTGGTAGGCGAGGGTGTGCCACTCGTCCACGACGATGGGATCGAACTCATCGTTGTACGGCCCCGTCCCGGTGCTCGTGTAG
>DATHHC010000118.1:0-7148 GCA_035317285.1 Gemmatimonadaceae bacterium | reverse complement strand
CCGAGCGCAATCGTGTGCTCGGCGAGGCGCATTACCTGCGCGCGCTGATGTACTTCCAGCTTGTCCGGATGTTCGGCGACGTTCCGCTGATGGATAAAGAGGCAAAGTCGGTGGCCGACGCCCAGATCCCGCGAACCCCGGCCGCTGAGGTCTATGCTCTGATCGTGAGCGATCTACAGACGGCGATGAACGACCTTCCGCCGTCCTACTCGGGAGCGGACCTCGGCCGAGCCACTTCGGGCGCCGCGACTTCGCTCCTCGCCAAGGTCTATCTCAATCAGAAGGACTACAACAACGCTGCCAAGTACGCGGGACAGGTGATGTCGTCCGGCAGTTACTCGCTCAACGCGCGTTGGCTCGACAATTTCAAAATCTCGCTGGAGTACACGAACCCGGAGAGCATCTTCGAGATCAACTACGGCGCGCCGGAGCAGACCCCCGGCGTCGTAGGCAGTGTTCAGACGCTTTTCACTCTTCCTTCCGGATTTCCGGGTGGGGACGCTTACGGCCTGATCCAGGTGAATCCGGACCTGATAGCGCTTTACTCGACGAACGATCAGCGTGGGAATGGCGCCACTTACATGACGTCCCCGTATACAACCGCGCTGGGTGAGACCGTGACGTGGGGAGTGCCGAATGGCGCGGCATTCCACAAGTGGATTGACGAAACGGACAGCAAGGACATGACCGCCCGCTCCTGGCAGCAGATGCCGAACAACTGGATCATCCAGCGGTATGCGGACGTTGTGCTGATCTACGCCGAGGCGGTGAACTCGGGTGGTACCGCGACCAACGGGTCGGCGGAGGCGGCGCTGAACCAAGTTCGTTCGCGCGCCGGGATTCCGGGTGTATCCGGTCTTGGCGCGGCCGCGCTGACGGATTCCATTCGCGTCGAGCGCCGCCGTGAGTTTGCCTTCGAAGGCCAGCGCTGGTTCGACTTGTCGCGCTGGGGAATCCTCGATGCCGTAGTCCAGGCGAAGACTGCGCAAATGCAGACACTCTTCCCGGGTGAGACGGGGGTTCATGGGGCTCCAAGCAATCTCTTTCCCATCCCGGACGGGCAGATCAACAGCAACGGCAAGCTGACGCAAAACCCCGGCTGGTGACGCTGCAAAGGCTATTCTGCGGCCGCCGGGCCCAACGAGCCCGGCGTGCCCGCTGCGTCATCCTTGCCGGATTCCTGGCAGCAGGGTGCGGAGGCAATACCGCGGTCGACCCCGGAGGCGGTGGAACGCCTTCGGGTCCGACGGCGGAGGTATGGCTCACCACGGCCGACCAGTCGCAACTGCTCTCCCAGCAGCCCGATGTAGTCATCCGATCTGGGGATGCATCATCCATAGTCATCGATGTGGATGAGGGAACGAGCTACCAGGAGATCGTCGGTTTTGGCGCGGCGATGACCGATGCATCGGCATATCTCATCCAGCACAAGCTCGGCGCCCAGCGCGATGCAATTCTCCACGAGCTATTTGGTCGCAATCCGGGCATCGGCTTGAGCTTCGTGCGCGTGCCCATGGGTGCGTCGGATTTTTCCACGCACGACTACAGCTACGACGATATGCCGGCGGGACAAACCGATTCCACACTCGCTCAGTTCTCGATCAGTGAGGATCGCGCCGACAAGCTACCCGCGCTCGGGGCGGCGCTGGCGATCAATCCGCAGCTCAAGCTCGTCGCCTCGCCGTGGAGTCCACCGGGCTGGATGAAGACGACGGGAAGCCTGATCCAGGGCACACTCCGCCCTGAGTTCTACGATTCCTTTGCGCAATATTTTCGCAAGTTCATCGAGGGGTATACGGCGGAGGGAGTTCCGATCTTTGCCGTGACGATGCAGAACGAGCCCGCATATGAGCCGGCGGATTATCCGGGCATGCGGCTCGATCCACCGGCCCGCGCCGAGGTGATCGGCAAGCACGTTGGACCACTCTTCGAACAAGCGGGCATTCAGGCGCTGATTCTCGACTGGGACCACAACTGGGATCTGCCGAGCTCGCCGCTTGCCGTTCTCGCCGACAGTGCCGCACGAAAATATGTGAGTGGCGTCGCCTGGCACTGCTATGCGGGCAACGTCGGCGTTCAGGAGAACGTGCATGCGGCCTATCCCTCGAAAGATGCCTACTTCACCGAATGCTCTGGTGGTGCCTGGGCACCTGTGTTCGGCGACAACCTGAAGTTCCTCGTTGGTCAGCTCATCATCGGCAGCACTCGAGGGTGGGCCAAGGGCGTAGCGTTCTGGAATCTCGCGCTCGACGAGAACGCGGGCCCCCATCTCGGCGGGTGTGGCAACTGCCGCGGCGTGATCACGATCAACTCGGCCAACGGTTTTGTCACGCGTAACGTCGAGTACTACGCGCTCGCCCATGCCAGCCAGTTCGTCAGGCCCGGCGCACACCGCATCGCGTCGACCACCAACGTGAGCGGTCTACAGAGCGTCGCCTTCAAGAACGCCGACGACGGCTCGAAGGTTCTCATTGTTCTCAACACCGCATCGGCCGAGGTAACCTTTGCCGTGCACTCCGGAGGAAACGCCATTCGCTACGCGTTGCCCGCCGGTGCCGTAGCCACCTTCACTTGGGACTAGGGCGGTTCCGCAAATGAAAAACGGGGAGCCAGTGATGGCTCCCCGTTTTGTCCGCAGTCCGCAGTTAGTCCGCAGTCCGCAGTTAGCTGCTTTTCAACTACGCGACCTCCGCCATCTCGAGCGGCGCCGCCGGTTCAACCGAATCCGCCGGCACGAGCGCGATCTTGAGCACTTCGCTCAGCGTCTCCACCGGGTGGAACGAGAGCGTCTTGCGAACTTCCTCAGGAACGTCCTCGATGTCCGCCTCGTTTCCCTTCGGGATGATGATGGTCTTGATCCCGGCACGGTGCGCTCCGAGAACCTTTTCCTTCAAACCACCGATCGGCAGCACACGACCCCGCAGCGTGATTTCGCCCGTCATCGCCACGTCCTGTCTCACTGGACGATCAGCCATCTCCGACACGAGCGCTGTCGCGATCGCGATGCCGGCGGACGGTCCGTCCTTTGGAATCGCTCCCGCGGGGACGTGGATGTGCGCTTCGATCGCGCCCAGCCTGTCCCGTGGAATCCCCAGCGCCGCCGCGTTGTTCGTGGCGTATGTGAACGCCGCGCGCGCCGACTCCTTCATCACATCGCCCAGCTGGCCGGTGAGAATCAGGGACACAGGTCCGCCAGGACCGACCGCGGTCTGTCCGTCTGCCTCGCGACTACCGTAGTACCGCCGGATCGACGCTTCGACGAACATGATGTCCCCGCCCATTGGCGTGTAGTACATACCGGTCGCGATTCCGACTTCGCTCTCCGGCAACGCGTGCTCCGGATGAACGCGCGGCCTGCCGAGCAGCTCTCTGACTGATTCGGCGTCGACCGTGTGTTCGACTTCCTCGCTCGATGCGATCTTGCGCGCGAGCTTCCGCGCCACCGCGCCGATCTGACGCTCGAGCTGCCGCACTCCACTCTCACGAGTGTAGCTCGATACCACCGACATGATTGCGTCGTCGGTGAACGTGATGTTCTTGTCGTTCAGCCCCGATTCCTCGAGCTGCCGCGGCAACAGGTACTTCTTCGCGATCTCGGCCTTTTCCTTCTCGGTGTAGCCCGCGAAGTCCACGACTTCCATGCGGTCGAGCAGCGGGCCGGGGATGTTCTGGACGAAGTTTCCGGTCGCGATGAACAACACTTCGCTCAGGTCGAACGGAATGCCGAGATAGTGATCGGTGAACGTGTCGTTCTGGGCGGGATCCAGGACTTCGAGCAGAGCGCTCGACGGGTCACCCTGGTACGACGTGCCGAGCTTGTCCACTTCGTCGAGCAGGAAGACGGGGTTTCTCGTCCCGGCCTGCTTGAGTCCCTGGATGATTCTGCCCGGCATCGCACCCACATAAGTGCGACGGTGTCCGCGGATGTCCGCTTCGTCACGCGCGCCGCCGAGGGCCACGCGGACGTACTCGCGGCCAAGCGATCTCGCAATCGATTTCGCGATCGACGTCTTGCCGACGCCGGGCGGTCCGATGAAAAGAAGGATCGGTCCCTTCGCCATCGCGCGCGACTTCGCCTCCACCTTGTCGGTGATCGGACGGTCTCCCTTTTCTCCGATGGCGAGCGACGGCGTAGCATCGTCCTTGTCGGCGAACAGGCGAGCGGCGGGCACTTCGCCCGTCTTCTCGACTTCGTCCGCGAGCTGGCTTGCGCGCAACTGTCTCACTGCCAGAAACTCGAGGACGCGATCCTTCACATCCTTGAGCCCGTAGTGGTCCTCCTCGAGCACCGTCTCCGCACGCCTTAGATCGAGCTGGTCATCGGACCTCTTGTTCCAGGGGAGCTCCGCGATCCATTCGAGGTACGTGCGGATCACCTGCGCTTCCATGGACTCGCGGCCGGCTCTCTCGAGCCTGCCCAGCTCGCGCTCGACTTCCGCGCGCGCCTCTTTCGAGAGCTCCAGCTTTGCGAGCTTGTCGCGAAGATCCGTGATCTCCTTGCTCGAGTCGTCGTCGCCCAGCTCTTTCTGAATCGCCTTGAGCTGCTCGCGCAGGTACATCTCGCGCTGGCGCTCGCCCAGTTCCTCCTGGACCTGCGACTTGATGTCTTCCTGCGCCTCGAGGAGTCCAACCTGCCGCTGGACGTGGACAAGCACGCGGCGAAGCCGCTCTTCCACGCTCAATGTCTCGAGCAGTCCCTGCTTTTCGGGGACAGGAAGCTCGATGTAGCCGGCGACCAGATCGGCAAAGCGGCCCGGCTCGGTGACGGAATCGAGCACCTGGTGCACGACTTCCTCTGGAAGTCCTCTGCGCTCGCCCAGCTCAGCCGCACGCTCACGCGTCTCTTTCTGTAACGCCGTAAAGGCTGGATCGTTCTCAGTTTGAGGGGTCATCTCCTCTGCCGGAACGGTTACTGCGCTGAGAAATCCGTCAGCGGTCGAATACTGAAGGGCGGTCGCCCGCTGTTCGCCCTGCAAAAGAAGCTGAACGCCGCCAAGCCCACGCTGAATCTGACCGATGCGCGCAATTACGCCCATCGAATACAGGATGTCCGCGGTAGGCTCCTCGGAGTTGTCGCGCTGTGCGACAGCGAACACAAGACGGTCGCCCTTCAGGGCCGACTCGATCGCGCGAAGAGTTGAAGGCCGTCCTGCCGCTATCGGCTGGGTAAGGCCCGGGAAAATCACTGTCCCCCTCAAAGGGAGAACGGGTAGTGTTTGACGCTGTGCCATTGTCATTACCGAGAACAAGATTCTTATTTAGATACTACTCCGGGGACCTCCGTTACTGCATCTTTTGCTCTCATTGTTTTACGCCAGCACGGCACGAATCGCAACGTGGAACTGCTGAATTGACGCGGCCAAATGCCAATTAGTCCAACCGACGAGCTCGGTACACATGTGGCTCAGGTCCTCTCTGCAAACTATGAGCTAGAGAGCGAGGTCGGTCGCGGCGGTATGGGCATCGTGTATTGTGCTCGAGACAGACGTCTCAAGCGCGAGATTGCGATCAAGGTCCTGCCGCCGGAGCTGAGTTTCCGCGCCGACATCCGGCAACGATTCCTGCGCGAAGCCGAGACAGCCGCCCAGCTCAATCATCCCAACATCGTCCCGATCTATACCGTCGAAGAGCGCGACAATCTCGTCTACTTCGTCATGGCGTACATCAAGGGCGACAACCTCGGCCAGCGGCTTCAGCAGCACGGGCCGATTGCGCCCGTCGAAGTGCGGCGGATTCTGCGCGAAGTCGCCGATGCGCTCTCTTACGCGCACAACCGCAACGTCATCCACCGCGATATCAAGCCGGACAACATCATCATCGACGAGGAGACCGGTCGCGCGATGGTGACGGACTTCGGCATCGCGCGCGCCCTCACCGACAGCGGAGACTCGCGGCTCACCGCGACGGGAATGGCGATTGGGACCCCGGCCTACATGTCTCCGGAGCAATCCGCCGGAGATAGCGCCATCGACGGCCGCAGCGATCTCTACTCGCTCGGCGTCGTCGGTTACCAGATGCTGTGCGGCCAGCCGCCCTTCGTCGCCAACAACACGCCGTCAATGCTGGTGAAGCATCTCTCCGAGAGGCCGATCCCGGTAGACGAGCGCTGGCCCGACCTGCCGCAGGATCTCTCGAGGGCGGTCATGATGTGCCTCGAGAAGGATCCTGCCGATCGGTTCCCGAACGCGGCTGCCTTCGCGGTCGCACTCGACGGTGGCTCGATGCCGACGCTTGCGACACGCGCGTCGTCAGCAGCTTCGACGGCCGCATCGCGCGCCAATACGCGCGAGCGGGAAATCACAGAGCCGCTGCGCGATCGTTACACGCCCGCGCAGACGCAGTACGCGTCCTCGCAGCCGAGCGTGGAGGAAATGAGAAGGTGGGAAGAGCCGAGAGTGGTTTCTTTCCGGCGCAAGCTCGCGCCCTATCTCGCCGTGAATGCGATCCTGGTGCCGATTTCGCTCTTCTCGAACCACGACTTCATCGCGCTCACGGTGATCTGGACCGTGGCCCTCGCGTTCAAGTACTCGAAGCTGTGGGCCGCCGGATACGATTGGCGCGACGTGTTCCGTCAGCCACGCAACCGCCTGATCTTCGATGTCGCCGCTGAGACGATCGATGATGCGCGGGCGCTGTTCGACGACAAGAAGCGCGAGCAGGTTCGGGCGCGGGCGCGATCGCGAGGGCAGGGAATGTTCTCGCCGATGGCTCCTCTCCCAAGCATGCAGCCGTTTCAACCCTACCCGAGGATAGGTGGCCCGACCACGAGCCTGAACCCGCTGAGCCCGGTTCCCGGTGGATCGCCAGCTCCCTTCGCGGACTCGCGGTACGGATCCGCGATTCGCGAGGCTGAGAACGATCATCGCGAGATCCATCGCCAGCTCCTCAACATGCCGCAGGACGACAGAGATCAGATTCCCGAAGTCGCGGCATCCGCCGATGCGGTGTTCAGAAGGGTGCAGCAGCTCGCGCTCTCGCTCTCCGACATGGATCGCAGCGCCGGCCGGGAGACGTCCGAAGGCGTCGAGAAGGAAATAACGACGCTCGAATCGCAGGCGAATCCGCTCGACTACAATGCCAGTGAAGGCCGCGTGCGTCGTCTGGCGATGCTGCGGCGGCAGCGCCGCGCGCTCGTGGAGATCGCGCGG
>DATHHC010000117.1:0-12966 GCA_035317285.1 Gemmatimonadaceae bacterium | reverse complement strand
GAAGCTCCGCCCCAGACCTGGACATCGATTCCCAGGTGCCGCTTGTACCAGGCCTGAAGTGATGGAGCGTCCTTGGCCTTGAAGAAAATGCCGCCGATGCCAGTGACTCGTTTCATGTGATCTCCGATGCGCGGTGGTGGTGAGAGGGATGGATTCTACCGTCCCGCTGAACACCAGCAAGCTCTCGCGCGTATGATTCACGGCCCGGCTGCATGCGTCCCTTTCCCTCCTACCGCAAACACCGAGACTTCTTGTGACACACCGTTTCCTTCTGCGTGCCGCGCTGGCGGCGACGCTTGCCCTCGTTGCTACATCGCTGCCCCTTTCCGCCCAACAAAGCTGTCCAGCAACGACGCCTGGCGCGACGATGCCGCTCACGTACCAGGGTGGCCCCACCGTCACCGCCATCACGGCGTGCGATCTCATGACGCGGCTATACATCTACGCGGACGATTCCCTGCGCGGCCGAGAGGCCGGGACTCCCGACGCCATCCACGCGACCGCCTGGATCGAGCGCGAGGTTCGCCGACTTGGGCTGCGTCCCGCGGGCGACAATGGCACGTACTTCCAGGCCATGCCGGTATCAGCGCGGGTCGTTTCCAGCACGTCGACGATTGTGAGCGGGGGGAAGACGTTCCGCACGGATGTGGATTTCTACCCTGGGGGCGCGACGGCCGACCGGAAGATCACGGCCGATGTTGTATTCGGCGGAGTACTGGGTGATACCGTCAACGCGCTCAGTGCGGAGGATGCGCGCGGAAAGATCGTCGTACTGACCGGACCGGCAAATGCGCGTGGCATCCGTGGTTTCGGCGCGGCCTTGGCCGGCGCTGAGGCGATCGCACTCGTCAGTCCCACGATCACTCAGCCGCGCCTTCGATACGTGCTCAATGACACGGTGCAGAACGACGGACGCGCGGCCTATGCGGCGACCAACGGAGCGGGAACCGGTGGACCCGGTGGACGCGGTGGTCAGGGTGCCGGTGGTCCGCTCACGCTCGCGGTGTCGTCGGCAACCGCCGCAACGATGCTTGGCAGACCCGTAGAAAATGCCAAGTTAGGCGACAAAGGCGGCTCCGCCACGATCGACGTGAAGGTGCAGTACTCTGCGCAGCCCACACGCAACGTCGTCGCCATTCTCGACGGCACTGACCCGAAGCTCAGGAACGAGTACATCGTGATCGGCGCGCATTCCGATCACATCGGCGTGGCGAACGGCGTGGTCGAGCACGATTCGACCAAGGCGTACAACTTGGTCGCTCGCGTGGAGGGTGCGGATAGCCGGTCCGCCACGCCTCCGACTCCGGAGCAGTGGACCCGCATCAACGCGATCAAGGATTCGCTGCGCCGCGTATATCCCGCGCGCCTCGATTCCATCAGCAACGGCGCCGACGACGACGGTTCGGGCACCGTGTCCATCATGGAAATTGCCGAGGCCTTTGCAAAGGGCTCGGTCAAACCAAAGCGCTCGCTGATTTTCATCTGGCAGATGGGCGAAGAGAAGGGATTGTGGGGCTCGGAATGGTTTACCAACCATCCCACCGTGCCACGCGACTCGATCATTGCGGACCTCAATCTCGACATGGTGGGCCGCGGTGCGGCGACGGACGTCACCGGCAAGAACAAGGACGGTCAGGAATTGTTCGGGGCCGAGAACTATGTACAGCTCGTTGGCTCGCGGCGCCTCTCGACTGAGCTCGGCGACATCGTGGAGCAGGTGAACGGGGCGGAGAAGATGCCGTTCAAGTTCGATTACTCGATGGACGCGAACGGACATCCGCAGAACATCTACTGCCGCAGCGATCACGCAAACTACGCGCGGTATGGTATTCCAGTCGTCTTCTTTACCACTGGTGGGCACGCGGACTACCACCAGGTGACGGATGAACCGGAATACATCCAGTACGGTCACATGGCTCGCGTGGATCAGCTGGTGTATGACATCGCGCTGAAGGTGGGTAACCTCGACCACCGCGTCATGGTGGACAAGCCGAAGCCCGATAGCCCGTTCGCGCGCTGTCAGCAGTAGGTGACCGCAAACAGTAACCACAAACGTTGCGGACTACCGTGCTAGCGATCTGAGCTCGCCCTGCGAGAAGCTCCATTGCTGCGACAGAATTGTGGATGCCGGCTGGGCGACGGTCAGCTTGGCGCGCGGATTCCGCGCCGCCTCAAATGTCAGCGGCTCCCCCGCGATAACCGCGAGGCGCACGTACATCGAGCCTTTGTCGAGCGCCTCCTGGGGAATCCGCAGGCTCGCAATCCCTCCCGGCTCAACTCGGCCGAGCAACCACTCGCGCTTCACTCCGATGAGATACACGTCCACCCTCTCACTGGCGAAGTTGTCGAAGCGGATGTTGAGCGGAAGAGCATCAATCGACATCCGTTCGCTGTTCAGCTGGCGCGGTGACGAGGCAATGCAGCCGCCAAGCGCGAGCGTGATGGTCATTGTTGCGGCGATTGAAACGAAAGCACGTCGGGCTGACGTAGTCATTGGTATCTCCTGTGATGGGAACCGGCGCGTGTCGCGCCTCTTCCCATAGCGCGCAGAAGTGAGTCAAACCCAATCAGCGACCGCGCTGTCCAATGGGGGAGACACCACCCGATCATCGACCAGGGTGACCATGCCCATCACGCCAACCGACGTCGCCCCAACGCCTTCCCCTGTACCGACCGCCAACGCCGCCGGCCCAGCGCGGCACGAAGTGCACGGAGTCACCGAGCTCCTGCGCGCGTGGAGCGCGGGCAACGCTCAGGCGAGCGACTCGCTCGTCCGGCTCGTGTACGAGGAGCTTCGCCGCCAGGCGCAGCTCGTGTTGCGGCGCGAGAACGAGGGACACACCCTCCAGCCTACCGCGCTCGTGCACGAGGCGTGGCTGCGTCTCGCCGATCAGCATGATGCGCGCTGGGAGAGTCGCTCCCAGTTCTTCGCCATCGCCGCCCAGACGATGCGGCGCGTGCTGCTGGACCACGCGCGCACGCGCCACGCGCTCAAGCGAGGCGGCGCCGGCGTGCAAGTCTCGCTGGGGGACGGGGACTTCTTCGCCGCGGCGTCCGGTGCGCCCCCAGGACAGGGCACGCCTATCGATCCGTTGGATGTGATCGCGCTCGACGACGCTCTCGCCCGGCTCGCGGTGCTCGATCCGCAGAAGGCCAAGCTCGTCGAGTTGCGCTACTTCGCGGGACTCAGCATCCCCGAAGCCGCGGACGCGCTCGGCGTCTCGACGGCGACCGTCGGGCGCGAATGGGCCATCGCGCGAATGTGGCTTCGCCGCGAGCTCGACCGGTGACCACCCCGTCGTTGAACGCAGACGCGGACCGCCCGTCGTCACCGATGACACCCGAGCGGTGGCTTGTGGTAGACGCGATCCTTCGTGCCTCGCTCTCCTGCGAACCGGCGCAACGCGATGCTTTCGTTGCGGAGGCGTGCGGCGGCGACGCGGATCTCCGGCGCGAAGTCGCATCACTGCTCGCCGTGCATGATCGTGTCGGCGACTTCCTCAATCGACCAGCCGCCGAAATAATGGCCCGCGGAATCGCGCCGCCATCACTCACCGCGCGACTCGCGAGCGCGCTCGCGGGGCGCTATCAGATCGAGCGCGAGATCGGACACGGCGGCATGGCCACTGTGCACCTCGCGCGGGACCTTCGGCATGGCCGCTGGGTCGCGATCAAGGTGCTGCGTGAGGAGCTCGCGGCGGCCGTCGGCGCGGAGCGGTTCCTCGAGGAGATCCGCGTCACCGCATCGCTCCAGCACCCGCACATCCTCCCGCTGTTCGACTCGGGGAGCGCGGAGGGGCTGGTGTGGTATGTCATGCCCTTCGTCGAAGGCGAGACTCTGCGCTCGCGGCTCGCGCGTGAGCGTCGCCTCCCCGTGGATGACGCCGTGCAACTCGTGCGCGAGATGGCGGATGCGCTCGAGTATGCGCACCGACATGGCGTCGTGCACCGCGACGTGAAGCCCGAGAATGTCCTGCTGCAGAGCGGCCATGCCCTGGTCGCCGACTTCGGGATCGCCCTCGCGCTCGAGAATGCCGGTGGCGCGCGAATCACGCGCACGGGCATCACACTCGGCACCCCCTCGTACATGGCGCCGGAACAAGCCGCAGGCGACCGCCCCATCGACGCGCGCACCGACGTCTACGCGCTCGGCGCGGTCCTGCACGAGATGCTCGCCGGCGAGTCGCCATTTGCGGCGTCTCATCAGATGCCGCGGAATGCGATGAACGAGCCGGCTATCTCGCTGGCTGCGCGTCGCGCCGACGTCTCGCCCTCGCTCGATGCCGCGGTACGCCGGGCGCTGGCAAAGGAACCGGATGAACGGTTCCCGAGCGCGGGAGCATTCGCGGCGGCGCTCGCGGTGCCGCTCCGCGGCGGTCCGTCACGCGCGCGCACCGGCGGTGGTCACGCGGGTCCGCCACGCGCGCGCATGGTGTCCGCACGCGCGATGCTGTACGCGGTCGGCGTCGTGCTCGCCGTCGGCCTCCTGGCTGGCTGGGAGCTCGCCCGCTCGCCATTCGTGGAGCGCTTGCCCGACGCCGTGCCCGCGGTGGCGTGGCAGCCGATCGCCGGCAACGAGTCGCAGTCGGCGAAGGATGAAGACATGTCCCTCACCGTCTTCGATCGCACGGGTCGTCCGCTGCGCACGATCCCGGCGAACCGGCCGTGGACGCCGCGCTTTTCGCCGGACGGTCGCCAGGTAGCGTACGGCGCGTTCGGCAGCGGCCGGACCACGAGCGATGTGTGGGTAACGGATCTCGATGCTGGCAAAACGCGTCGCCTCACCGACGACGGCAATGATAGCAACGACCCGCAGTGGGGCGCGCAGGGTAGGACGGTCGCGTATTCGGTGAGCGCTCCCGATGGGAAGGACTTGCAGGTGCGCCCGGTTGGCGCGGGCGAGCCGAGCGTGCTGGCAACGCGCGAGGGGACACAATACGCGAGCGATTGGCTGCGCGATGGCAGCGCGCTGCTCGTCACGGAGGAAACGGGCAGCAACCAGCACGACATCCTGGTGCAACCTGCTGACGGCTCGACGCCTTGGCCGTACGCGACGACGTCGGCGGATGAGACGGCAGCGCGCGTTTCGCCCGACGAGCGGTGGGTCGCGTACACGTCCGACGAGTCAGGGCGGATGGAGGTTTATCTCGACTCGTATCCGCATCCCACACGTCGCGTGTTCATCTCGCGGAACGGCGGCGCGCATCCCGTCTGGCGCGGTGACGGGCGAGAGTTGTACTACTGGAACGACGGGGCACTTGTGGCGGTCCAACTCGATGCGATGGGCAAGGGCGCGCCGGAGATCGGGACGCAGCTCGTCCTGTTTCACGCGCAGTATTACATCGGTCCCAACACGATGTACGACGTGTCACCCGATGGTGAGCGGTTCGTGATCATCCAGTCCACGAACGCCAGCAAATGAACTGGCGGGGATTGGGCTATCACCCTGGCCCTGGTTGCGGGGCGCCCTGGGGTTCGTCCTGCTGCTGGGGTCGGAGCTTGAGCGCTTGACCGAAAGTTCGAGACATCGAGACGAATAGCCCCCGCTGCCCGAAGTGCTGCTCGTTCAATTCGATGACTCGACCGTCGGCCGTTCGAAAGCCATAAGACATCAGATTGAATGGATCCGCGACGCGGAGCGTCACACTGCCCTTGTCGCCCCAAAGCTTGCGGCGCAGCGCGTAGTTCATATAGACGAACGCCGTCTGTGATCCGCCCTCTGTTTTCGAAGGCGCGCGATAGTTGGCGAAGGCCTGCAGGTCCGTCACCGGGGACAACTTTACTGTCGCGTTCACCCGTGCGTTCCAGACGACGGAGTGTGTCGAAAGATTGCCTGCAAGGTTCGACGCGTCGCTGCTATAGCGGTAGACGCTGCCGCCGCCGAAGAGGGTGAGTGCTGCGCGGCGGTACGTAACGTTGAGATCAGTACCCGTTACAAGCGTGCTGGCCACGTTATCGAAAGTGGCGACAGAAATACCGGTTGAATCGATCGTCTGGATGTAGCGGACGGCGTGCGCAGTCTTCCGCAGATATGGATTGATCTGCATGGATCCCCAGGAGCGCGTGTCCTGGAATGAGATCTCCATCGCGTCGGTGTACTCCGGGCGAAGCGACGGATTGCCATGGAATTGATGACGCGCATCCTGCCGATTCACGATCGGGCTCAGCTGCCATGGATTCGGACGACTGATCCGTCGCGAGTAACTCAGTTTCACCTGCCGCATGTCGGTGAAATTGTAAGAGAGTATCGCGCTTGGGAACGCACTCGCATAACGATTGTCGAACAACTGACCCACGGTCGGCAGCCTGAATCGGGTCGCCGCTTCCTCGAGCCGCAGTCCGCCCTGTGTTTGGAATTTCCCTATTTGTTGCGAGAGCACGGCGTAGACGGCGCCGATCCGTTCACGATAGTCGAGCGTATTCGCGCGACTCGGGTCGGGCGTGTAGACTCCGCTCAAGGAATCGAGAAACGCGACGGTGGAGTTGTCCGCGGTCGACCGCATGGTTCCCTTGAATCCCGTCTCGAGCTTTGTACCGGTCCCCCAGGGATGCGTGTAGTCGGTCTGGAGGTTCCACGCCGGCACATGATCGACAGATGCATCGTGCTCGCGCGGTGCCAGCTCCGATCCGGTGGACGTGTCCGCCTGCAGGAGCTCTCCGAACAGATTGTTGTTGCTCGAATTGTTGTCGTTCGAATAGCGCAGCTCAGTCGAGAATATGGGTGTCGATGCGTCAGCAGTGCGACGGTACGCCACCGTGTAGTTCTGCGACAGGCTTCGCCAAGTCTGTTCGTTGCCCTGAGTGAATAGTCCGATCACCTCGCGCTCGGCGTCCAGATCGCTGTAGAAAGCTGTGCTTTGGCGGGCGAATCGACCGCCGGAAAGCATTGCGTCGGCGGAGAGCGCGTCGTTCTCGGTCAGCTTGTACTGGGAACGAAACGTCATGCTCTTGAAGCGCGGCTGCGCTTGTCCCTCAGAGTGTGACTCGACGAAAGCCGGGATCGGAATTGCAAGATTCGTCCGATTCGACTCCCCGCTGATTTCGCGGTGATCGCGGTACAGACTTGCCGAGAGGTAGAGCGTGAGCGGTCCCGATTGGCGACCAATGTTGCCCGAGATGTTGGCCTGTCGCGTGGTTCCGGTGCCGGCGTTGAACCCGCCACTTAGTCCGACATCGGCTTGCTGGTTGAGGACAATGTTGATGATTCCGGCTGTGCCTTCGGGGTCGTTCTTCGCGGATGGATTGGTTGCTACTTCGACACGTGTGACCGTGCTCGCCGGAATCTGCGCCAGGAATTGCGCGAGCTGTTCGCCGCTGAGTGGTGACGCTCGTCCATTGATCTGGACGACGACGTTGGCATTGCCGCGGAGCGTCACGTTGTTGTTGCCGTCGACTTCGACGGATGGAACGTTGCGCAGTACGTCGACCGCGGTTCCACCGCTCGCGGTGGTCATGTTTTTCGTGCTGTAGCTATTCCGATCGGGTGAAAGTGCTACGTCCTGACGTTCGCCGGTTATGACCTGACTCTCGAGCTTGACCGCGAATGCCGACAGCGTGAGCGTGCCGAGGTCGGCGAGCGGATGCTCGCGCGAGATAGTGACATCGGATCGCACGAGTGGCGAATAGCCAAGCGCACGAATGCGGATAGCGTACTGGCCGGGCTCGAGGCCGGTAACGTGAAACGAGCCGTCGGGACCGGCCGACGTGTTGGCGACGGAGCTGCTATCGGCGGCGCGGCGGACACTGATTGCGCCGTTCGCGATCGCCTCCCCACTCCCGATCGCAACGATGCGGCCGCGGATCTCGCCACCCTTCGTGGAGTCGGCGGCTGATTGCGCCCAAGTCGCCGAGGTAAGACCAATAAGCAGAATCAATCCCAACGCTGGCGCAGTCAGCCATCTCCGCTGCGCACGACGGTTTCCGCCAAGAGCACACGTCATTCGATTGTCTACGTAAGTCGGTTGTGGTTCACTAACCGCGTGCATAAAAGTGCGAACCACGATTTTAGACAACCTAAGCGAAAGAATAGTTGGATGCTGTTGCATCCATGATGCTCCGACTCGGGCTAGAACGTCCGATTGCTACTTTCTCGGCTCGTACCGCATCGCCACCGCCCCCGAGGCAAACTCCAACCGGCTCACGAGCTTCAAGTCGATGCGCTTCGATAGCCCCGCGAACAATGTCGGCCCATGGCCCACTAGCCTGGGGTGCACCACGAACTCGTACTCATCGATCAATCCCAGCTCCGCCAACGCCAGCGGGAGCGTCACGCCTCCCACGAACAGTCCCTTACCCGACTCCTGCTTGAGCTGCTGAACGGCCTTCCCCAGATCCCCGCGCACCAGTTCCGCGTTCCAATCAACCCGGTCCAGGGTGCTCGACACGACGTACTTCTTTGCCGCGTCGATCGTTCGGGCGAAGGGTTCCGTCCAATCAGGCATCGTCACCGTCCGCGTCGAAAGCCGCCACGCTGCCTCCATCATTTCGTACGTCACCCGGCCTAAGAGGAGGGCATCGGCCCGGGCGATGTTCTCGGCCGCGTGACGATGCAACTCTTCGTCGGCGATCCCTTCACGATGATCGCAGCACCCGTCCAATGTGACGTTGATGGAATACCGAAGGGGTCGCATTAAGCTAAGAGTCCCGCCGATGGTCGAAATCCGAGAAATACCGTCGTCACTTCACGATAGTGGCCGATTTGATGTAGTCGAGCTTGGGAAACGCTCGTTGCAAGTATTCATTCCCTTTTTTCTCGATCGAGTCCTGGCTCGGCCCCGCGCCGTTTGGCACACCCTCGCCGTACCCGCCGTACATCTTGTCAACCACTCTCATGCCGTCGACCACCCGGCCGAACGGAGAAAAGCCCTGCGTGTCGAGCGACGCGTTGTCTGCGTAGTTGATGAAAAACTGGTTCGATCGCGTATTGGGACCCGCCGTAGCGAAGGTGAGCATTCCGCGTTTGTTGCTCTGCGTTACCGGATCATCGGGAATTCGTAGCGTGTCCATTTTTGCGTTGAGCGCAGGATTGCCACTCAGACCGAACTGCGCCATGAATCCCGGCAAAACACGGAAAAAGCGGACGTCCTTGAAGTAGCCTTCGCTCACCAAACGGTAGAATCGGTCAGCGCCCTTTGGCGCCCAGGCGCGGGTGACTTCTACAGTGAAATCGCCCTTGGTTGTCGCAAACTTCACCCGAAATGACTCGGGAGATGCCGCGTCAGGCGGAGCCGGGGGCGGAGTCGGCACGGCGGTCCCGGCAGGCGGCGTCGGCGGCGTTTTGTCCTTGCAAGCAACGGGGATCAATTCCAGCGCTAAGAGCGCTAGCAGGGCGGACGCGTGTTTGCGGTGGTTCATGCTGAGTGGGTTCAGGGATGGATTCGCGTTGGCGGTCGCTTCCAGTACGCACCGCTATCGGCGCTCGTCGGGAAAACCTGCTGCACCTGCTCGAAGCCCGGCCACGCTGCTTCGATATAACCTGCGGGCACCACCAACCGATCGATGCTCACATCTGCGCGTCGAAGGCCAGTGAACGGTCGCACCTCAATAATAGCGGTGGGTGGAACGGTGTCCGCCTGCTCCGCCCAGAGCCCGAGCGCGGTAACGGTCGGTTTCGCAGCTTCGATTGTGTCGCCCTTCAGCATCAGCGCGGCGAGCGCACGCGTCGCGGCGAACCAGCGAACCACGGCGAGCTCACTGGGCCTGGCGTCGACGACCGTGAATCGTCCGCGAGCCAGCTCGCGGCCCTTTATGTCGGCGTGCCAATAGACCGGGTAAGCACCGTGCTGACGCAGCGACGCCGCAGAATTGCCGGCGCCGAGGGTGTCGACAGCGGTACGCTTCAGCGGAAACCACGCAGGCCACCCATCGCGGCGACCCTCGTAATTGAAGCGATCGTCGACGATTTGGAACGACGAGAAGGTCCGCGTCCCTGGACGCACGAGCACGAAGCCGGTGCTGTCGAACAGGTAATAGTCGTCCGTCCTGGCGAGCGGGGCCGCGAGCACGATTCCTTCGATGCGGATCGGGGGCGTGCGCCGAGCGACTGAAGCGACGCCAAGGCGCCCGCGCCCACCAGCGAAGACGACTGTGCCTGCGATCTGGGTGATGAGCTCGGGAGGCATCCCGAATCGCTTGACGACTTCGGGCGGCGGCGGAGTCCCTCGTCCGGAGTCAATGGTGAAGGCGATCCCCGAAAGCGTCGCCGGTGCGCCTTGAGCGTGCAATTGGGTGAGGGCGACGCAGGCGAGTGCAGTGCTGCCGCAAAACCTTCGCGCGGCGACGCGGAGCGCGTTAGTGTCGTGCAAGCTGGCTGGCATGATCGTTAGGGCTGGGAATGCGAGTGGTCGGGCGATGCGCCTCAGTTCAGCTGCAACGTTCGTTAGCTAGCGGGATTGGGTTCATGGACCGGTGAGCCCCTCCGTCACTCTAACTTGCGACAGCCTGCGACTCGAATCAAAAATCAAACGCACAACATACGATTTCAGAACCACATTTGTAGCAGGAGGATCGCGCTCAACACGGACGAGTCCGGTGTCGCTCTGAATAGGCGGGTAGTATCCACTTAGACTGTCCTTGCCGACGCCGCGAGCTTTAAGAGTGGCGGCGATCTCGGATTCCGGCGTCCCCGTTTTGAGCTGCTTCAAGATTGCGGCACTCAAAGCAGTCGTATCCGACAAGACGTCGGGTGGCACCGCGAAGTATTGCCGGAGACGCTGCTCAGCAGAGTCCTCACCGCAGGCCGCGACCGCGATCAGTAGGAAAAGAACAACGAGGGGACGCATCTGAGTTGACTGGTCTAGCTGGCGCCTTAGTTCAACTGAAAGCACACCTAACAATGCGTAGCCGCATCCGAAAAGTGCGTGTCGGCTGCAACGTTCGTTAGGTAGCACGCGCGAGGACCTACTGCGGCGCCTTCTCGAGGATGAGCGCGCCGAGGAGAGAAGCGACACAGAACAAAGCGAACGCCCACCGCGTGGACGCGATTAACGGCTGACCTTCGGGGATGTAAAGGTCCCGTCGCCACCGGCCAAACTTTCCGAGGTAAGAGGCTGGTGGGACCCCAGGCGCACGGAATCGTTGCAAGCGTCGGTCAAGCCGGGCGGCGCAAAGTAGGAAGTAGATCCCCATACCTAAAAGGGCCCAACCGATGGCGTTCACGGTCATTCTGGATTGTGGCTACCTAACGCCCGAGTTCAGCTGCGAGCACACTACCACCATGCGGCGAAGCCGCATCCGTGCTCCCGCTTCCCTGACACGGCCATCTCCACCAACCGCCGTTAGGCGGCTTCTCGCTCATCTTGCCAAACGATCTTCTCGTCCTTGCGCGCTGAGAAGAAGTCGGCACAACGCCCGTCGCCGCCGCCACTCAATCCGCCATCCGCATGGCAGATGATAATACCTGAGGCGTTGTACACATTGCTTGGGATATCACAGCAGCGCGACGGAAGGTAATAGACGGTCTGCCCCCGGTATTCATATCGGGCGACGAAGGCCGGGGGATTTGCCACGGGTTGGGTCTCAAGTTCCTGAATGAGCGCGGTCAGCCATTTGGGAGTGTCGCTCACCGACGTTACTGGCGCGCAAGCCGCGCTCAGGGCCACTGCGAGCAACAAGGCCGTAACAGATGCTTTCATCGGGCCCTCCTTCCCCACAGACCAGTGTGTCCGCCGAACGCCTTAGTTCAGCTGCAAGTACGCTACCACCATTGCGACGAGCCGCATCCAAAAAGTGCTCGTCAGATGCAACGTTCGTTAGGCGGCGGGACGGGAAACACGGTTGCGGTCGCTGCGAAATAGCTTGGCCAGCATGAGGCAAACAACCGGGAGCACCACGGCGTACCCGAATACTCCGACGAGCTGAAGTCGCATATTTCCGACTGCCGGCCCCACGATACCGGTGACGCAAAGAGCGCCACTGATCAACAGGCCACGCCGCACACCGCGTTCGGGACCGGACCCTGCAAACACGGGTGCGGCGAATAGCAGTGCAAGGCCGAGAAACAAATTCCACGCTAGCAGTTCCACCGCATAGGCGGGAGACGGCCATATCATTCCACTGGAACCCTGCTGCCGAATCGCGGTCAACTCAACGAAGTGCACCCCGCTCGTCATGGCCACGAAAACGGAAACAAAGGCCAGCGCGATCAAACCGTAGATCTTTCGATCCGGCGACGCATAAGCGTGGATTGCTGAGATGACGATCACCATGAGCGGTGCGGATATCAGCGTCAGTACTTCCATAACCGCCAAAATGGGATCGACAATCGGGGCGGTTAAGCCGTGAAGCGAAACCGCAATTGTCAGCGTGGCAAAATACGCAACGCCGAGCAGAAATATTGCGAGGGCGGACCAGCTTCCGAGTCGATTGGCTGAGATGGTGTTGAACCAAATAGGTCCGCCTAACGCCTTAGTTCAGCTGCAAGCACTAGATGGAAGGAGATTTAGGGTTTGGGTGGAAATTCGCAATTGGGAAGCCGCGGCCCATGCGGGATAATCCACACTAATGCCCGGCGCGTCACGCTCTTGCGCCCGGCGAGGTTTGCGGCGCCATGAAACCGCTGTAGCTTGCAACATCCCCCACGCCCGACAAAAGAGCCTGCATGGCCTGCTATACCGACGCCTCGAATCCAAAGAACTACCATAAAGTTGTGGACTGCCAGTACGCTTGTCCGGCCCATACCAATGTGCCGGAATACCTGCGACTGATAGCCCAGGGCCGCTACACCGAGTCCTATTTGCTCAACCGGGAATCCAACGTCTTCCCGGGCATCCTCGGCCGCACCTGCGACCGACCGTGCGAGCCGGCTTGCCGGCGCGGCAGAATAGACGGAAAGCCGGTCGCCATCTGTCGGTTGAAAAGAGTGGCGGCGGACCTGCGGGACGACATCCAGGAATACCTTCCGAAGGCGCCGGCAATCAGGAACGGAAAGCGGATCGCGCTCATCGGCGCCGGTCCGGCCTCGCTCAC
>DATHHC010000116.1:0-6713 GCA_035317285.1 Gemmatimonadaceae bacterium | reverse complement strand
ACGCCCGGAAATGTCGGCCTCGTGAGTCGGTCGGGCACGCTCACATACGAAGTCGTCTACCAGATGACGCGCGCCAGGATCGGTCAGACGACGTGCGTAGGAATTGGCGGAGACCCGATCAACGGGACGAACTTCATCGACTGCCTCGACGCCTTCGAGAAGGATCCGGAGACAAAGGCAGTCGTGATGATCGGCGAGATCGGCGGCACCGATGAGCAGGAAGCGGCGCGCTTCGTCCGTGAGAAGATGAAGAAGCCCGTCGTCGGTTTCATCGCCGGGCAGACTGCCCCGCCGGGGCGCCGCATGGGACACGCCGGCGCAATCATCTCGGGCTCGGCCGGCACCGCCGCTGAAAAGATGCAGGCCTTCGAGGAGAACGGGGTGGGAGTCGCCAAGCGTCCCATCGACGTCGTGGACTTACTCAAACGCGCTATGCGCTAGGACAGAACGATAAATGGCTGGCAACAGGACACTCACAATCATCAAGCCCGACGCGTTCAATTCCGGAAAGGCGGGGCAGATCATAGGGCATCTCGAGAAGGCCGGTTTCAAGGTCATCGCGTCCCGAGTGATGCGTCTCACCGAAGACCAGGGAGGCGCGTTCTACGAGGTGCATCGCGAGCGCCCGTTTTTCTCCTCTCTCGTGCGCTTCATGACATCGGGCAAGTGCATGCCGATCGTCCTCGAGCGAGCCGACGCCGTAGCGACGCTCCGGAAAGTGATCGGAGCAACTGACCCCGCTGAGGCCGAGGCCGGAACGGTCCGGAAGCTCTACGCCGAGTCAAAGGAGCGTAACGCAATCCACGCCTCGGATTCCGACGAAAACGCCGAGCGCGAGTCAAGATTCTTTTTCCCGGAAGCTGAGCTGGTTTAGCGCCCAAAAAAGCTTTGGGCCCACACTGGAATGGAGGGCCTAAACCCGCTAGTTTAAAGCGCTTATGCTGTCCTTTGACATACGCTCGCTGGAGACCAAAGCCGTCCACGTGGACGGCTCGATTCAGCCCGACGATCCCATTTGGGAAGACGGAGATGTCCGCCCGTCGCAGCCGGTCAGGGTGATTGGAAGGCTGTCATCGGCGGGCGAAGGAAGATTCTATTTCGCCGGTCGCATCGACGGCGGAATCGTGCTTCCATGCCGGTTGTGCCTCGAGGAAGTCACGGTTGCGGTCGATGAAGAGGTTAACTTCCTTCTCGCCGCGATCGGCGCCGATGAGGCCGACGATCCGGACGTCTTTCTCTACGATCCGAATGCGAGGATGCTGGATCTCCGCGCAGCGGTGAGAGAGACGTGGCTGCTCACCGCTCCTGCGTACGTCCAGTGCAGGGAGGATTGCAAAGGACTGTGCGCCAGCTGCGGCACCAACTTGAACGAAAGCACTTGTAACTGCGTACCCGCAATCAAGACTGAATCGCGCTGGGGCCCGTTGCTCAAGCATCAGGGCGACGCGCACTAGCCCGTCAAAACCACCTTAAGGAACAGATACAATGGCCGTCCCGAAGCGACGCACCTCAAAGCGAAAGAAACGCGCGCGCAACACGCACAAAATCGCGCCTGCTATCGTCATCCAGAAGTGTCCACGCTGCCAGAGCATGAGGCGTCCGCATCATGTCTGTGCGGAATGCGGATACTACGATGGCGAACAGCGAGTAGAACCGAAGGAAGCCTAGTTTGGCGCGAATAGCGTTGGACGCTATGGGGGGAGATTTCGCTCCCAAAGCGACAATCGCCGGCGCTTTACTCGCCTTGCAGGAGCTCGACGTTGCGCACACAGTGCAGCTCGTCGGGCAGACATCGGTCATCGAGGCGGAGCTCAAGAGATTGCTTTCGGGCGAGTTCTCGGGCGCCGCCTCGTCGCGTGCTCGAATCAACATCATCGAAGCGCCCGAGATCATCGAGATGTCGGAGAAACCAACGGCCGGCCTCCGCAAAAAGCCAAACAGCTCGATGGTCCTTGGACTCAAGCTGCAGGTAGATGGAAAGTCCGATGCTTTCGTCTCCGCCGGGAACACCGGCGCGCAAATGGCATCGTCGGCAATGCTGCTCAAGCTCCAGCCGGGCCTCACTCGCCCGGCAATCGCCACCGTATTTCCGACGGCGCGCAATCCCGTCATCGTTCTCGATTCAGGCGCGAACGTCGATTGCTCCAGCGAAGAGCTTCTTCAATTCGCGTGGCTTGGATCCGTTTACGCGGAGTGCATCTTCGGTCGTCCAAATCCCTCGATCGGACTTTTATCCATTGGAGAAGAGCCGGAGAAGGGAAACGCCGTCGTGAAGGAAGCACACGTGCTCTTTCGCAAAGCCGGGTTCAACTTTCACGGTAACCTCGAGGGCCGCGACCTTCCGGCCGGTGCGAGCGACCGCGGCCCGTTCGACGTCGTCATCTGTGATGGCTTCGTAGGGAACGTCGTGCTCAAGTTCTACGAGGCTGTTGCGCCGATGATCGTGCGCCTTCTGAGCGATCACCCGGGAATCGATGCCGAGCACGTGAAGTCGGCCCTCAAGGGATTCGATTCAACCAATTACGGCGGGGCCCCGCTCCTTGGCGTCAAGGGCGTCAGCATCATCTGCCATGGCAATTCGCCGCCGCGCGCCATCAAGAACGCGATCAAGGTTGCGGTCCGAGCTGTGGAGACGCGCATGAACGATCAGATCGGTGAGAAGCTCAAGGCGGCGAGCGACACGCTCACCGCGATAGCGGAGTCGGCATGAAACGCCCCGTCGCAGCAGTCGTCGGCACCGGCCGCGGAGTGCCCGCGCACGTGATGACGAATAACGACTTCGCCGCCATAGGGATCGAGACCTCGCACGAGTGGATCTTCGAGCGAAGCGGAATCGTCCAGCGTCATATCGCGAAGAACGGCGAAACAACGTGCTCGATGGCATCTGACGCGTCGAGGAAGGCGATGGACGCTGCCGGCGTGCATGCGGGTGAGATCGATGTGATCGTCCTGGCAACGGCGACACCTGACCGCCTCCTTCCTTCAACCGCCGTCGACATCCAGGCGGAACTGGGCGCGACGCGCGCGGCGGCGTTTGACATCGGCGCCGCCTGCTCCGGCTGGCTGTACGCCATGACGACCGCCGAGGGACTGATCATGTCGGGCACCGCGGAGACGGCGCTCGTGATCGGCGCGGAGAAGATGAGCGCGATCGTGGACTGGAAGGATCGCTCCACCTGTGTGCTGTTCGGCGATGGCGCCGGCGCGGTCGTTCTCAAGCGCAGCAAGCATGGGAAGGGAATCCTCTCCGCCTACATGCGGAGCGACGGCAAGCTGGCGGATCTGCTCTTTCGCCCCGACGGTGGAGCGACCACCCCGATGTCGGCAGACGTGCTCGAGAAGCGCTCTCATCTCGTGAGGATGGCAGGGCGCGAGGTGTTCAAGCACGCGGTGCGTTCAATGTCAGACGCTGCCGACCGTGCGCTCGACGGAGCGCGCCTCACCGGCTCCGATATCGATCTTCTTATTCCGCACCAGGCCAATGTTCGGATCATCGAGGCGACCGCCAAGCATTCCGGCATCCCGATGGAGAAGGTCTACGTAAACGTCGATCGCTACGGCAACACATCTTCCGCGTCGATTCCGATAGCACTCAACGAGGCGATCGAGTCGGGAAGGGTAAAGGAAGGCTCGACGGTGATGATGGTCGCATTCGGCGCCGGATTCACCTGGGCGTCGATGGTCATTCGCTTCTAGCGCCGTGGACATTGTTCTGCTCTTTCCCGGCCAGGGCTCCCAAAAGCCGGGAATGGGAAAGGATCTGGCCGAAGCGTTTCCGGTTGCGCGCGGGACCTTCGGGGAGGTAGACGCGGCGCTGGGAACGGATTTGAGCCGCCTCTGCTTCGAGGGGCCCGCCGACGAGTTGACGCTGACCCGCAACGCGCAGCCCGCGCTCTTTACGCACGGCGCCGCGGTTTGGGCGCTGACCAAGGACGCGCTGCACCAGCACGTCCGCGTGGCCGCTGGACATTCCCTCGGAGAATTCACCGCCTATCACGCCTCCGATGCCGTCAGCCTTCCTGGCGCCGCGAAGCTCGTGAGAAGGCGGGGCGAGCTGATGTACGACGCGGGGATTGCACGCCCCGGGACCATGGCTGCGATTCTTGGAACGACGACCACGCCGATCGAACTGATCTGTCAGCGCGCCAGCAAGGACGCCGGGACCGTCGTCCCGGCCAACTTCAACACCGACGACCAGATCGTGATCTCCGGCGAGATCGCGGGTGTCGAGCGGGCAATGGAGCTCGCAAAAGAGGCGGGAGCCAAGCGGGCGATAAAGCTTCCTGTGAGTGGAGCTTTCCATTCGCCGCTCATGGAGCCGGCCGTGGTCGGACTCACTGACGCGATCGCGACGTCGGCGTTCATGGATCCCCTCTATCCGGTCTACTCGAACGTGACCGCCGGAGCCTCGACGACGGCCGTCGACGCAAAGGATCTCCTGCTGCGACAGCTCACCTCCCCTGTGCTTTGGTCGACCGAGATCAGAAACATCGCCACGACTTTCCCCGATGCGCTCTACGTCGAGATGGGTCCCGGCAACGTCTTGAGCGGCCTGGTTGGCCGCCTCGTCAAAGGCGCTCGCACCTTTTCCTGCGGGACCCCTCCGGAGGTGGAAAAACTTCTCCAGATGGTTGCGTAATGAAGATTGATCTCGCCGGAAAGAACGCGCTCGTGACCGGCAGCACCCGCGGAATCGGGCGCGCGATCGCGGAGGCCTTGTCGGAATCGGGCGCGCGCGTCGCCGTCGTCGGTCGCGACCTCAGCCGGGCCGAGGAAGCCGCGTCCGCGATTGGCAGGAATTCGAAAGGATTTGCGGCAGATGTCGCCGACACCGCGGCAGTGGCCAAGCTCGTTGACGACGTCGAGAAAGCGTTCGGGGGGATCGACATACTCGTCAACAACGCCGGGATCACCAAGGACAACCTGGTGATGCGGTTGAAGGACGAGGATTGGGACGCAGTTCAGAACGCCAACCTGCGCGGAGCGTTTGCCGCGATTCGCGCGGCGTCGCGGGGCATGATGAAGAAGCGCAATGGTCGCATCATAAACATCGCGAGCATTGTCGGGTTGATCGGCAACAAGGGGCAAGCCAACTACGCCGCCAGCAAAGCCGGGCTCATCGCCCTCACCAAGTCGGTGGCGAAAGAGCTGGGCTCGCGCAACATTCTGGTGAATGCGGTGGCGCCCGGTTTCATCGAGACGGAAATGACCGCGGCGATGACCGCCGAGGCGCGGACCGCGTTGGGCCAACAGATTGCACTTGAACGGCTTGGCTCGGTTCAGGACGTCGCAGCCATGGTCGCCTTCCTGGCTTCGGACCTCGCTTCCTACATCACCGGGCAGGTGTTTGTCGTGGACGGCGGGATGGTCATGTAACGTTGTATCAGATAGTCGTTTAGATATATTTCACAGTACCCCAAACAATCACGAGGAAACCCACCAAATGGCCGACAATTCGAACAAGGTCAAAGACATCATCGAGAAAGAGCTCGGTGTGGAACGCGAAAAGTTGACCAACGAGGCGAGCTTCATCGAGGATCTGGGCGCGGACAGCCTGGACATTGTCGAGCTCGTGATGGAGTTCGAAAAGGAGTTCAACATCGACATTCCTGATGAGGACGCCGAGAAGCTGCGCACCGTTGGTGACGCGCTCGGCTATCTGAACCAGAAGGTCGGAGCGTAATGAAGAGACGAGTCGTCGTCACTGGCATGGGGGCGATTACCCCCGTCGGTAACGATGTGGCGACGACCTGGCGATCCCTGATAGAAGGGAAGTCGGGAACCGCCCCAATCACGAAGTTCGACGCGTCGAAGTTTCCCGTTCGATTCGCCGCCGAAGTGAAGGGCTTCAATCCGCTCGACTACATGGAGCGGAAGGAAGCAAAGCGCGCTGATCAGTACACCCAGTACGCCGTCGCCGCATCGCGGCAGGCGATGACCGACGCCAGGCTCGTCGAGCGGAACGGAATGGACCCGGACCGCATTGGAGTCATCATCGGGAGCGGCATCGGTGGGCTCAAGAGCTTTGAGGAGCAGCACGACGTCTACCGGGAGCGCGGCGTCGGCAAGATCTCGCCGTTTTTCATCCCGATGTTCATCGCTGACATCGCGGCCGGGATCGTCTCGATGATGTTCAACGCGAAAGGGCCAAACTACGCCACCGTATCGGCTTGCGCCACTAGTGCTCACGCAATAGGTGATGCGTACCGGACCATCCAGTACGGCGACGCGGATATCATGATCACCGGCGGCGCCGAGGCGACCGTGACTCCGATGGCGATCGGCGGATTCGCCAACATGAAGGCGCTGTCCGAGCGCAACGACAGCCCCGAAAGCGCGTCCCGTCCTTTCGACGCGACCCGCGATGGATTCGTGATGGGGGAAGGCGCCGGCATTCTCATCCTCGAGGAGATGGAGCACGCCCTCAAGCGTGGCGCGACGATCTACGCTGAGATCGTCGGGTACGGCGCGACGGGCGACGCGTATCACCTTACCGCTCCCGCGCCCGACGGCGAAGGTGCGCAGCGCGCAATGAAGCGCGCGCTCAAAGACGCTGGACTCGAGCCGAAGGATATCCAGTACATCAACGCTCACGGCACATCCACGCCGGCCAACGACTTCAACGAGACGCGCGCCATCAAGGCGGTGTTTGGCGATTACGCCAAGAGCGTCAACGTCAGCTCGACCAAGTCCGCCACAGGTCACATGCTCGG
>DATHHC010000115.1:0-6522 GCA_035317285.1 Gemmatimonadaceae bacterium | reverse complement strand
GGCGAGATCCGGCTCGGGTCCAATCGCCGGGGGAGCGAGCACACCAATGACTTCGCGCTTGCGTCCGCTGACTTTGATCGCACGCCCAATGAGCCAGAGCGCATCGCGACCGTCCGCGAGCTCCTGGGCCAGACGATGCCCCAGCACGATCACCGGCGCGGAGTGCAACACTTCGCTCGCCGTGAAGAAGCGGCCGGCGAGCACTTCGACGGAGGTGAAATCGGCGAGGCTCGCGGTGCTCAGCGTCAGCAGCGCAGTGGCTCGGCGATCCAGATACTCGACTGGCGCGTTTCCTGTCAGAGTGAGCGCATATTGCGCCACGCCGGGGACTTCGTTCTTCGCCCGCTCCGCGTCTTCGGTCGTCAGAACCGGATAGCCGCTGAGGGGGACGGTACGTCCCGCGACGATGGTGCTCGTGCGCGGAGTGATCGCCACATCCTGTACGCTGCTCTCTCGCGCGATGAGCGCGCGCGCCCAGAGATCGACGCCGTCCGTGATCGAGAACGCGGCCACGAGCGCCGCGACCCCGATGATGACTCCCGTCGTGGACAGCGTGGTGCGCATGGGGTTGGTACGCAAAGAGTCCGCCCCGACCCGGGCGGACTCAAGGAGCGCCGCTGCATTCACCCTGAAACGCTTCATGTTGCGCTACACGCCCCCCTTACGTCCGGTTGACGACCAGCTCGGCCACGTAGGCGCGAGGCGCATTTCCGTCCGCCTGTCGCGGGACGGGCGTCAGCCCAACGAAACGGATCAAGAGATTTCCCGAGCTCTTCTCGCCGTACGGCGTGCGGAGGGTGATAGTTGCAGTGTCGTCGGGAGATCCCGTTCGGGAAATGATGACTTCGATTGTCGCGTCGCCTGCCCAGACGCAAGTGACGTCCGTCGGGCAGCGTGACTCCTGGGTCACGCGCCTGAAGGTGATCTTCGTTCCGTCTCCATTGATCGTGGCGGTCTTCCCGATCGGTAGCGAGAACGCAACGCCGGGCTCCGCGACAATCACTGGTTCCACGGTGGCGCAGGCCGATGCGGCGGCGATCGCGCACAATGAAATCAGGGCGATCAGGTTCCGTGCGGGCCACCTCGTACGCGCCGCAAACGGCGCTCGGGCCACTAATGGCCCTCTATGCTGGTTGAGGTTCGCCATATATCCCCGGTGCATCTGCATGTGGACTGCGGCGCATGTACATCCATACAGCGCCGCCAATCGTGAACAGCAGCGCGATGCCCTGCGCCGTCGTAAACGGACCAAAAAAACGATCGTCCTTTGCGCGGACAAACTCGATGACGAACCGCTCGATTCCAGCGAGCACGCAATACAGCCCAAAGAGCCATCCCTCCGCATGCTTGTGATCGCGCAGACGCCAGAGGATGAGGAACATCACGAAGCCGAGCACGACCTCGTAGAGCTGAGTCGGATGCACGGAGAGAACCTGGTTCGGCGAAGAGCCAAGCGGCGGTGGAATATGAAAGAGCTGCGTCATGTTGGAGACCGTCGACGGCGGCGCGCCATTCGGAAAGCTCACCGCCCACGGGCCGTTCCACGGTCGCCCGTAGTCGTCGCCGACTGCCCAGCATCCCGTGCGCCCGATCGCATAGCCCGCCGCGAGCGCGGGCGCGGTGACGTCGCTGATGCGCGTAAAGCTCAGATGCTTCCGGTGGATGACCAGGTAAGTCGCGAGGATACCTCCAATCAAGCCGCCCCAGAACACGAAGCCCGCTCTGCTCAGGATCGCGCTGAAATCGTGCATGAGAACGGCGTAGTAGATCTTTCCGCCGAGCAGTCCGCCTATGACCGCGGCGAAGGTGACGTCTCCGATAGGCTCGGGGTCGTGACCGCGCCGCGCGAGCTCGCGCTGCGTCATGATCTGGGCGATGACGAACGACATCAGGACGGCCAGTCCGAATCCGGTGAGCTGGAACGGGCCGACGTCCCACGAAGCGGGTTGGTGCGTAATGGAAGCGAAAATCTTATGCATTGCTCTGAATCTAGGCTGCTACGACGCCCGGGATAGGGCTGCTGGCGTAGGCGTTGAGGTCGAGGTCCGCCCTCTCCCCCTGCTCGAATCTGAAGAACCCCGCGCGCGCGATCATGGCTGCGTTGTCCGTGGCAAGTCGTGGGCTCGGCGTATCGACGGTAATACCCTCGGGCTCGAGTCTCGTTCGCATGGCTGCGGCGAGCGTGCGATTGCAGGCCACACCGCCGCCCAGGACGACCCGCTGCCGTGAGAAAGCATTCGCGGCCCGCCAGGTTTTCTCCACCAGCGTGTCGATCATCGAATCCTGGAATGCGCGCGCCAGGTCGGCTTTGTCCGCTTCGATGTCCTTTGACGCGCGCACCGCGTTGAGCAGGGCGGTCTTGAGGCCACTGAACGAAAAGGCGTAGTAGTCTTCGTCCTTCGGCAGCGCGTTCTTCCGCACCATCGGGCGCGCGAAGTTGAAGCGCTTTGGATTCCCGGTCACGGCAAGCTCCTCGACGTAGCGGCCGCCGGGGTAGGGCAGCCCGAGCAGCTTGGCGACCTTGTCGAACGCTTCGCCGGCCGCGTCGTCGCGGGTCGCTCCCAGCAACCGATATTTCCCCCAGGCCTCGACATCGAGGAGCAGTGTGTGTCCGCCCGAAATCAACAATGCAGTAAACGGAGGAACCGCATCGCGGTGCTCGAGCGCCGCGGCGAAGAGGTGTCCCTCCATGTGGTGGATTCCGAGCAGCGGGATTCCGCGCGAGAAGGCGAGCGCCTTGCCATAGCTGACCCCGACCAGCAGCGCCCCGACAAGCCCGGGAGTGTTCGTGACGGCGACAGCATCGAGATCATCGAGGCTGGTACCCGCCTCTTCGATTGCGCGCTCGACCACGGGGACGATGCTCGTGAGGTGCGCGCGCGATGCGATCTCGGGAACGACTCCGCCAAACACGCGATGGACGTCCTGCGACAAGATCACAAGGGACTTCTGGCTGACGTCGTTGCCTTGCCCCTCGAGAACCGCCGCCGACGTTTCGTCGCACGAGGTCTCGATTCCAAGAATGCGAGTCACGATTACTCGGTGCGCTCCGTCAGCAGCCTGTCCACTAGAGAGCGCGCCTCGGGCGAATTCCAGTCCGTCGCCGACATCAGCTTCTTCCTGATCACGCCATCCCTGCCGACGATGAACGTTTCGGGATAACCGGAGATGTCGTACTGATCGACGATCTTGCCCGTTGGATCGTGGAGGATCTCGAACGTAAGCCCGTACTTTTGCGCAAAGGCCCGAATCCCGGCGTCCATGCCGGGATCGTCGATGCTCACCGCGACGATCTTCAATCCCTTCGGCCCATACGACTTGTGCAGGGCCTCGATGCTCGGCATTTCGATTCTGCATGGCAGGCACCACGTCGCCCAGACGTTGATCATCACCACCTGCCCGCGATAGTCGGCAAGACTCTTTTCCTTCGGGATCGAATCCAGAGTCAGCGCCTTGAAATCGGGAGCCTTGCTTCCCAGCTCGACCGGGAAGAGCTCATGCCGGAGATACTGCGTCGCTCCGTACCCCACGGCGCACACGACGCCAAAGACGAGAGCGCCGATCGCTAGCTGCTTCCTGCCCGTCATGCCTGTACCGTGCAGCGGGAGCGAAGCTCTTCGATCTCCGCCTTCGGATTCTTTGCGCCGAAGATGGCATTGCCGGCGACGAAGGTGTTGGCGCCCGCCTCCCACACCGACTTGATCGTCTTGCGATCGATGCCGCCATCAACTTCCAGAAAAGCCTTGCTGCCGTTTGCGGCCAGCAGCTCTCGGGCGCGCCGAACTTTGTCCACGGATCCCTTGATAAACTTCTGCCCGCCAAAGCCGGGGTTCACGGTCATCACAAGCAGGAGGTCGATGTCAGGAATCACCTCGCTAACCGCGGAGAGTGGCGTCGCTGGATTGACTACGGCTCCCGCCCGGCATCCGAGCTCGCGGATACGATTGAGCTGGCGTTGCAGGTGCGGCGACACTTCCGTATGGATCGACATTCCATTCGCGCCCGCCGCGGCGAAGCTGTCAAAGTAGTTCTCGGGCTGGACGACCATCAGGTGCACGTCGATCGGCAGCTTCGTGAGCTTCCGCACGGACTCGATCACCTTGGCGCCGAAGGTGAGGTTGGGAACGAAGCGGCCGTCCATTACATCGACGTGAATCCAGTCGGCACCGCCCGCTTCGAGCATCGCGATCTCGTCCGCGAGCTTCGAGAGGTCCGCGCTCAGGATCGAGGGCGCGATGCGAACGCTCATTCCGGAACTGGGACGGGCGACGGACCTGGGGCGGATGGGGGCGGTGCGCTGGAGCCGGTGTCGATCCTGAGCGAGGGCGGCGGCGGAAAGTGTGACACGGTGAGACTCACCGGCGCGCCCGCAGAAACGGTCTGCCCGGCGGCAGGGATCTGTCTGATTACCGTGTTCTCGGGCTGGAGCGAGCTCGTGTCGCGGGACACGCCGGCGATGCGGAGTCCGAGCTGCTCGACCATCGAGCGCGCTTCACCGACGCTGCGGCCGTAGAAGTCGGGCAGATTCACCGTCGCGGGGCCTTTGCTCAGCACGATGTCCACATTGCCGGGGAGCTCGACTTTCGTTCCCGCCGGCGGAGACGTCGCAATCACGAGTCCGCGTGGCGCGTCCGAGAGCTGCTCGGTGACGCCACCCAACACGAGGCCCGTGTTTTCGATCGAAATGCGCGCCTGCTGCTGCGACATGTTCGTCGTCACTGGAACTTCGGCGGACTTCTGGCCCGCGCTCAGCGCGAGGACGACACTGGTGCCGCGCTTCTGCCTGCTGCCGGCCGGAGGGTCCTCCTGCAGCACGACGTTGGCGGGAATCGTCTTGTGGAATCGCGATTCACCCTGCTGCGCCGGGAATCCTTCCTTCTGGAGAGTAGCCGCGGCATCCTCGAATGTCTTGCCAACCACGTTCGGAAGAATTCCATCGTCCGGCAGCACCTCGGCCGGAAACGCAAAGAGGAATACCGCGGTATAAGCGATGAGAAAACCGCCCGCAGCGGCAATGAGATATGGCAACGCCCGCCGCGGGAGCGTACGAACGTTCATTTAGCTGACCCTGCGCAGTCGCGCCGCGAACGCTCCGTCGGTGCCGTGACGGTGCGGAAGAATGCGCAGCCGTCCACCGTCGAGGAGCTCCGGAGCGACGGTCCCTTCGGGCGGCGGCTCCAGAATCCAGTTTTGATTGTCCGCAAGGAACGAATCCACCTGCGCGTCGTTCTCCTCGGGCTCGAGGGAGCACGTGCTGTAAATCAGGAGTCCATCTGGCCTGACAACCTTTGCGGCAGCCCTCAAAATGAGTTTTTGGAGGGCCGACATGACGGCGATGTCCGATACCTTGATACGCCAACGCGCATCAGGGTGCCGGCGGAAGGTGCCGGTCCCGGTGCACGGCACGTCGATCAGCACGACGTCCACCGGACGAATCGCCGGATTCCGCGCATCCCCGACAAAGGGAAGGAGATTTGCGCTCTCGAGCCGGCGCTGGTTGGCGAGCAGCCGCTGCAGCCGGCCAAAAGACTTATCGCTGGCAACCACCGTTCCCGCGGTGCGCGACAACTCGAGTGCCTTGCCGCCCGGCGCAGCGCACAGGTCGGCGACGACCGCGCCGGTGGGAATCGCGGCGTATTCCGTGACGAGCGTCGCAGCCGGATCCTGCACGAAGAACAACCCTTTCTTGAACGCTCCAAGCTCCGTGAAGGTCGTGCCGCCGGAAATCGCGATGCTGTCCCGCGCGAATGGCGCGTCCGCGACATGAACGCCCGCGGCTTCCATCATCGCCTCGAGCTGCTCGCGGACGATTCCGTACGGCCGAATCGCGATCGGAGCGTCGGCGTTGTTGAGCGTCAGCAGACGCTCGGTATCCTCCTCGCCCCACAGGTCGGTCCAGCGCGCGATGAGCCAGCGCGGATGCGAGTACTTGAGAGCCAGCGCGTCGAGCGCGTCCGCCGGCACGGGCGGCGTGAGCATATCGCGCTCACGATCCGTGCGTCGGAGCACCGCGTTCACCAGCTTGCTGGCGCCCATTCCGTGCCTGCGCTTGGCCAGCTCGACGGTCTGCGCGATCGCGGCGTAGGCCGGCACGCTTCCCATGTTCAGCAGCTGATAGACGCCGAGCCTGAGGAGATCGATCACGTCCGGATCGAGACGCGCGAGTCCACCGCGCACGCGATCCGAAAGAACCGTGTCGATCCCGGCGCGATTCCGCAGCATTCCGTAGACGAGCTCGCGCGTCCAGCGCCGATCGCGCGCGTCGAGCGGACCGATGCGGCGCTCGAAGGACTGGTCGAGAAACTCCCCGCGCCGGAGGTCGACGCAGATCTCCGCCGCCACCGCCCGCGCGGCAGTCACCCCGCCGACTGTCGCAATCGCGGTGTTCACGAGCCCAGCATCCCGGACATGGGAGACGAGGGAACCGCGACCTCGCGCCGCGGCATTCTTCCGGCGAGATACGCGTGCCTTCCAGCTTCCACGGCGCTCTTCATCGCGGCAGCCATGCGAACGGGATCCTGC
>DATHHC010000114.1:0-3030 GCA_035317285.1 Gemmatimonadaceae bacterium | reverse complement strand
CGAGCGCGGGCTGGATAGCACGCCGTTGCGAACGCGCCATTGATTGGGCGAGCCCATCGGCTGCCAACCATTGAGATCGTTTTGATTCAGAAGGCTGATCGGTGCGCCCCAGACTGGCGCTTGCGCGCGCACGAGACGCGGTGCGCGAACGCCCTGCCAGTTGAGCGTGGTATTGTCGGGGAAAGTCATGTGGCCAACGAGTCTGTTACCTCGGAGGCGACCCACCACGCGCAGGTTGCCGTTCCCGTTTTCCCATTGCCGCGGCACCGCGAAGCGCAGCGAATCGCCCTCGGTAATGATCTCGGAGATTGGGCGCGCGCTACCCACTATTCCAACTATGCGCCCCACCAACGCTTCACGCCCTGAGGAATCGATCTCGAGCCACGACGGCGCACTGCCCGTCGGCGTTGTGATGGTGATGTCCCATCGTCCAATCAGCCGCACGTCACGCCCTGCGGGCGCCCTTTGCTGAACGCTCGGTGAGATTGCGGCGCCTGAAGCGATGGCAACAGCGATCAAAGCGATAACCCGACTCATCGTTTGCCTCCCTTAGGCGTGGCCGGCGTATGCTTTCTGCCCCGCCTTGTACGGAATGCAGGGCTCGTACTTTCCGGGAGACTCCTCGTAAACCTGTGCCTGGGTGCAGCCGATCTCGGACGTAAAATATCCGAGCAGCGACAGCTCCTTCATCATTCTGAAATAGCGATTGGGCGGATCCGCGGTTGCGGCGGTCGCCTGCTGTGACTCGGTCTTTGGCGCGTTCTCCTGCACCGACTTCGTGATGAACTCCTTCGATTTCCGGAGTCCCTCGAGCCGCTCCTTTTCCGAGTAGTCGAACTGCTCCTTGTCGAGGGTCTTGAGCAACGCCAGACGCTGCTCCGGCGTCGCCTCCATGAAAGTCTTGCCGCCGTTCGCTTTTTTGCTGGCGTCGTTCAGCTTCACCATGCCGTCGCGGAAAGTCTGCTGATCCTTGTCGTTGTAACTGTCGGTAACAATCCGCGCCATCAGCTCGCCCGTCTTGGCCGCCTTGGCGCCCGGCGTGCTCGTCGTCGGCAGAATCGTGTCGGCGATCTCGTCGAGATACGCGATCTCGTCGGTAGTGAAAGGCGTCGAGGGCTCGCCAGTCTTCTCAGTGCGGCACCCCGTGATCAGCGCGTTTCCACCGATCAGCGCCACTCCGCCCAGCAGCGCGGCCACCCGCGCCACGGCTTCGCGACGGGTGATCATTTCCGGAGTGTATTCGGTCAACGTTTCGTTGGTGTCGATCATCGAGTTGCTCCGGTTAGAGGTTCTGGGCCTTGAGCTGCTGCACCGCGTAGTCCGCCGCGCGGGCAGTGAGCGCCATGTACGTGAGTGAAGGATTCTGGCACGCGGACGATACCATGCACGAGCCGTCGGTTACGAACACGTTCTGCGCATCCCATACCTGATTGTGGGAGTTGAGAACCGAAGTCTTCGGATCCTTGCCCATTCGCGCCGTTCCCATCTCGTGAATTCCCATTCCGGGGAAGGATCCGGCGTCGTAGACGCCAACGTCCTTTGCTCCCGACTGGTCGAGCAATTCCGCCATGTCGACCTGCATGTCGCGCCGCATGAGGCGTTCGTTCTCGCCGGTGGCGCAGTCGATCTTGAGCACCGGCAGTCCCCACTTGTCCTTCTTCGTCGGATCGAGCGAGGCCATGTTGGCGTGATTCGGGAGCATCTCGCCGAACGCGGTCGCGCCGATGGACCACTGACCCGGCAGCGACATCGCGTCCTTGAACTCGCCCCCCACACCCAGCTCGGCGACACCGCGTCCCCATCCGTCGCGTCCCGCGCTGCCCTGATAGCCGAAGCCACGTATATAAGGCCGCTTGTCGCCGAACAGATTCTGGTAGCGCGGAATGTAGAAGCCATTCGGTTTCCGGCCGTGAACGTACTTGTCGTCCAGCCCCTCGAGCCTGCCGCCTGCGCCGGCGCGGAAGTGGTGGTCCATCAGGTTGTGTCCCAGCTCGCCCGAGCTGCTTCCCAATCCGCCAGGCCACACGTCGGTCGCCGAGCGCATCAGGAGCCACGCGCTGTTGAGGGTGGAAGCGCAGAGGAAGACGACCTTCGATTTGTAATCGGTCGTCTGGTTGGTGAGCCCATCGAGCACGCGGACACCGGTCGCGCGCTTCTTGTCCTTGTCGTAGAGGACTTCGGTGACGATCGCCCACGGCCTGAGCGTCAGCCGGCCAGTTGCCATCGCTGGAGGCAGCGTCGACGACTGTGTGCTGAAGTACGCGCCGTAAGGACAGCCGAGCCAACACGCATCACGGAACTGGCACGCGGTTCTGCCCGCGTGCGCCTGGGTGAGGTTGGCGCTGCGGCCGGGAATGATCCGCCGGTGCGGACCGAATTTCTTGTTTGCAATCGTCGCGACGGCCTGCTCGCCGCAATTGAGCTGCATCGGCGGGAGGAACTGTCCGTCGGGGAGCTGCGGCATGTTCTCGTGCGTGCCGTTGATTCCGGCGTGGCGCTCGACGTGGTCGTACCAGGGGGCGATCTCCTTGTAGCGGATCGGCCAGTCGATGGCGATTCCATCCTTCGCGTTGGCCTCGAAGTCGAAATCGCTCCAGCGATAGCTCTGACGTCCCCACATCAGCGAACGTCCGCCGACGTGGTAGCCGCGATACCAGTCGAAGCGCTTCACCTCGGTGTAGGGCGAATCCTTGTCGGATGCCCAGTAGTCGAGATTCGTTTCGTTGAGCGGGTAATCGCGCTTGAGGACGGGATACAACTCCTCCATCGCCCGCGTTCGGCCGCCGCGATGCGGATACTCCCACGGACCCTTGGTCGCGTTTACGTAGTCCTTGATGTGCTCGATGTTCTTGCCGCGCTCGAGCATGAGCACCTTGAGACCCTTCTCGGTGAGCTCCTTGGCGGCCCAGCCTCCGGAGATTCCGGAACCAACGACTATCGCATCGTACTCAGGATTCTGCATCAAGTCCTCGCTGTCGATTGGTGTGACGTCGAGCGCGGCGTTATCAGCGGGTGGAACTGTTGACCGGC
>DATHHC010000113.1:0-4373 GCA_035317285.1 Gemmatimonadaceae bacterium | reverse complement strand
GCGCTGACTCGGTCCGTCTGAAAATCGAGACCGAAACCGGCCGGAGACTCCTCCGGCTTGCGTTGTGACTGCTTCATTTGCAATCCCCGCACTGCGGGATACTTGTCGGCATTCAGATTGTAGGCTCCCCAGTAGTGCGTGAATCGCAGCGATCTATAGAGCTGCTGCGGAGTAAGCCCGGCCCGATATCCGACATACAGGCCAGGCACGTATCCCGCGCCGCTCACCTCGGCGTGCCAGCGATTGCAGTAGTCGATGACGCTCTGCGCCGGAGTTCCGACCGCGACACCTTCGAGATCGCACCAGATCGTTACTCCCCACAGGAAATCGAGCTTGTCCGCCTCTGAAGCCGCGATCTCGCCGTTTCGACTTCCTTTGGCGGCGGTCGGCTTCCACGACGAGTCAGACTCCACGTATTGAACCGCCATGAGGCCGAGCCCGGCGTTGAGCAGGGACTTCGCCTCCTTCGCACTCAAGGCGGAGGCGTGTGGCTTGTCTCTCCGGACGTAGCGCACCGCGAATCGGTAGCCTTTCCTGTGGAATGCCGCAGCCGCGCTCTCTGTAACCCTCTCGGCCGTGTCAAAGCCGCGCAGCCCATCGGGCGCCGTGAATACGTGACCCGGAAGGCTCATCTGTGGAGGAAGCAGTAGTTCGTCAGCTCACTCATACCGAAGAATACCGCTTGCGATCTAGATTATCACAGTCCTCCCTGGAGAACTGAAAATGATCCTGACAATCGGCGTCGTGTTGCTGGTAGTATGGCTGCTCGGCTTCGTGCTGATGAAGAAGGTGGTAGGCGGACTGATACATATCGTCCTGATCATCGCCATCATCGTTCTCGCGTTCCACTTTCTCCGACCCGGAACACCCGTCCCGTAAAAAGAGCGGGCCGTCTGGAGGAGCCTTGGCCGCCCTCGAGCTAATCCTGCTTCTCCTTGCCGTATCGGCGGTATTACGTCTCGTCGCCGAGCGGCTCATGGTCCCCTACGCGGCGGTCCTCGTTGTCGGCGGCCTTCTCCTCGCGTTCATCCCGGGACTACCGCGCGTCACGCTCCCGCCGGACGTCCTGTTCCTTGTTTTTATCCCGCCGCTCCTGTTTGCCGGCGCGATCGCCTATCCCCTGCGCGACATTCGGCGCGAGATCGGCCCGATCATCCGTCTGTCGGTCGTGATGGTGGTCGTCTCGACGGCGGCGGTCGCGGTCGTCGCACACGCGCTGCACCCATCGTTCACGTGGGCCGCCGCCATCGTGCTCGGCGCGATCGTCTCTCCGACGGATCCGGTCGCCGTTCTTTCCATCATGCGCTCGATGCGCTTTCCCCGACAGATCGTGAGCATCCTCGAGGGCGAAGGCCTCCTCAACGACGCGACAGCGCTCGTGATCTATCGCCTTGCAATATTCGCTGCGGTCACCGGCGCATTCTCCCCATGGGAGGCGGCCTTGAAGTTTCTCGCAGGAGGGGCTGCCGGGATCGCGATCGGCATCCTGATCGGCATGATGATCACGCGCGTGCATCGGGTCACGCGATCGGTGCCTGCGGTGTCCGCCACCGTCTCGCTGCTCACGCCGTTTGCCGCCTACCTGTTGGCCGATATAGTCGGGGCGTCGGGAGTGCTTTCTGTAGTTGCCACCGGCCTGTATGCGGCGCGGACGGTTCCCAAGGTCCTGGGCGCCGAGACGCGCCTGCAGATCGCCGGGATGTGGACGGTGGTGACTTTTATGCTCGAGAGCCTCGTGTTCATTCTCGTTGGTCTCGAGCTCCCGTACGTCGCTCGCGCGCTCGACCGCATGCCACTCTCGACCCTGCTCGGAGAGGCGGCAGCTGTGAGTCTGTGCGTGGTGCTCGTGCGGCTCGCCTGGGGGATGCCGAGCTCTTATCTGTTCAGGATACTCTTTCGCTGGCTCCGCCAGAGTCACGAGCCGCTGCCGCCCTGGCGCACGGTTCTGTTTATCCTCTGGGCCGGAGTGCGCGGCGGTGATTCGCTCGTGCTCGCGTTGGCGCTGCCGCTCCAGACGGCGTCCGGAGCACGATTCCCGGCACGCGACCAGATCATCTTCATCACCTTTGCCGTCATCTTCATCACGCTCGTTTTGCAGGGCCCAACGCTAGCGCCATTCGCGCGGCTACTCGGGATTCGACCGAACGACGAGGAGGCGGCAGAGGACGCGCATGCCCGACTCGTTGCCGCCGAAGCAGGGCTGCGAGCACTCGAGAATCCGGCGATCACGAGCTCACAGTATCCAGAGGTCATACGCTACCTCCGCCAGCGGCATCGACAGCGCGCACGCCGTTGGGCGGCTCGCGAAACGGAGCCTCACGACGGAGAGACTCCAGACGTTGCGGACGACCACGCCCACTTCACGGTAGCCCCTTCGCACGAGGCGGCGGAGATAGACGAGCGGCGGGCCGAGGAATACCGGCGCGTTCGTGGGGCGATGCTGAGCGCGGAACAGGAAGCGATCCTTCAACTTCGCGACCGCGGTGTGATCGCGGACGATGTCATGCGCGGAATTCAGCGCGATATCGATCTCGAGACGATGCTCCTGGAGACGAGCGAGCCCGTGATCGAGACGGTCAGCGAAGTCCCGTCCGCCATCAATGCCGCATCGCGTTGAAAGTCCGATGATGACAGACTTGTCGATAAAGAGGTGGTCTCGTCTCGTTTTCGTTTTCAGTTTCCTGCGGTTCGCCGATGGCGCCGCGGCCCAGGCCGTCTCGACTTCGTTCACGTACACGGGAGAGCTTGCGGCCAATGTCGCCGGTGGCGCGCGTCGCGGCGCGACCTACGTGGGCGCGGACGCCCTTCAGCTCACGCTGCGGCTTGATCAGCTGGCATCCTGGCGCGGCGCGCAGCTCTTCATCTTCGGGCTTGCCACGCATGGCGGTGCGCCGAGCGACCAGGTCGGCGACGTGCAAGGCGTCAACAATCTTCAGGCGCGGCCGCGGGTTCGGCTCGAGGAGATGTGGCTACAGCAGAACCTTTTCGAGAACCGGCTGTCGCTGCTCGCGGGGCGATACGACCTGAACACGGAGTTCTATCGCCTGCAGTCTGCTGCACTCTTCGTAAATAGCTCGTTTGGAATGGGGCCGGAGCTCGCGCAAAGCGGCGTGGCCGGGCCGTCAGTCTTCCCCAATACCGCCGTCGGCATCCGCGTGGACTTCAAGCCATCGCGCAACGTCGTGTGGCGCGCAGCGGTGTTTGACGGCGTGCCGGTCGACCGCCCTGGCGGCGGGATCCACCTGTTCGCGCCGGGAGACGGCGCACTGCTCGCAGGCGAGGTTGCATTCCTCTCGCGCCCGGACGCGGGACGCGCGCCACGCGACCGGAGGTTCATGATCGGTCGCGGTCCCGCGCGTCCCTACGCGGACAAGCTCACGTTTGGTGCGTGGTACTACACGGCGCGTTTTCCCGATCTCGCCGACACGCTCGTGACAGGCGCGCCGCTCACGCATCGGGGAAGTCGCGGCGCGTACATCATTGGAGATCATACCGTGTGGTCGGGGCGACCCGGCTCACCGGTCGCGCTCACGGCATTCGCACAGCTCGGCGTCGGCGATTCACGAGTCAATCAGATTGGCAGCTACTTCGGAAGCGGTCTCACACTCACCGGGCCATTCGCAGGCCGCACCGATGACCAGCTGGGACTGGCAGTGGCTGCGGCACTCATGGGATCACACTTCAGGCGCGCGCAACCGGCGGCCGACGAGCAGGCTCCCGTGGAGATCACCATCGAGCTCACCTACCTCGCGCAAGCCATATCCCGTCTCTCGGTTCAGCCAGACGTGCAGTACGTGATCCGCCCCGGCGGGACCCGCGCGTTGTCGAACGCGCTGGTCCCGGGGCTGCGAATCGCGCTGGCGTACTGAATTCCGTTACGCTTTTAGCGGTTCAACCAGTACGACACCTTCACGAGAAACGTGTTGGCGGGGTGCAGGCTGAACAAATCGCGCACGTCGCCGTGGAAGCTCTGGTCCCCTTCGACGGGATTGAATCCCTGCCGCCCCTGGTTCCACACGAGAAAGAGCGTCGAGCCCGGATTGTACTCCCAGCGGAAGACCATGTTCGACTGAAACGCCTTGAAGTTGAATCCGCCGGGATCGCTGGTGATCGAGAGATCGTTGAACGGCGCATAACGGTCGTCGTAGTCGTCGGCGCGCGGTGTCGCCGATAGCTGGCGAACGTTGCTGTAGGTTCCCTTCGACACGAACGGTTGCATATACGCCTGGAATGAGACGTCTGGCGTGAACGTGTAATTGAGGCGCAGGGTCGCGGCCGTGGTGGTCTGGTCGAGGTGCGCAAACGTGTAGTGCGTGCCCGTGGCGTCGGTGAAGTTGCCGTACCACTGGTTGTCGGCAATGTTGTGCGACCAG
>DATHHC010000112.1:0-8217 GCA_035317285.1 Gemmatimonadaceae bacterium | reverse complement strand
CGGACGGCTGCAGATCGAGCTCAAGCCCCGCGAATCGCTCACGCGCGACCATCTCATTCCGCTGTCCCGCGGAGGCGCGAACGACTGGACGAACGTCGTCACCGCCTGCAGCCCCTGCAACACGAGGAAGGCGAACAACCTGCCGAACGAGATCGGGATGCACCCGATGCACGCCCCGGTCGAGCCGCACTTCGTGCATCTGAGCTGGGCCGTGCGACGGCTGACGCCGACGCAGGCGAAGTACATCCGGATCTTCTACGGGGAAGAGACGCTGCACCATCTCGAGGATCTCGAGAACAGGCATCCCAACCACGGCGTCCAACGAATCAGTTAGCTGCAACTGAACGGGATCAAAGATCTGCCAACTGGGGAAAGAATGCGATCCGAGATCTGAGAAGCGCAGATACCAGGGTTTAGTAACTACGCTTTCGACGCATCCAGGTGGCGTTACGGTACAGGCGTTGGGTTGTAATAGGATACGCGCGCGATAGGGTCGACGCGCTGTGACTACCTACTCAGATCTATGCCCTCTCAGATCTCGGATCCCGTTCTTTTGCTGTCCTGTTCGATCCTATTCAGTCGAAGCTGCCAGATCTCGGATCACGTTCAGTTTGCAGTTCGCAGTTTGCAGTTGTCAGGGGCGGAACGTCCCGGTCCTAGCCTCGTAATGCCTCTTCTCCCCGCCGAGTAGCCGGACGACGAGCGTCCGCACCCCGCGCCCGACGGCCGTCCCCGGATTCTTCTTCCCGCTTACAGCCGGCTTGAGCTCCCCACGCAGCCACCGCTGCACCTCGTCCAAATCGCTCAGCGAAAGCGTTTCGACGTCGAGCAGCAGGTTGTAGTACCCGCGCTCCCCTTTCCTCGGGAGCCCTATCGTCACTTTGTACGCGGCCTCCACCGCATTCTCGGCGTCGGCTGCGCCCGGGTACTCGCCGAGCGATTCCGCCTTCTTGTTCACCACCCGAACCACCTGGTACTTCTTGCCGAGCACGTCGTATTTGAGAATGACATCCCACTCCGACGCGGCTTTGAGATCGTCGAACCAGCGGCCCGACGCCCATCGCTCGAGACGATAATGCAACCGAGCGGGGAATCCGTTCGCCAGCAGATCCCGCATCGACGCGTCGGACAACAGTCCCGCCGACGAGACCGCCGGAGTTTCGTCCGCCCAGGCCTCCTTCGGAGGCAGCAGCACCTCGAGACGCACCTTCTGGGCGGCCAGCGGGGCAGCTACCGCGAAGACGCCGGCCGCGACGAGTGAGAGCTTCACCACCGCTCGAGCGCCCCTGCGCGATCAGGCCGGATGCACAGAATCGGCATCTCTAGAAGCGCCGGTGTACCCGCAGAAACACGTTCGCCGGGTCCTTCGGGCTCGACACCGCCTTCGCTACATACACGCCGATGATCCCGAGATCGAGGCCAAGTCCGACGTCGGTTCTGAACGTCCCGAACCGTGGAAGGCTTCTGCTGGAGTACACGAGCGTTCCCGACGGCTGACCGACGAGCCATCCTCGCCCCGCGTCGACGAAGGCGACAACGGTCGGCTGCACCGTGAAGCCGATGCCACGCAGCCGGATCGGCCTCGCGTTCAGAAAATCGAACAGCGACGAGCGCAGCTCGTTCCGGTACTCCAGCTGCGCCAGCGCGACGCGCTCGCACTGCGCGGGATTGCCCGCTGGAGGCTGCCCTCCATCGCTGCACTGCGACACGTCGACCGTGCCCGGCTCGAACTTCCGGAAGTCCAATCCCGGCACCGTCCCTATCCCGCCGACGGAGAATCGCCGCTCGAGGGGAAGGTCATCGCCATGCAGCCAGCCCCCGAGTACCAGCCGCGCGTTGACCCACGTCGTCGGCGAAAGTCTGTTGTAGCGGCGAAGGTCGACCAGCGCTCGGCCGTATGTCACTCGCGGCGAGAAATTCGGGCGGGCGAGAGGAGACGTCGGACCGGAGTCAACAATCGTTCCGCTTCCACGCTCGTACTCGGCGACGAACAGCCAGCCAGTCGACGGATTGATATCGTCGTTCCGGGTGTCGACATTCGCGCGCAGTGTCCCGATATGGAATCGGCCCGCGTCCAATACAGGATTCGCGCGCCACGCCTGGCCGTTTCCGAAGACGGAGAACACGCGGCGCGCTTCGGGCGAGCCCCAGCGCTCATCGCTCCAGTCAGCGGAAAAACTGCTGCGCGCGCTCATGTGCAAGGTCGCGGTCGCTTTGGCGCCGTGCCGATTGAAGTAATCGCGGAAATCGCGGTGGCCGAAGAACGCGGCGAGCGCCGCGTCCGGGTCGGGTAGCTGCCAGGGTTCCACTGGAGTCATCACGTCATACGACGAGACGCCGAACCCGTAGCCGCGTCCACGACCGACCCGCATTTCCGCGTCGATGCGGTGGCCGAGATTCTGGCTGTCCCAATGGAACGTGTCGGCGCTCCTGATAATGCCGATCACCGACCCGTTCAACTCGGCGGCGCCCAGGCCTTTGTGGAAGACCGGTCCGAGATAAACCGGCAGGCCCTCAACGCGGTTGTACGTTTTCCCGGAGCTGAGAACGAGGCCGTTGGCTCGGCGGGTTCTCGCCCACAGTCCCAGCCGGTCGGCGGCCGTATCTGCCTGAACCGTGTCGACGCCCTGCGAGAGCGAGAGAGCGGGAGTGGCGCACGCGAGGAGCACGCACGCCGCTCGCATCCTCATGGCTGTATTTGTCATGTCTGCCTATACCCTCGTCGCGTTGATTCCGAGCCGCTTCATTCGGCGGTAGAGATTCGGCCTGTCGGTCTGCAGTCTTCGCGCGGCGTCAGCAACATTGCCACCCGCTTCCGCGAGCGCTCGCGCAATCACGGTTCGCTCGAAGCCGTCCAGCTTGTCCGCAAGCGAAGTCGGACCGCGCACCGTATCACCCACCGCCTCCCGCGCGCGAGTGGGTGTCGTGATGGGCGCAGGTTCCTCCTCCCGATCGACGATCAAAACATCTTCCACCTGTTGGCCGGTGATCTCCGCGCCCGGGTGAAGAATCGCGAGTCGCTCCACGATGTTGGCCAGCTCGCGAACGTTCCCGGGCCAGGGGTAGTCGCGCAGCAGCTGGAGCGCATCGCTTCGCCACCGGGGCTTGGCCTGACCGCTTCTCTGCAGGAACTGCTCGGAGAAGTGCTCGACCAGCTCGAAGATGTCGTCGCCCCGCTCACGCAGTGGAGGAATCGCCAGCGGGATCACCTGCAGCCTGAAGTACAGATCCTCCCGAAATGTTCCGGCGCGCACGGCGCGTTGAAGATCATGATTGGTGGCTGAAATGATTCGCACGTCGGTGCGGATGACTCTGTTGCCGCCCACCCGCTGGATTTCCTTCGCCTCTATCGCGCGCAGCAGCTTGGCCTGCGCATCGGGGCCAAGGTCGCCGACCTCGTCGAGAAACAGCGTTCCGCGATGCGCCAGCTCGAACCGGCCGATACGCGTCTGGGTCGCGCCCGTGAACGCCCCGCGTTCGTGGCCGAACATCTCGCTCTCCACGAGATCGCGGGGAATCGCCGCGCAGTTCACTCGCACGAACGGCTTCTCTCGCCGCGCGCTTCCGTCGTGGATCGCGCTCGCAACCAGCTCCTTTCCAGTGCCCGATTCTCCCATGATGAGCACGCGCGCGTCCGTGGGCGCGATGCGCGCGATCATCTGCCGCACGGTGTCCATTGCGGCACTCCCGCCGACCATCTGTCCGCCGAAACCAAGCTCCGCGCGCAGCGCGCGCGCGACGCGGCGCGTCTGCCGCAGCTCCAGCGCCGACGAGACCGCCAGCAGGACTCCCTCCGGCGTCAGCGGCTTTTCCAGAAAGTTGAATGCGCCGAGCTTTGTCGCCTTGACTGCGTCGGCGAGTCCGGCCCGCCCACTCATCATGATGACGGGAAGATCCGGCGCCACTTCACGGAGGCGGGCGAGTGTGGCCATTCCATCGAGCTCGCCCGGCATCATGAGATCGACCAGCGCTACGTCGGGCTCTCCTTCCCTCACTCGGGCTACGGCTTCGACCCCGCTCGGCATCTCCGCCACTTCGTAGCCTTCGCCCGAGAGCAACGCGCCGACCATGCGCCGAATGTTCGGCTCGTCGTCGGCGATCAGGACTATCGGCACCTATGTAGCGCGATCCTGGGGCGAAGCAGCGGGCGATTGGCCCTGGCGGGAATCGCCGGCGCCCCTCCCTTCCGAGAGCAGCTTCGTGGTGAATCGCTGACCCTCGGTGATTCGCTCGACTTCGATCGCGACTGCTTCGAGCGTCTGCTCCATGCGCTCGAGTCGCTGAGTGACCTCGTTCGGAAGACGCGGGTATTTCGACTCGGCGTCCATGCGCCGCGAGTAAGCGCGTGCCACCGGAACACCGATGGCGAGGATGATGGCGCAGACGAACGCGCCAAGCGGCACGACTATCTCTGGTCCCATTTCAATCAATCCTCTCGGCGCTGGCGCCGTTTGCGGGTATCGTAAACTGTATTTCCGTTCCTTTCCCCAACGTGCTCGTGGCGTTCACGGTTCCATCGTGAGCCCACACTGCCTGACGCGCGATCGCCAATCCGAGTCCAGTGCCGCCCGGCTTGTTGGTGACGTAGGGTTCCCAGATTGTCTGGAGATTCTCCGCGGCGATTCCCTTGCCGTCGTCGGCCACCGAAATGCGCACGGCATCGCGCCCACCGAGCTTCACGCCGCCGGCCTTCACAGTGATCCGGCCGCTCTGCCCCGAAGCATCGACGGCATTGAGCAGCACGTTGCTCAACGCGCCGGCAAGCGCGCCGTTGTGACCGTACACCCGGGGAAGATTCTCGTCTATCTGGAGATCGAGAGCAATGCCCGGCGGCACGCAGCTGCGCGCGGTGTAGCGAACGAGCTCTCCCATGTCGACCTCGGACGGCGGTCCTTCCGGCAACCGTCCAAACTCGGCGAAGCTCCGCGCCATGCGGTCGAGACGCTGCGACTCCATCTCGATGACGTCGACATCTTCCTGCAGCGCCTGCGGAGCCTGGCCCCGGAGACGGGCAAGCGCAAACCGGATCGGCGTGAGCGGATTCTTGATTTCGTGCGCCACTCGTCTCGCGCTTTCTCTGAATGCGTGCAGACGCTCTGCCTCGACCGCCTGCCGGCGACCGTGCTCGAGCTCCGACACCATCTCACGCATGCTTCGCCGCAGCGTCTCGAACTCGGGTGCGCCGCGCACTCTGCTCGTCGTGACCTCGATCGTCGCTCCGTCGGCATCAGCGTTCTGTCGGTCTCTGGAAACGATCGTCCGCTCTGGAGGAGGCGGAAGTGACTCCCCGTGACCAATCAGCTCCGTCCACCGTACGAGCTCGTCGAGCGGCCGGCTCAATTGCCGGCTGAGGTGACCCGCTACCCGCGACGCGGCCCCGGTGAGCACGAGCAGGGCGAGAAGCCCCGCTATCGCGATCACGCGAACCGTGCGCGCGGCCAGAAAGCTGTAACGCCGCGCCTGTTCCACCGACGTTCTCAGCTCGCGCTCGTGCGCATCGATTGCGCGGCGCTGGGACGCCGTCAGGGGGGCCTGGCGCGCCGCCGCTATTGCCTTCTCGCCGCTCGCCGCCACGCTGTCCCAGGCGGGACGCCCGGTCACGAACGGCAGGGCCGTGCTGACCGTTCCGCCCCACAAAAGCGTGAGCACGAGGGCCGGAACGATCGCGAACAGCGAGAGGATCAGCACCAGTCGCGTGCGGAAACGCAGTTGATTCATGGGGGATTGAGTATAAATTATACCCGTACGGCGCGACTTCGAGGATCCGGCGACCGGTCGACTGACGGTTGACTCGCTCGCATGGACCTGAAGACGCACCGCCTGCGGCATCCGTCGCAGGAATGACACGGCGTGCAGCCGTCGCGGCAAATAATCGCGGGCACGCAGCCTCGCACAGGTAATTCCCAAAAAAAATGAGTTCTCGACCACACCGGTCCGCGCCAGCCGCGCACCGCCATGTTGCCCCAGTGCACCGAGGGCCGCAGGCCAGCGCCCCAGTACATCGCGGCCCGCAGGCAATGTCCGCCGCCGCACTCGCAAGTCCCCACCACGCTCCCAACGCCGCACTGCTCATCGACTTCGACAACGTCACGATGGGCATCCGCTCCGAGCTTCAAACGGAGCTCAGGAACCTCCTCTCCTCCGACATCGTCAAGGGCAAAGTCTCCGTTCAGCGCGCGTACGCTGATTGGCGCCGCTATCCGCAGTACATCGTCCCGCTGGCGGAGTCTTCCATCGACATGATCATGGCGACCGCGTACGGCTCCGCCAAGAAGAACGCGACTGACATTCGTCTCGCTGTCGACGCCATGGAGCTCGTTTTCACCCGGCCCGAGATCGGCACCTTCATTCTCCTATCGGGCGATTCCGATTTCGCCAGCCTCGTGACCAAGCTCAAGGAGTACGGCAAGTACGTCATCGGAGTCGGCATCCGCGAATCCTCGAGCGACCTCCTCGTCATGAACTGCGACGAGTACTACAGCTACAACACGCTGGCAGGCCTCGTCAGGAGCGGCGAAGAGGAAGTCATCAAGAAGGATCCGTGGGAGCTGGTCACCGAAGCCATCGCCCAGATGAAGCGCAACGGCGATGTCATGCGCGCCGACCGCCTGAAGCAGGTGATGCAGCAGATCGACAGCTCCTTCGACGAGAAGAATCTTGGGATGTCCAAGTTCTCACGCTTCGTGACCGAAGCCGCGCACCGCAACTTGCTCACCCTCACCAAGCTCGAGAACGGACAATTCGAGATCGCTCCTCCACTGGGTGCTGGTGCCGCGCGCGGGTTGCCGGCCGGCCAGGAGAGCGCGACTACGCGACTCGCCGTGTCCCCTGAAGGCGAGGTGGCCGAACGTCCGCGTCGTGGACGCAGAGGTGGTAGAGGCCGTGACCGTGAAGTGCGCGGTCGCTCGGCTGCTGCCGCACCGCAGCCAGCGGTCACCGACACGGAGTCTCCCGCACAGCCCGAGGCACCGCGGGTTGCAGCACCCGCTGCACCAGTCGATTCCGCTGACGGCATCGGTTCCAGCGGAATTCGCCTCCGCAGAGAGGAGGCGTTCGACCTCGTCCGTCGGTCGGTCGGCGCCAACGGATCCGCTCCGGTTCGTGCCAGTCAGGTCCGGACGACCGCGCGCGAGCTGCTCGGCCGCGACAGCGAGAGCTTGAGCGAGCGAAACTTCACCCGCATCCTGCAGGACGCACACGACGCTGACATCATCGATCTCCGTCGTCGTGGCAGCGATTACGAGGTTGCTCCAGCGGCCCCATCGACTTCTGTCAGCGCGCAGCTTGCTGCCGCCGAACCGCCGAAGGCAATCGCTCCCGTAGTCTCGTCCACTCCAACCGGCATGGGCAATCGGGGAGGCGGAACCGCGCGTGGGCGCGGACGCGGACCAATCGGTGCGCGCGTCGGCATCGTTCCACCCGATCTGCTTTCCGTGGGCGTGGTCGAGACGTCGAGACCTGCTCCCGCGCCGGTCTTCACCGAGTCCGTTCCCGACCTCCCGCAGACGGGCGAGGACGCCCTCTCGGACAGTGATCTGAAGCCGCGCAGCGCCAGGAAGCGCCCGTCGGCCGACGACAAGAAGCCGCGCCGGCCACGCACCAGGACTGCGGCAGCATCGTCGGAAGACGGCGAAAAGCCCGCGCCCAGACGTGCCGCTCGCAAGAGCAAGAGCAAGACGGCAAACGAGTAGTGTGAGCAGGCAAAGACTCTCGGGCACAGAAGACTCGACGGCGAGTCTTCTGGGCTCGAGGCCTCGCTCGCAGTTCCACCGGGGCCGCATCCTGCCCTCCAGCTTCTACGAGCGTGAAACCGAGATCGTCGCGCGGGGCATGCTCGGCACCGTCCTCGAATGCGAGACGGAGGAGGGAGTCGCCAGCGGAATCATCGTCGAAACCGAAGCGTACCTCGGCGAGCACGATCTCGCCTGCCACGCCGCGGTCGGACGCACCGCCCGCACCGAGCCCCTCTACGGACCGCCGGGAATCGCGTACGTCTACTTCATCTACGGGATGTACTGGTGCTTCAACGCCGTCACGCGTTCGAAGGGCTTGCCGAGCGCGGTACTCGTGCGCGCAGTGGAGCCGCTCGATGGGATCGCGCTGATGCACAAACGCCGAGCGCGCGTGACCCACACTACTGATCTCACCAACGGCCCCGGTAAACTCTGCACCGCTCTGGGAATCACCGGCTCACTCAACGGAATGGCGCTGCGCCGA
>DATHHC010000111.1:0-5658 GCA_035317285.1 Gemmatimonadaceae bacterium | reverse complement strand
GCCCTCACGAAGGTGATTGGGCAGGTTGCGAAGACGGGTAGCCAGCGAAAGGGTGCGGCGCTCGCGATCTACGTTCCGTCGGATTCGGTGAGCAACGTGACGGTCTGCGCGAAGAAGCAATGACGGGCCGTCTCATCTATTCCTGAAGGCGGGACCGGACACGTCACACCGGAGTGACACCCGAGGGCGTTACGCACGCGCTGGGCGCGCTAACGACATGGTGTAACCGTTGCGCTCACTCGAGTTGAAAGGGACCGATTCTCAGCAATTCCGCCCTTCAACTCCGGATGCTCCATGAACATCAAAGCCTTTGTACTTCTGCCGATCGCCGTCGCGGCATCGGCTTGCGTTCCCGCTGTTCGTACGAATATCGCGCCGCTCGATCCCAGCTTGCACCTGGCACCAACGTGCTCTGATGGTGTGAAGCTTTATACGACTTCGAGCCCGGTCGAACATCCATACCGGCAAGTGGCGTTGATAAACTCGAAGGCCCAGATCAACGGTTCGAACGAGAGCGATATCATCTTGTCTATGCGAGAGGAGGCGGCGGCCCTGGGCGCCAACGGGATCACGATGGTTGAAATCGACGAGCCCAGTGCGATTACAAAAGTGGCCGCCGGGGTCGGGCAGGTCACGCTTCCGCGGACAGGAAAGGCGACGGCCATTTACGTTCCGGCGGATTCAGCGCACTCTGTAGAAGCATGCGCGAACTACAAGCGCCCATCGTGGCTACGACGCCACTTCTTCTGGTAAACGTCGGTCCGGCGTGAGTGCAGCACCCTCCACGGCGAGTAGTGCCTTCTTCACTCCCGGCAATCCGCTGTAGCCACCGATCGAGCCATCGCTCATGACCACTCGGTGGCAAGGCACCACGACCGCAACGGGATTCGCTCCGCACGCCTGAGCGACCGCGCGCGTCGCCCTCGGCCGCTTGATGGCCTGCGCGACGTCGAGGTAGGAGCGCGTCGAGCCGGCAGGAATCGACAGCAGCTCATTCCAGACCTCGCGCTGGAAATCCGTGCCCCGCAGATCGAGCGGCAACGCGCTGTCGAGCTTGCGGCCGGCGATCCGTTCCCGAACGGCATCGAGGGCTCGCTTGAGCGCCACATCATCACGCGTGATCTCCGCCTTGGGAAACCGGGCGCGCAGATGCTCCTCCGCTCCCGCCTCGGACTCGCGCAGGCTGACGGCGCACACTCCCTTGTCGGTCGCGGCGACAACCACGCTCCCGAGGGGACTCGCTCCAGTCGTGAATTTGATTTCCATGTGCATCCTCTGTTGATCCAGGCAGTATGCAAAGGTGACCGGAAATCTGCCACCGTTTGCCAGGAATCTCCTACCGCGAACGTCATCGAAATCGTGCAGGAGACTGGGCGCTGCCATCGGCGCCTTGCTGCTCGGCAAATTTGACGACGAACGCTTCATCTGCGCCGGGTGCGCTGAACCTCTCAGGTCTTGCTCCGCGCACACTCCACGCACGCAAGCTCGCGGCCGATGAAGCTCGCCCGGCCGGCTTCCGTGGTAACCCACGGTCGTGTTTGCCAGGGTGGGTCATGCCTCACATGCTGGGTGTGGCCGCACTCGAGGTCCGCGACCCAATATCGTTCCTCATCCTGATGGAAGCCGACGATCCTTCGCGGGATCGCCGACTCCGGAGCTATATCGGAATGCATCTAAGAAGCCTCGTGTTATTCGCGCGACGCGTTCTGCCTGCGCGAGAGAATGTCTAGGCCTCGACGCTGAGAATTCCGATCGCCCCTTTCTGACCGTGGCCGAATCCGTGGTTGACGAACACGAATTCGCCCGGAACGTCCGCCAGCATCTCGAACACCATGCCGCCCCCAGGAGCAACGCCAAAAGTCTGAATTCCGCGAAGCGGCAGGTCTGGTGGCGCGCCAAGGTAAACAGTATCGAACTGCTCTCCCACGACGTGAAAGTTGCATGGGTGGGTGGGACCGGCATTCACGACGTAGAATCGAACGCGATCTCCAACCTTCACCTTGATCGGCGCGGTCATGTACTGACTTGGCCGCCCGTTGAAGACCACGTAATCAGGTAGGGTCGCCAGCATCTTCGTGTAGTCGAACGGCAACACGCCCCCCTTTGCAGCGCCGAGGTAGTACTCGCTCTCCACGAGGACGAATTCCTTCGCCGCGGGCAGCGGGGAGGGTGGATCGACTATCACCGCTCCGACCATTCCGGAACCGATGTGCATGAGGACGGGCGACGTACCACAATGATAGAGGAAGGCGCCTGGAAAACGCGCCCTGAACGTGTATGACACAGGTTGTCCGGGCATCACCGAGCGGAAGGCAACCTTAGGGTCGATCTGCGCGGCGTGAAAATCCATCGAGTGTGGAATCGATCCCTCGTTGGCGAGAGTGAACTCGACGGTATCGCCCTGCTTCACGTGCACTACCGGGCCCGGGATATCGCCCCCGAATGTCCACGCGGAGATCACGGTATCGTCCGAGATACGGATCGGGTGTTCCTGAGCGGTGAACTGAAGTCGCGTAGTGCGCTCACGTGCGACCGGCGGCAGGGCAGGATCAAAGCGGCGAAAAGTTGTGCTTGGAGCCTTGGTGGGCACAGCGGTCGCCTGATGGATGTTGGCATGGCCACCCGTGTCGAGCTTGCTGTCGGCATTGCGCACGGCCGTCGCGGGGCCGGCATCCGGACCGACACCAACGTTGGAGGCCGCGGATCCCCCAGGTTTGCGCTCCGACTCGTCCGCCCCGCAGGCGGCGAGACCCAATGGCCCGAGCGCGCCCAGTATTGACGACTTCACCAGAAACTCTCGGCGCGTTGCGCGGCGACCAGTGAGGTCTGACAACGCTGGAAGGTCTTCGGTGGCCATGGAATCCTCCGAAATGATGTTAGAACCTTTCGCTTTGCTTCCCGGGGTGTGGCTCCCCGCATCCCGGATTCAATCTGTGACTGACGATCGTCGTGTGGAAGTGAGCGTCGGACCGACGCTCAGGGACTGTCCCCTGGTGTTCAGGCCGGAATCAGATCTGCCCTCACTCCTTCCTCACTGACTCCTTCCTCGGCCGGCGATGTTTCCATTGCAGCGACTTCGTCCGGCTTGAGCACCAGCATCGATAGCTTCGACGAGTGCATGACTGCGTCGGCTACACTGCCGCGGATCAATCGAGCGAGTCCACCACGTCCGTGCGTCGCAATCGCAATCAGATCGCCTCCCTCCCGACCCGCGAAATCGCCAATCGCGCCGGCGACATTCTCGCCGATCACGATATCGGTAGTTACGGTCACGCCACTACGGCGAAGCTTGGAGGCCACGCGGAAGAGATATGCCTGCGCCAGCGAGATGTCCTTGTCCCACCACGGCAGGTTGGGATCGACCATCTCCTTCTGCGAATACGAGTGTGGGATCAGGACATTGAGCAACGTGATCTCTGCTTCTTCGATTTTGGCCAGTGCCATCACTCGCGGCAGGATCTGCTCGGCGAGCGTCGATCCGTCGAGCGGTACGACTATGCGCTTGAATGCCTTGTTGATCTGCGGGTTCAGATAGCTCGCGGCCGGCTTGACGACCAGAACCGGGATTGTCGTGTGCCGGATCAGAGAGTCCGTTACACTGCCCAGCGAGAGACGGGAAATTCCGCTGCGCCCGTGGGTGCTGATCACTATCAGGTCGACATCGTGTCGCCGCGCGTAACCCTGGAGTACATCGCCGATCGGACCACCGTGGAGATCGACGGTGATATCGGCCTTCGACATAGCTCTGCACTCGGCCGCCAACGCGTACAGCTCGCTCAACGCCGCATCACGTCCGCTCTGCACCGCTTCGCTCGAGCCGGCAGTGCCGCCGGTCGTCGCCGTCATATCGAAGATCGCGCCTGTCGCGAGAACTCGCACCAACCGGATCTTCGCTTCGGTCCGTTCCGCGATTCGGAGCGCAACTCTGATTGCTTCGCGGTCGAACCCCGAGCCGTCGGTCGGGACCATGATCATCTTGTACATACAATCTCCTTGTGGCTACGGTTTTCTGCAGTGGCTGTTCTGGGAAGCAATGGTCAATACCGCCGTTCCGACTACAGGCATCGTGGTCTCGATTCTTGCCGGCAGTCTGCATTCATCGTCTGTCAGGTGAATGCGGATGACGCCCTCTCCTTTATAGTGTTGAGGGTCACGCACCCGCATCTCGACCAGGATCACTCGCAGCTCACCCATCGGAGTTGGAATCATGTCGCGGCGAATCACCGTGACCTTGGTGGGGTTTCGGGCCGCGTCGAAATGGCGGTCAAAGCTGTACGTCGCACCCGGAGTCAGTGGAAGCGTGCGGATGAAATACATGAAGGACAGCTCGTCCAGCGGAGTGTCGGTCGTGCTCTGGCCGGTCTCTCCCTTCGCCGATTTCCATTCTTTCTGATCGGGATAGAGGTCGATCGCCTCGTCGTGGCGCGCCAGCGGATTCTTTTCGTGCTTGAAGAAGCGAAGTGACGAGCGCCTGAGCGGGTCGAACCACGACGAGCTGTTGCTCACCGCCGAGAGCAGCGCAATGCGAATCCTGGAATCGAAGCGCAGCAAATAGGTACTCGTTCCGCGGACATCGACCGGGCCTTCGATCCACATCGTTGCCGTTCCGACTTTGCCGCCGTGTGCGACGGTGACTTCGTAGGTGAGTTTCTCGCCAACGGAGAACGGCAGTGCAACGTTCGCGGCGATTACCGGCCCGCTCGCGCAGACACCGACGACCGCGAGGGCGATCAGTCCCGGCTGTCCGAGCTGGATGGCGCGGCGCGCACGTCGGGGAAGGTGTTGCGCTGGTGACTGAAGGAGGGAGCCAGGAATCATCCCTGAAGATGCCGGAGCACCGCGTTCCCGACTGTCGGGGAGCACGATCGATTTTAGGGGAGATAAGCCGCGCTCAGGTGAGGGAAAGCCCTACCCGCGCGCCCATTGTTCACGCCTCAATCGACGCTCCGGCGCAGGGGCCCGTCAGGGTTTCCCTCAGGAATCGTTGGGAAACCCCGCCGAATCTTCAGTCAGAACCCCGCGAAAGGTGGGGATGAACTCCGACAGTCGGGGTCAGCCGGCGTTCGTATCCTCAGTGCATAGCAGAACACACCGCATTCACGCGACGACCATGTGTGTCATCGCCGCCCAACTGAGGATACGCAAGATGAGAACGACCCTTTTGACTGTTTCAGCGCTGGTGGCAGCGGCCGCTACGGCCGGCGCACAAAGCGCGAGCGCTATTCGACTTCGGCTCGATCCGACCAGCGAGGTCAGTATCGAAGGGACTTCCTCCCTTCACGCGTTTCACTGCAAGACCAACAAGATCATGGCCTACGTTGATGTGGATCCCGGCTACACGAAGGATCTCACCAAGGTCGCCCGCCCGATCGTGAGCGTGAAGGTGAACATCGTCGTGCGTACGCTGTCCTGCGGCAACGGGCAGATGGACAAGAACATGTACAGCACGCTCGAGGCCGATAAGAACCCGATCATCAAGTACTCGATGTCCGGCTACGACATCCTCGACGGCAGCGCCTCACCAGCGGCGTTCGTCGCGACGACATCCGGCACCCTGATGATCGCCGGCCAGGAAAAAGTCATCAGCATGAAGATCAACGCCGAGCGACTGAGCGATGGCAAGGCCACTGCCCAGGCCGAGGAAAAGATTCTCATGAC
>DATHHC010000110.1:0-6102 GCA_035317285.1 Gemmatimonadaceae bacterium | reverse complement strand
GAGCTGGAGAAAGCCAACCGGCTCAAATCGGAATTCCTGGCCAGCATGTCGCACGAGCTGAGGACGCCGATCAACGCACTGATCGGCTACGCATCGCTCATGCTCGACCGGATCTACGGCGACCTCACGCCGCGACAGGAGGAAGGACTCAACCGCATTCAGGGCGCCGCTCAGCACCTGCTGGCGCTGATCAACGACATTCTCGACTTGGCGAAGATCGAAGCCGGCCGGATGCCGCTGCACCTGGACGATGTCACACTTCGCGACATCATGACCGAGATCTCGCAGCAGATCGAGCCGATGGTGAAGAAGAAGCAGCTCACGCTCAGCGTCGACCTGCCGGCCGGGGAAATCAAGCTCCACACCGATCGAACCAAGGTCAAACAGATTCTCCTGAACCTCCTCTCGAATGCCGTGAAGTTCACCCACCACGGCGGCATCTGGGTGACGGTGTCGCGGGACGAAGAGGATCTGCGTTTCGACGTGCGTGACACGGGCATCGGAATCCGCGAGGGCGATCTCGAGTCCATCTGGGAGGATTTCAGGCAGGTGGATCAGTCCAGAACGCGCGAGTTCGGCGGAACGGGTCTGGGCCTCAGTATCACGCGGAAGCTCGTGGACGCGCTCGGTGGACACGTGTTCGCGGAGAGTGTTTACGGAAAGGGCTCGACTTTTACGGTGGTCCTGCCGATGAGGAGCGTCGCCCGGGCAGATGATCCGCCCCGAATGGTGGACGAGGTCCCGCCTCCGCGCCGGGCGGAGCGTTGACACGCACCCTCCGAGAGGTAGATTGAACCAACGCCCCGAAGCTCTCGGGGCGTTTGCTTTTCCCGTCCCCTCTGACCGCATGTTCGATTCAAAAACTCGCACCATCGTAGTCGTCGGCGCCCAGTGGGGGGACGAGGGCAAAGGTAAGCTCGTCGATGTCCTCGCGGAGCGCGCCGACTGGGTTGTCCGCTATCAGGGCGGCGCCAACGCCGGCCACACCGTGCACATCGGCGACAAGTCGTTCGTTCTCCACCAGATTCCGAGCGGCATCCTGCATCCGGGCGTTCGCTGCGCCATCGGCAACGGGGTCGTGCTGGACGTCGAGACGCTGTTCTCGGAGATAGACGAGCTCGTTTCCGACGGTATTGACGTCGAGGGACGTCTCTACGTGAGTGATCGCGCGCACCTCGTGCTTCCGTACCACAAACTCGTTGACAGCCAGAGCTCGGCCAGCAAGGAGATCGGCACGACCGGACGCGGGATCGGCCCGACGTACGAGGACAAATTCGGCCGTCGCGGAATCCGCGTGCTCGACCTGCGGAATCCGGAGCGCCTGAGAAAGCTCGTCGAGCGGGGAGTCGCGCACGCGAACATCCAGCTCTCGATGGCCGGAGCGAAGCGCGCGGACGTCGATTACACGCTGGGTGTTCTGGATCGGTTTACCAAGCGGCTGCTCCCGCTTGCCGAGGACGTCGGGCTCATGATTCATCGTGCGATAGTCGGCGGCGCCGCGGTGCTGCTCGAGGGCGCACAAGGCTCGCTGCTCGACATCGATCACGGCACTTATCCCTACGTCACTTCCAGCAGCACGACATCCGGCGGCGCCGCAACCGGTGTTGGAATCGCTCCCGGCGAGCTGGATTCGGTGATCGGAGTCGTCAAGGCGTACACCACGCGCGTCGGAAACGGGCCTTTGCCGACGGAATTCGACGAGCCGCTGGAGTCGGAGATTCGCCGGCTGGGCAACGAATTCGGAGCGACCACTGGCCGTCCGCGCCGCTGCGGCTGGTTCGACGGCGTCGTCGTCCGCTACGCCGCTCGCGTGAACGGACTCACCGATCTCGCCGTCACCAAGCTGGACGTGCTCGACACCCTGGACCGGATCGGACTCTGCACCGGCTACGAGGCTGATGGCGAAGTCTACGAGGAGTTTCCCGGCGACCTCGACGTGCTGGATCGCGCGGTGCCGAGGTACGAATGGTTCGATGGGTGGAAAGCGTCGACAGCAGACGCTCGGAGCCTCACGGATCTGCCGGCTCAGGCTCGTCGCTACCTCGACCGGATCGAGTCGCTCGTCGAGACGCAGATCACCTACGTGAGCGTGGGCACTCGCCGCGACCAGATCATAGGCGTAGAGGGCGCGCTGCCGGCGGGCCCGGTCGTCGTCGCCTGACGGGCAGGTCAACCGATGCCAAATGACGCTGACGTAGTGATCGTCGGCGGGGGACCGTGCGGTCTCGCCGCGGCAGTTTCGGCGCAGCGCGTGGGGCTGCGTCCGCTGGTTATCGAAAGCGGTGTCGCGGTGAGCAGCATCGCGGCCTACCCCACCTACGCCAGATTCTTCTCGACGGCTGAGAAGCTCTCGATCGGGGGACTGCCATTCGTTATTGCGACCGAGAAGCCGACGCGGCGGGACGCGCTCGCGTACTACCGGGCAGTGGTCTCATACTTCGCGATTCCGCTGCGACAGCGAGAGCGTGTGACTGCGATTCAGGGCTGGTCCGGCGAATTCACCGTGGTCTCGCGCACGGCTGGAGGCGAAGAAAGCAGAACGAGAGCGGGGGCAGTCGTCGTCGCGACGGGATACTTCGGTTCCCCCAACCGCATTGGTGTGCCCGGCGAGGATCTGCCGCATGTGACGCACGTGTACCGCGAAGGGCATGAGGCTTTTCTGCAGGACGCCGTCGTCGTCGGGGGCGGTAACTCGGCGGCCGAAGCGGCGCTCGATCTGTGGCGGTCCGGCGCGCGAGTGACGCTCGTCCATTTCGGCCCGACGTTCGACAAGAAGATCAAGCCGTGGGTGCTGCCGGATTTCACCAACCGCGTGAAGGAAGGTCTGATCGCGGTCAGGTGGGACAGCCGCGTCAAGACGATCCTGCCGCAGGACGTCGTGCTTACCACCGGGAAGCACGAGGAACGTCTGAAGGCCGATCGCGTTTACATCATGACCGGATTTGCGCCGAGCGTCGATCTGTTGAGGGAGACGGGCGTGGCGATAGATCCGAAGACGGGCATACCGGCGCATGATCCGCACACGCTGGAGACACCGACGCCGGGATTATTCGTCGCGGGAGTCGTGGTTGCGGGCTACGATGCGAACAAGGTCTTCATCGAGAACGGCCGGTTTCATGGCGACCGAATCGTTGCGCGGTTGATGGGTCAGCGCGCGCCGGCGGAGCCGAAGCTGAGTGCGGAACTGGATACATAGCGCCCGGGCCGACTAGCTTTCGCGGATGCCCAACCACCCCGATGTAATGGAGAAGCTCGTGTCGCTCGCAAAGCGGCGCGGCTACATCTTCCAATCCTCAGAGATCTACGGCGGCACCGGATCCGTGTGGGACTACGGCCCGCTCGGCGTCGAGCTCAAGAGGAATCTGAAGGATCGCTGGTGGCACTCGATGGTGCGCGCACGGAACGACATCGAGGGACTCGACGCCGCGATCCTGATGAATCCGCGCGTCTGGGAGGCGAGCGGGCACGTCAGCGGATTTGTGGATCCGCTCGTTGACTGCAAGAACTGCAAGAAGCGCTTTCGCGCCGACGATCCTCGCATCAAGGGCACGCCCGGAACGCCCGACGTGCAGTGCCCGGCGTGTGGAATGAAGGGCACGCTCGGCGAGGCGCGGCAGTTCAATCTCATGTTCAAGACGTTCATGGGACCTGTCGAAGATTCGGCGTCGGTCGTGTATCTCCGCCCCGAGACGGCGCAGGGCATCTACGTCAACTTCCTGAACGTGCAGCAGTCGACGCGGCAGAAGGTGCCGTTCGGAATCGCCCAGATCGGGAAGGCGTTTCGCAACGAGATCACGCCCGGGAATTTTATTTTCCGCACGCGCGAGTTCGAGCAGATGGAGATGCAGTTCTTCGTCGAGCCCGGCACCGACATGAAGTGGTTCGAGTACTGGAAGGAGCAGCGGATGGAGTGGCACCGCGGGCTCGGGCTGGCTGAAGACAGGCTCCAGTTCCACGAACACACGAAGGACGAGCTGGCGCACTACGCGCGCGCGGCGTTCGACGTGCAATTCGATTTTGGGGGCACGCTCGGATTTCAGGAAGTCGAAGGCGTGCACAACCGTGGCGACTTCGATCTCAAGCAGCACCAGGAGTTCTCTGGCAAGAAGCTCGAGTACTTCGACCAGCCGAACAACAAGCGGTTCCTCCCGTACGTCGTCGAGACATCGGTAGGCGCCGACAGAGTCGCGCTCGCCGTCCTGGTGAACGCGTACAGAGAAGAGTCCGTCGAAGGTGAAACTGAAGGCAGGACCGTGCTGGCACTGCACCCTTCGATCGCGCCAGTCAAGGCGGGCGTGTTCCCGCTCGTGAAAAAAGATGGAATGCCCGAGATGGCGCACCGCATTGCCGATGAACTGAGGGCATCGTTTCCCGTGTTTTATGACGACAGCGGCGCGATCGGCCGCCGCTATCGCCGGCAGGACGAGGTTGGTACTCCGTTCGGCATCACCGTCGACGGCGAGTCGCTCACGAACGCGACGGTGACCGTGCGCGATCGCGACACGCTCAAGCAGGAGCGAGTCGAGGCCGGCCAGCTCAAGGACTATCTCACCCGCATGCTTGCTACGTGAGCGTCCTGGACCTTCAGCGCCTGAGAGCTGAGGGTCAGGCGTTCATGGAATTGATCTCGCGCGAGACTTATCTCGCGTACGCCGGCCTCAAAAAAACGGCGGAGCTGCAGCCGATCTACGAGCAGTACAAAGACATACTCGGCGAAGAGGCCCTCGAGCTCACGCTCGACGCGTTCCATTCGGCGACAGAGAACACCGACGACAGGAGATCCGCGCAAGCGCTACTCGATTTCGAGATCGAGTCGCAGGCGGCGAAACCATTGGCCGCGCTCGACGAGCGCGAGATCGAGTGGGAGAATTCCGCATTTATTCGCTCGCCCGATGGCCGTGTTATCTCGTACCAGGCAGCGCCGATCGAAATCGCAAACACCAGCGACCGTACGCTGCGGCTGGCGCTGGACCAGGCGAGAACGAAGCTCGTGAAGGAGGAACACGCGCCGATCCGGCTCGAACGCCTTCAGCGGGAGAAGGACTACATCGAATCTCTCGGGGTCGCCGGGGACTACAACGCATCGTTCGAGGCCGTTTCCGGGATCTCCCTCGGTGCTCTGGGTGCGAGCTGCGAGCGATTTCTGCGGGATACGGATTCGATGTGGAGCGACACGCTCCCGCGCGTGCTGAAAAAACATCTCGGCATCAAGCCGTCTCAGGCGAAGCGCTCCGACGCGCTGGCCTTGTTCAGAGCCTCCGAGTACGATGACGCCTTTCCCGGCAACGAGATGGAGACGGTAATGCGGCGGCAGGTGCTGGAGATGGGAATCGATCCGACCGCCGATGGCCGCATCATCTTCGACGTCGGTGAGCGTGAAGGGAAGCGATCGCGCGCGTTCTGTTCTCCAGTTCGGGTTCCGGAAGAGGTGTACCTGGTACTGCGTCCGCACGGTGGGCAGAGTGACTACAACACGTTCCTGCACGAGCTTGGGCACGCGCTGCATTACGGGTATGCGAGTCCGGACTATCCGTTCGAGTTCAGGTGGCTCGGTGACAACTCGGTCACCGAGGCGTACGCGATGCTTTTCGACCACCGCATGCAGGACAGGGGCTGGCTTTTGCGCTACACCGGGCTCGGCACCAACCGGGTCGGAAAGTTTCTGCGCACCGCGGGATTCGAGGAGCTGCATTTTCTGCGGCGCTACTGCGCCAAGTTTCTCTACGAGCGCACGCTCTACAGCGGGGAAGTGCGGTGGTCGGACCTGCCCGACCTCTATGTTCAGCTACTCAGCAAGGCGACTGGGTTCGAGTACGACGCAGCCGACGCGTTCGTAGACGTGGACCCGAGATACTACTCGGCGCGGTACCTCCGCGCATGGCAGCTCCAGTCGATTCTCAATGAGGAGCTGACATCCCGCTTCGACATGGACTGGTTCCGGAATCCGAGCGCGGGGCCATGGATCACGAACGAGCTGTTTGCGCAGGGACAGCGCGAGACCGCGGACGAAATCGCGACGAGGGCGGGCGCCGGCACGCTGTCGTTTCAGCCGCTGATCAGAAAAATCGAGTCGCTGCTGGCCTGACATACAGCTTTCATCTG
>DATHHC010000109.1:0-19638 GCA_035317285.1 Gemmatimonadaceae bacterium | reverse complement strand
AAGCTCGACTCCACGGTAACCTTCTCGCTGCTTCCGCGTCCTACAAACAGAGTCATATCCAGGCCATCCGAAATGCCAAAAGCACGCAGGAAGCCTCACCGGAGGGACACGCGTCCTTGACAGCTCCTGCCGCAAAAACATCGCTTAGAATAGGCGAGTTGCTCTTGAGAGAAGGCCTGGTCACCCAGGATCAGCTCAATAAGGCTCTCGCCGAGCAGCGTCATAACGGTACGCGTGTCGGCTATAACCTGGTCAAGCTCGGTTTCGTGAAGGAAACCGACCTCACCAGGATGCTCGCGCGTCAGCACAAGATGCCCGCCGTCGACCTCGCCAAATTCCAGGTTGATGCGCGCATTGCGAAGCTCATTCCAGGCGAGCTTGCCCTCAAGCACAACGTCCTTCCGCTCAAGCGCGATGGTCGCACTCTGACCGTCGCCATGTCCGATCCTGGCGCGATGGCAGTGCTCGACGACATCAAGTTCATCACCCGCCTCGACATTTTCCCGGTCATCGCTGGCGAGTTCACTCTGCGCAACGCGATCGAGAAGTTCTACGCCTCGGGCGAAGCACAGATGGAGAACCTCCTCGCCGATATTGCCGAGGACGACATCGAGATCCTCGAGAGCGAGAACGAAAACACGGCCGACAATGGCGCCGCGCTTGTCGACGAAGCGCCAGTCGTAAAGCTCATCAACGCCATCATGACGGACGCGCTAAAGAGAGGCGCTTCGGACATCCACTTCGAGTGCTTCGAGAAGGAGCTGCGCGTTCGCTATCGCATCGATGGAGCGCTCCAGGAGATCATGAAGCCACCCATCAAGATGCGACCGGCTCTCATCTCCCGCTTCAAGATCATGGCGAGCTTGAACATCGCCGAGCGGCGGGTGCCGCAAGATGGGCGTATCAAGCTGAAAATCGGAAGCAAGGTCATCGACTTCCGTGTCTCCACCCTCCCGACATTGTTCGGCGAGAAGGTGGTGCTCCGTATTCTCGACAAGGGCAACCTGACCCTCGACCTCGGGACATTCGGCATCGAGCCCCGCGCCGAGCGCGAGCTGATGGAAGCGATCTCCAATCCTTACGGAATGGTGCTCGTCACCGGTCCAACGGGTTCCGGAAAGACGACGACGCTCTATTCAGCTCTCCAGAAGATCAACAACATCGACGTCAACATCATGACGGCCGAGGATCCGGTCGAGTACAACCTGTTTGGAATCAATCAGGTGCTCGTCCGTACCGAAATCGGCATGACCTTCGCCGCCGCGCTCAAGGCGTTTCTACGCCAGGATCCCAACATTATCATGTTGGGAGAAATTCGAGACCTGGAGACCGGCGGCATCGCCATCAAAGCCGCGCTCACAGGTCACCTGGTCCTCTCGACCTTGCACACGAACTCGGCTCCGGAGACCGTCACGCGTCTCATGGACATGGGTATCGAGCCATTCAACGTGGCTTCCGCGCTGAACCTGATTCTTGCCCAGCGACTCGTGCGTCGCGTCTGCTCCAAGTGCGCCGAGGCCTACAAGATGGACAAGGCGGAGATCGCAGGTGCCAAAATCACCGGCGGAGTCACCATGCGCGATATGCATTTCACCGACATGGCCCTTGCCGACGCGAAAACCCGCGCCACCGACCCTGCCAAGCCGTTCATGGAGCAGATCACCCTCGACACCCGGATGGAAGACCTTCCGGTTTTCCGAGGGACGGGATGCGAACAGTGCGATGGCACCGGACTCAAAGGGCGCCAGGGTCTTTACGAAGTGATGAGTATGACGCCCGCCCTGCGAAAGCTGATCATGCAGAGCGCCGGCGCCGCAGAAATTCAGAAGCTCGCCATCGAAGAGGGAATGCTTACGCTTCGCATGGACGGCTGGCTGAAGGTGCTCAAGGGAATCTGTCCCCTGGAGCAGGTAGTCCGCGAAACCGCCGCACACTGATCCTCCAATACCCGAATAGATAAAAGATGACCCTACCGTTTATTGACACGTCCACCCCATCGGGCCCGGCAAGGCCAAGCGGCGTCAATCTCCGCTCCCTTCTCGAGGAGATGGTTGCCCGCAACGCCTCCGACCTGCACATCGTGGCGGGACAGCGGCCCAAGCTTCGCGTCGATGGCGACATAACAAACTCCTCCGCGGAATCTGAGCTCGCCCCGAAGGACACGCTCAACCTTGCCTATTCGGTTCTGACGGAAGTGCAGAAGAAGCGCTTCGAGCTGGAGGACGAGCTGGACTTCTCGTTCGGAATTCAGGGAGTCGCGCGCTTCCGTGGCAACGTCTTCAAGCAGCGCGGCTGCGTGTCGATGGTCATCCGGCAGATTCCTTTCGCGATCAAGACCTTCGATCAGCTCGGACTCCCAGGTGCGATCGCCAAGATGGCTGACAAGCCGCGCGGCCTGGTTCTCGTCACCGGGCCAACCGGCTCGGGTAAATCGACCACTCTCGCCGCGATGATCGACAAGATCAACCGCGAGCGAAAAGGCCATATCATCACGGTCGAGGATCCGATCGAGTTCATCCACAAGCATCAGGAATGCATCATCAATCAGCGCGAGATCGGAAGCGACACCAAGTCGTTTGCCAACGCGCTCAAGTACGCTCTGCGCGAAGATCCGGACGTAATCCTGATCGGCGAAATGCGCGACCTGGAAACGATCGCCGCGGCACTGACGATCGCTGAAACGGGTCACCTTGCCTTCGCGACGCTCCACACCAACTCCGCGGCCGAAGCCATCAACCGTATCATCGACGTCTTCCCGTCCCACCAGCAGTCGCAGGTAAGAGCACAGCTCGCTTTCGTGCTCGAGGGAATCGTCACCCAGACGCTCCTCCCGAAGCTCGTGGGGAGGGGACGCGTAATGGCGGCCGAGATTCTGGTGGTGACGCCGGCAATCCGCGCCCTCATTCGCGACGACAAGGTTCACCAGATCTACTCGTCCATGCAGTCCGGTAAGAAGTTCGGCATGCAGACATTGAACGATGCGTTGTACGCGCTTTACATGAACCGCGAAGTCGCGGCGGAAGAATGCCTGCGCGTCAGCGGTGATCCGACGGAGTTCCAGCGCATGATTGGACAGCTGGATCCCGCCGATGACGGAAGTGGCGGCAAGTCCGCCGCCAGCAAGCAGGCAGCCACGCGTGGGCCCACCTCGGGCTCACCGGTGAAACGTTAGGAGAGGATAAGGTATGGCTACGTTCACTTACACGGCGAGAGCATTCAACGGCGATCTGCGTACAGCTACGATCGACGCCTCCTCTCGCGATGATGTCATTGCCCAGCTTAGAAAGCAGAGACTAAGCGTCGTCAAGATCGATCAGGACGCGACCAAGAAGATCGGCCGCGGATCCATCAAGACGCGCGACGTCGTCATTTTCACACGTCAGTTCTCGACGATGATCAACTCCGGACTGCCACTCGTGCAGGCCCTGACGATTCTCGCCGAGCAGACAGACAACAAATCGCTCGCTGAAGTCACCAAGAAAGTGGTGTTCGACGTGGAATCCGGTAACACCGTCGCGGACGCACTGTCGAAGCACCCGCGCGCCTTCACCAACCTCTACGTCAACATGGTCGCCGCCGGTGAAGCCGGTGGTATTCTCGACACGATTCTCATGCGCCTCGCTACTTTCCTCGAGAAAAACGACGCGCTTGTCAGAAAGGTGAAGGGAGCCATGATCTATCCGACGGTCATCATGAGCGTCGCGGGCATCGCCGTCGTCACCCTGCTGATCTTCGTCATCCCGGTGTTCGCGGGCATGTTCGCGTCATCTGGCATGGCGCTGCCACTGCCGACCAGAATCGTCATCGGTGCCTCGAACTTCCTGAAGCACTACTGGTGGGTGATTGGCGCCGTGATGATCGTCGGCGGATACTCGGGAAACAAATACTACGCCACGTCGAGCGGAAAGCTCGTCATCGACCGATTCATGCTGAAGGTGCCGGTTCTCGGCGACGTGCTCCGCAAGTCGGCGGTGTCGCGTTTCACCCGCACGCTCGGCACGCTCATCAGCTCGGGCGTCAGCATTCTCGAAGGACTCGAGATCACGGCGAAGACCGCCGGCAACCGGGTCATTCAGGACGCGATCATGCAGTCCCGCTCGTCGATCGCCGGCGGAGACACGATCGCGCAGCCGCTCCAGAAGTCGAAGGTCTTCCCGCCCATGGTCATATCGATGATCGCGGTCGGCGAACAGACCGGTGGTCTGGACGAGATGTTGTCCAAGATCGCTGACTTCTACGACGAAGAAGTCGATGCCGCGGTGAGCAACCTTCTTTCACTGCTCGAGCCGATCATGATCGTCTTCCTCGGCGTCGTCGTCGGAGGAATGGTCGTGGCGATGTATCTCCCGATCTTCGACATGGTCAACGCGGTCCAGTAGGAATCGTACCGATAAAAGCAAAGGGGGCAGCCAGATTCCTGGCTGCCCCCTTTGTCTTTTGCGGGAGTTTCTAGAAGAGTATTCCGACTGTGATCGGAATGAAGGCGAAGCTGCCGTTGTCCAGGGTGACGTGATTGTAGCGCGCCTCAACGAACGTCTCGAAGCTCCGGCTCAGGGGAAACTTGATCCCGCCCCCGATGTTGAAGCCAAACTTATTCTCTCCGACGCTGTTGCCTGGATCGGGGTCGACGTTCACGCGGTACAGTCCGGCGCCGCCGATCGCGTACGGCGAAAAGGCAACGCTCGGAAAGGTGTACGTGAGGTTTCCGGTGAATGCCGGAATGTTGATGTTGCCGTCGTTGGCATCGAGGCCAAACTGATTGTACGCCGCCTCGAGGCGAACTCCGAGCGGAATGAGCGTCGGCTTGAAGCCAGCCATCAGTGTGACGTTATAGCCGGTGTTCGAAACATCTCCGAGATCGCCGGTTGGGATAGCCACTCCCGCGCTGGCGCCGATCTGGAATCCCGAAAGCAACGAGCTTTGTGCGCTTGCGCACGGCGCGATCGCGCTTACACCGAGCGCGGCCGCCATTGCAGCAATAGTGAATCGTTTCATGATATCTCCAATGTTATGGAATGCCTTGGCCAAGAGTGGAACGCCTGTAACCTAAAACGGCGCGCTCGCGAGGAACCACCCCTCGGGCCACTTGCATTTCCTGGTGCGCTTCGCTCCACCCGGGCCTCGAGGCACGTTGCTACAGATGAGGTTCGTGCGCGGGCAGCAAGGAGTCGATCTCGTCGAGATCATGGCGCGTAAGCCCCCAACCCGCGCTCGCCACATTTCCTCGAACCTGCTTTGCCGACGTCGCGCCCGCGATCACCGACGCGACGACGCGATGCGCGAGCAGCCACGAAATCGCCAGCTCCAGAATCGTATGGCCGCGCGACTCCGCGAAGCTGATTAGCGCTTCAACCTTGTCGAGATTCTCCTCGGTCAGAAGCTTTCGGTAGCGCTCGAACTTCGCGACCCGCGTGCCCTCGGGAACCGGCCCACCCTGCCGGTACTTCCCCGTCAGCAGTCCACTCATAAGTGGAAAAAACGGAAGAAACGCGATGCCCTGTCGTTCGCACTCGTCGAGCACGCCTTGCTCCGGATCTCGATGAAGAAGGCTGTACTCGTTCTGAACGCTCGCGAATCTCGCTGAACCCTGCCTGGCCGCCGCGGCCTGCGCTTCCTTTATCTGCTGCGCCGAAAAGTTGGAGCAGCCGATCTCCCGAACCTTGCCGGCCTTTACCAGCTCGTCGAGCGCGCCCAGCGTGTCTGCTATTGGTACATCGTGATCGGGGACGTGCTGCTGATACAGATCGACGTGATCAGTACGAAGTCGCTTGAGACTCGCCTCGAGCGCTCGCCTTACATACTCCGGGCGCGCGCCGCGACCCTGACCTGGCATGTCATTCCCGAACTTGGTCGCAATCAACACGTCGGACCGACGACCCCGATCGACGAGAAAACGGCCAATCAGCTCCTCGCTCCTGCCGTCCGCGTACATGTCGGCGGTGTCGAAGAGATTGATGCCCTGGTCGAGTGCCGAGTTGATGACTTCCTCGGTCCGCGTCTCGTCGATGCGCCCACCAAAATTGTTGCAGCCGAGGCCTACGACCGAGACTTCGAGAGAACCGATCTTTCGCCTTTCCAACGTGCCTCCGCGAGGCCGAATGCCTCGGTCGTCATGACATCGCCGCGCGCTACTGTCGAGTCCTCGCGGGCTGACTTTGAGTAACCCCCGCTCCCTCCACACACGCCGCCACGTCACGCGCGACATCCGAGTTGCACGCGCGCTGCCGCGACACCGAGTCCGAAAAGAATCCTCCGACCTGGAGCCCGATGCCATCCCAGCAACGGGCTCGCGTCTCTCCGTCCGGCAGCGACCGGCAGAACGCCACGCCGCGCGCGAGCTCGCTTGGCACGTACGCCAGGTGTCGCACTGCGCCCTGGTAACAGAATGGCACGCCAAAGGGTGAAGCCTGATCGCATCGCTTTCTGATCCCGGCGTACTGAAACGCCGACGCTCCGGACGCGTTCCTGCCGAGGCCGAGGTAGCATGCACGCACGAGGTCGGGAGTGCCGGCGGCGTCGCACACGGCGCTCGCCTTCCGGTAATCCTGCTTCACGGCCGGAAGAATCAGATCGGCCTGGAGCTCGTAACACTCGCGCCGGTAGCGATCCGGCGTCGTGTCGCAGGGATACTTCAGATCATCGGGCTTGAACAGCACCACACCTGCACCCGGTGTCGAATGCCGATGCATTCCGAACACCTCGTTGCCGAAGGCCTGCATGTGCGCGCCCATGTTGTGCTCCATGAACACGCCGCTGTAGCAGCTCCGCTGATCCCAGTCGTTGGGGAGCCGGTCGCAGTCCCTGAGCGATGCGTTCACATCGTAGGCGTGGTACATCATGAGACCGTGGCCGGTGCCGTGAAGGCAGTCGTACAATCGGAATTGTTCGCGAGTGCCACGCAGGCCGTCGCACGGGGCCAGCAGCACGGTTCGGGTTATCGGGATCCCGATCCGTGCGTCGAAGTACCGCTGCAGAATTCCATGATAGCACCCTGACTGATACCGCTCGTCGCATTGCGACAGGAGTCGCGTCGCAGTCGCAGGCGTGGAGCGAACCGCGTATCCGAGCGCGTGCGCGAGCGGATGTCCAAGCAAAACGAGAGAGGGATCGCTGTGGACTATGCGGTCGAGGGTGCCCATCGCGAGGGCGATGTCCCCCGCCGACGATAGCGATGCGATGCCGTCGGCGAGGCACGTGGAATACGCATCTGTCGAGTGGCTGACGTGCGGTTTGCACGCCATCAGCAGGGAATCGGCAACCGCGCCCGAGTCCGACACCGAGCGGGATGGAGTGGTCGGTGCGGTGGCGAGCGTATCGCTCGGCATGTTCCGCATCGCGGGATGGTTTTCGTGCTGCGCGTCACTGCGGGGCGCTATTGAAACGAGTGCGATGAGCGCGAGTCCGAAGACCGGCAATAGCGAGCTTCGCCGCAACAAAGAAGGATCGATCACGACCGGAGTATCACCGGGCGCAGCGTCCGATTCAACTGCCTCGTTGAATCCCGCGTTGCGACGATCCTTTACGGCGTTCGCGCCGCTGCTCCCAGGGTGCGACGGCGTCCCGTAGCGAAACGCGTGGGATTATCGTCACTCGAGACTCAGAGTCCGGTTCAGCGCCGTCGCTACGTAGACCATGTCTATGGTCTTCAGGAACTCGTGCCATGGTGGCGGGGCGCGGAATGCCATTCTGCCCGCGGCATCTTCCCAGACGGGGACCACGACGCCCCTCATTTCCGCGGCAACCGCGCTTCTCTGAAACGCCTCCTGAATGCGCGCCTGTTCCGAGGGAGACCGCTTCCCGAAGGTCCGGTCAACTGGCACAATGATTATGTCTTGACCATCGCGCCGTATATGCGCCACCTGAAAGACAGGCATCGCATCCGTCCGCTTCGGAGCCGGTTTTCCCATTTATCATTGACATTTCAACAGGTGCACGGCTGAGTCAATGTCGATTTTATGTCTCAAACTGTCGGTTTTCTATCATCAGAGCCATCCGGTCGGTCTAATGCTGAGCTGCATATACTGCTGAGCTGACCGCCACCACGCGAGGCCCGGTGAAGCGGAGCGCGAAGCTCTTCCTCCCGCGACCGGCCGCGCTACTTTCCCCATCATGAGAACGTCCGCGGTCATCGTCCTGGCTATTATTGCCGGCGGCTGCACCGAGCACGCCCCCGGCGCCGCGCCCGCCGATGCAGGCGGCACACTGGTCATCTCGACGACCGGGGATCCCGGAACGCTCTTTCCCCCCTTCGTGATCACCGGCCAGGCAAAGCAGATCACGGAACAGATATATGACTATCTCGCCGATGTCGGCCCGGACATGGACACGCGGAACGAAAAGGGATTTCGACCGGGTCTGTCTGATAGGTGGCGCTGGTCGGGCGACTCGCTCATGCTCGCGTTTCACATCAATCCCCGCGCAAAGTGGCACGATGGAGTTGATGTCACAGCGCGTGACGTTCAATTCACATTCGCCCTCAACAAGAACCCCGCGCTCGGCGGCAGAATGGACACCGAGCTCGCGAACATCGATTCCGTGACTGTGACGGATTCGCTCACAGTGGTGTTCTGGTTTCACGCCAGATCGCCCCATCAGTTCCTCGATGCAGCGGCGCAATTGCTCGTTCTTCCAGCGCACCAACTCGAGAAGATTCCGGTGGACTCGCTGCGCGAAGGCGCCCCGTCGCCGATCGGAACAGGACGATTCCGCCTTCGAAAGCGGGATAACGCTTCGGTGGAAATTGTCGCTGACACTTCCAATTTTCGCGGGAGGGCACGGCTGGACCGGGTAATCTGGAGTGTCGCGCCGGAGCCCACGACCGCGGTAACAAGATTGTTCAGCGGCGAAGCGGATCTCTTCGAATCACTCCGCCCGGAGGATCTGAAGGAGCTGGCGCGGCACCCGAACATTCGGACGATACTCCTTCCGGGAATGGACTACGTTTTCCTGCGATTCAACCTGCGCGACCCGGCGAACAAGGCGCGTCCACACCCGCTCTTCGGCGATCGAGACTTGCGTCGTGCTACCGCGATGTCGATCAACCGCGGTACCCTCGTCCGCAGCGTGCTCGACACCTTTGCGCTAGTGCCGGTTGGCCCCACAGTCCGTGCCTATCCGTCCACGGATCCGACGGCAGTGCAGCTACCATTCGATTCGACGCGTGCGAGCGGGCTGCTCGATTCACTGGGATGGGTCCGCCGTGGCGCCGAGGGGATTAGAGCGAAAAACGGGAAGGAGCTCACCTTTACGCTCACGATCCCCTCACACAGTCCCAACAGGGTAAGGATGGGACCGATCCTCCAGGAACAGCTCCGCCGCATGGGTTTTCGCGTGCACCTCGAAAACATGGCGTTAGCTGCAGTGACCGATAGGGAGACGACCGGCGCGTTCGACGCCGTCCTCGATGTCTGGACCATGCCGTCGAGTCCCGACGGAATGGGCCAGGCGTGGGGCACCAGGGGCATCGGTAAGAACGGCGTCAACTATGGGTCGTACAGCAATCAGAAGTTTGATGCTTTGCTCGATACCGCGTTACGAGCAGACCCCGCGCAGGCGCGTGAAAAGTTCACGCACGCATTCGCTGTTATCAACGATGACGCGCCCGCCGTCTGGCTATACGAACCGCGGAAAATCATAGGGATCCACAAGCGAATTCGGACCGCGAAAATGCGCCCCGACGCATGGTGGTTTGACCTCGCGGATTGGTATATACCGCCCTCTGAGCGCATCCTAAGGGATCGGATACCCCTGGCGCGTTAAGGCCTTCTGGGGCGGGTTAACTCCGCCCAGGTGATATGAAATCGCCCCTATGGTGATACGAAACAGGCATTTCTTATTCGGGTGTATTGTGGCATTTTAATGCACCAAATTACGCCCAAAAAAGGCCATAATGATCCGGCACCAGAGCTACTTCGACACACTCGGTTCAATGCAGGAGGACAGCCCTTCCTGGCGTGCAGTATTCGCCGGGTTGTCAGTCCTCCGTCTCGTCGATGCCTACACCGATACGGTGTCGTCCGTCGACCCCGCTAACTGGGCGCAGCTGCACAGCGTGCGCACGGCGATCGAGGCTGTTGGCGAAGGCGACGCCGTCAAGGGAGTCCTCACCAATGTGATCGAGGAAGTCACGAAACGCGGGGCGATCGACGACACGGTAAGCGGGTCACTTCTGGCGTACGGGCGTGTGCTGGATTACGCAGCTTCATGGGGACTCGCGATCGACGTCTTCTCGAGCGTGGTCAAACTGACCCGTCCGGAAAGGAATGCCAAGCTCGCCGTCGAAGCGAACATCGCTGTTGGCGGTGCCGCGCGCCGTAACGGCGATTGGGACACCTCTGCGCGTGCCTACTCGCAGGCTGCCTACATCGCTGACACGCTGGGCGATCGTCAGGGTGTGTTGACGGTTCAGATTGGTATCGCGAACACTTACATGGCCAAGGGCAACCTCCCGCAGGCGCAGACGATCCTCGATGATGTGCTCGTCCAGTCGCGCGATCAGGAATTGCCGCAAGTTCAGGGCTTAGCCCTCCATAGCCGTGCATCGCTTGCATCGCGCAAGGGCGATCATTCCGAAGGAATCCAGCTCGCTCATGATGCGCTTGGCCTCACGACGAACCCGACCGATCGAGATTTCATTCTCGATGACATCGCAGCGATGTTTACTTCGATCGGCCTTCGTGACGCCGCGCGCGATACCCACCTGGTTCTCGCCGCGACCTCTCAATCGCAATCAGTTCGCGGGCAGGCCACGATCAACTTGATGGAATTGGCTGCGCTTGATGGAATGCCGGAAGCCTTCGATGCATACGCGCGCGAGCTGGCAACTGCGCGTCTCTCCCCGTGGAATCGCGCGCACTACCTGCTGTTTCTTGGTGAAGGCATGGACACCCTTGGGCGCCGCGAAGCATCCGAAGAAGCACTGAACGAGGCTTTCTCGTTCGCGGAAGCCAACCAGATTCACCAGGTCGCGTTCAAGGCGCAGTCCGCGCTCTCGGCTGTACGCTCAGCCGCCCGGTCGAGCAAGCCCTTCGTTGCACCTCCCACATGGGTGCCCGAAGAGGTCGGGACAGTTGTTCGCGCAATGTCTGAGTTGCGCAGGACGGCGGGGGCTGCCGCGTAAGGACTACGGGCAGCCCCCCTGTCCGCTAACTAGTGGCCGGCGCAAACCTGGGAACCGCCCGTAACTGGGCAAGGCGCGTCGTTCTTCGGGGCGGTCATGTCTGAGCAAGCCGTGAGAACAACTGCGGCGATGATGGCGGCGGCGGAGAGAATTCTGTTGCGGACCATTGTAAAACTCCTGAAGAGAGAATGAACTGCCTGCTTCGGAACTGAGCGACGTTCCAACGTACGCCCGCCAGGAAATGCCGAAATGTCGTTTTCTTATCAGAAAATGTCTGTTTCCTACCAAAAACAGCACTTTTCTTATCATTTGCCCTCGCGCTAGGAAGTCTTTACCGCCACTTTCCTAGTTATGCGCGCGATTGCCTCGTGAGCGTTGCGGCGTTTCTGCCCTCTCGATTGCTCACCCACGTAAGGCATGTCCTTGCTGATGAGCCTGAGATTTTCGTTGCATCATCGTGGCAGGAACTCGAATCCATCATCCGCCGGAAGCCGATCAGCGTCGTAATCCTCGACCCGACCGCCGACGGGATCATGAACGTCAGCGCGGTGGCCGGACTCCTCAAACGCTATCCGTCCCTTCCATTGATCGCGTACGTTACCCTCCACGCTCCCCAGTTCAACGCAGTGGCGCAACTCGGGCGGCTCGGACTGAAGGAAGTCGTTCTTCACCACTTCGATGACGAGCCCGAAGGATTTCGTGAGCGGGTCGAGCGCGTCGAAGGAAATGCGCTGACCCATGACGTCATCGAAGCATTGAGGGACCGGCTCGTACAACTTCCGCGGCAGCTCTCGGTTGCGGTCGAAAACCTGTTCGACCAGCCGCATCGCTACACCAGCGCCCTCGACCTCGGCATGGAGGCCGGGATCGCAATCGTGAGTGTGTATCGGAACCTCGACGGAGCGCAGCTCGGCTCTCCCAAGCGCCTCCTCATAGCCGCGAAAGTCCTGCGTGGTTTCGGCTACCTGCGCGATCCCGGCTACTCGGTGCTCGATGTCTCAATCAAGCTGGGATACAAGACAGCTCGCATCTTCTCCGAGCACTGGGTCAGCGTCTTCGGAATTACGCCCGCACGCGTCCGAACCCGGCTTACGGACGAAGCCGCAATAGAGAGTGTGCTCCGGTGGTTGGGCGCGGGGGACGACGATTCGCTCCCTGATGATCTGGGCCGACCGTCCGCGCGCACTGCGTCACGGAAGCGGCAACGCCGAAAACCTGAGCCGAGCTAGGCCGCGCCGCTCTCCAACCAGTCGCCGATAGAGTCGGCGACGGTTGGATGCGGGCCTTTCGATTTCACCCACGATGGGCGAAGAATCCTTACGCTGGGTCATCTCGATGGTGGCGGCGCGCTGTCCGGGGGATCCAGGTGGTCAAAGGCGATAACCGAACCACCAGCAAATGCACTTCCGAATATGCGACCATCACCCGACACCCGTCTCGCGGCAACCAGGTGATTCGCAAACCACTTGCCTCGGTTTGTCCCCAGATCGTCGTAGCGAACTCCCCTTCCGCTGGACGACGAGTGAATGAATCGGCCGTTCCCCGCATAGATCGCGACGTGGCTGATCCGACCGCCCTGGGAGAACAGCATCAGGTCGCCCACTTTCAGGGACCGCGTCGACGGCTCCACCGCGATTCCTGCTCCCGCCATCTGCCGCGATGTCCGAGGCAGATCCACGCCCTGGATGTCGTACACGTATTGAACGAACCCGGAACAGTCGAAGCCGGTTCGCGGCGAAGTTCCGCCGTATCGATACGGCGTTCCTATGTACTGCTCCGCCGTCATAACCACTCGGCCTGCAGCACCGTTGGAAGATGACGTGCTGATCGGCCAGGTCGTGCGCGATGTCCGCGTCGGTCGCGGAGCGCTGGGTGGAATATCGGCGGTGCGCCTGGTGAAGATTGTGGAGCGCGAGCGGCCTCCGCCGAAGTGAAATCCGATTCCCACTCGGTACTCGAGCCCTCGAACGAACTGCGTATCCGCCGGGGTCGCCGGCGCTGCAAGGTGGCGAGAGCGCACTTCGCCGTTGACTGACAAGAGGCGGCCGAGCGCGAGCTGAAGTCCGCCGCCGTAGCTCCACGTCCGGATGGCGTCGGTGAACGTTGCGGGCTGCGCGCTGCTCTCGAGCCCAAGTCCGGCGAAACCGTAAGGCATGATGCCTTCGCCGAGCCGGGCGTTGACGGGTCCGAACAGGAGATCCGCGTTGGTAGCCCAGACGAGATCGGAGGGACCTTGGCTGCCCCCGAAGCTGCTGGTTGTCAGCGAGTTGATCCCCAAGCCGCCACTTCCACGGATTCCCACGTATGGGGTACCTACGCTGAGGGAGAGTCCCCCAAGGGTCCGGGTTACTGGGGCGGCGTTGTCGAGGGCTCCATAGAACTCGACGCCGCCGGCGACCTGGCCGGCGAGACAACTGGGTAGTGCAAAATATGATAGGACTCCAGAGAGACCTATCAAGCGTCGCAGGATCATAAGCGACTCCACTGAAGAGGTTGGTCCTTAGTAGGGCATTAGGAGGACCAAGCCGTGCCAGCGCGCTAACGCAGTACGGGGTAATACTTTACCGGTAAAAGCCTCAGCTGTAAACATCCGATTGTCTCCTTTCTCGGACAGCCGTTTAGGTCAGAAAAGGCTATATTCAGTGGGGAGAACAGGTCGATTCGCACTGGATGATCGAATGGGTAAATGGCCGATCTCAACGGGGATGGGCCGATCTCAACCGCACTTGTGGCGGGAACGATCTGATTCGACCGGGTACGAATTAAATGGACCAGAGTGTGCTTGTTCTGGCCTTAACAAGACGTCGCAAATCAGGTCATACATAGGTTCGGCGGGAGCCCCTCTGGGGACTCCCGAGAATCCTGCCCGCCACCGGGTTGAGTGAGCCCGCCACCCCAAGCCTGGAGACACGATATGCCAAGAATTGAATGGCGCTCGATCCTGGCTTTGGCCACGGCAGGACTGGTACTCAGCACCGGTTCGCAGTTCGAGGCCCCCTCTTTCGGATCGATCGGTTCAGCGGTCGAGACCGCCTCCGCCGCTATCGCTGACAACCTCTCCGACGACGGACCCCACCTTGGCTTCGATACTTTCGCCTATCCAGGGGACGACGCGATGCAGGCGTGGGCGACGGCCGAAAAGCCGTACAAGTGGGTCGGCTACTATTTGTCCGCGCCTTGCCACAACGACGACTCATGGGAAGGAAAGAGAGCGACGCTCTCTACCATGGGTTGGGGAATGGCGGTCATTTACGTCGGCCAACAGACCTGGGGAAGAACTCCGGGACAGAAGGTCCAGGTCACACGCTACATAACGAAGCGGGTTCGCCAGGTGAAGACACGCAATGGCAAGCGCGTGGTCAGCTACGTCAAGAAGCGCGTTCCTGTCAAAGTGCTGGTCGTTCCACGCGCGTCGCCAAACGCGAGCTGCTCGTCGCAGTTCGTAACCACCGCGCGTGGTACCGCCGATGCGAATGACGCGATCGCGAAGACCGCCGCCGAGGGCTTCGCGAAAGGCACCGTGATCTTTCTCGACATTGAGCGAATGGAATCGGTGCCGAGGTCAATGCGCGACTACTACGCGGCCTGGACCAGGAGAGTGCTCCAGGACGGACGGTTCCGCCCTGCCTACTACGCCCACAGCTTCAACGCGGATCTCATCTACGGCGATGTGAAGCAGGTGCTGGCCGCCGAAGGTGTCTCGGCAGAGCCCCCATTCTGGATTGCCAGCGAGCGCGGCTTCTCCGTCGACAAGGCACCCACCGAAGTTGGCCACGCGTTCGCGCAGGTGTGGCAAGGCGTTCTCGACGTCGTCGAGACCCACAATGGCGTCAGGCTTCCGATCGACGTCAACGTCGCTCGGCTCCCATCCCCGTCCGAGAATTATCGCGGCGGAGAGTAGTCGGGACTGTTCACTATCCCGAATTGTTGGGCGCAGGCGCCGAGGCTACTTCACCCGGGTGATGAAATCCTCGCGGTTGGGCGGGCGGAACATCAAATCGACGGCGAGCCACGTCGTCTTGGCGAAGGGATAGCACAGGACTGCGCCGAGAATCGACAGCACGACTCCGCCATATTGCAACGCATCCCACGGCGGATTGGGCCAAGTCACGACCACGACAATAAGAAATGCGCCCGCGAGCAGGACTTCGACTGCTATCAGGTTGAGCGTATACGCTCCGATGAAGTAATCGGACTCGCCGCGTTCGAGCAGAATGCCACAGTTCGGGCAGCGCTCCTTCATCTTGAAGAATCCGGTAAAGAGGTTTCCGTGACCGCAGTTGGGACAGCGGAGAAGTAGCGCACGACCCAGAAGGCGCCACGGTGACTGACGCGAAATGTCTGGATGTGTCGAGTCAGCCCGATTCCTCTCGCTATCGTTTTTCATCCATCTCAATGACCGCGCACGGCGTGTGGCTGGTATGGCTCCTCGACGGCGCGGATCTGCTCCTCGCTAAGGTTCACGTCCAGCGAGCGAACAGCGCTCTCCAGATGTTCGATCTTGGTGGCACCCACTATTGGGGCTGCGACACCCGGTTTGCTCAGCAGCCACGCCAGCGCAACCTCGGACGGCAGCACGCCAACCTCGCCGGCGACTCTGCGAACGGCTTCGATCACCTTCAAATCGGAAGGTGAATCGTACAGATCAACCGCGTACGTGTCGCTGTCAGCCCGAGTCGTTCCTTGTGTCGGGGATCCCGTGGTGCGCGCAAGCCGGCCCCGCGCGAGCGGTGACCATGGAATCAGGCCCACCCCTTCCTCGCGGCAGAGCGGGATCATTTCGCGCTCTTCTTCCCGGTATACGAGGTTGTAGTGATTCTGCATTGAGATGAAGCGGGCCCACCCGTTTCGCTCGGAGAGGCTGAGCGAGCGCGCCATCTGCCACGCGTATCCCGAGCTCGCTCCGATGTAGCGCACCTTGCCCTGGTGCACGAGGTGGTCGAGCGCGGCGAGCGTTTCTTCAATCGGCACGCTGCTCTTGAAGCGGTGAATCTGGTAGAGATCGATCGTCTCGACGCCCAACCGCCGGAGGCTTGCCTCGCACGCCTGCACGATGTGCTTGCGCGAGATCCCTCCCATGTTCGGCCCATCGCCCATGGGGAAATGGACCTTTGTCGCGAGTACAATCTCCTCCATGTTCGCCATCTCCCTGAGCGCGCGTCCCGTGACCTCCTCACTCACGCCCATCGAATACATGTCGGCCGTGTCGAAGAAGTTGATCCCGAGGTCGAGCGCTTTTCTGTAGAAGGGTCGCGAGTCGACTTCGTCGAGAATCCACGAGCGCCACTTGGGGGTGCCGTAGGTCATGCACCCGAGACAGATACGAGAAACCTCGAGTCCGCTGCGGCCAAGCTGGGTGAACCTCATTCCTTGCATCTCCGGGGAGAGATTTGGGAGCTTCGCTGACATCCACAGAACCGAAGCAGGGGGCTGATAGCTGACCAAAGCTAGTCGCCTCGTAGCTTTCATACAGGCGTTCAGGGGCCGCGCGAACGCTGGTGATGCGGACCTCTTTACGCCACCGGAATAGCGCTTAGCTATAGAGCTGCAAGGCTTTCAGGCCCCCTGCTTTGGTTCTGTGGATGCCTCTACAGGCGCCTTGAACGCTACCTGGAAGCGAATACTCAACCCTTTCGTGGCAACTATTGTCAGAAGATCGACAATGGAGCTGGTTGCCTACGAGTCTCGGAGCTCGGTGAACGATACCCAACTCATCACGCGCGTGGTCGCCGGCGATGCGGCCGCTGAGCGTGAGCTATACGAGACATACGTGGATCGCATTTACCGGCTGGCGTTTCGTCTGGCTGGTGAAGACGAGCTCGCGCGAGATTTCACGCAGGCGACGTTCATCCGTGCTTTTGAAAAGATTGGAAGTTTTCGCGGCGATTCATCTCTTTCCACCTGGCTTCATTCCATCGGTGTCTCGGTTGCGCTCAACGGCTTGAGAAAGACGAAGAGGCAGCGAAGTCGGGAGGCACCGATGGAAGAAGGTCTGACGATAGGATCGCCAAGCAGAGAGGCCGAGCCCGACCTGAAGGAAAGGATGGCAAGGGCGATTGATTCGCTGGCGGACAAATACAGGACGGTGTTCGTGATGCACGACGTGGAAGGTTACACACACGAGGAAATCAGCGGGACGCTCAACATTCCTATTGGAACGTCGAAGTCCCATCTGTTCCAGGCACGAAGCAAGTTGCGCGTGGCGCTGGCGGATTTTGCACCGGAGTGGGTGTCATGACTGAAGACAATTTCGAGGAATTCCTCAAGAAGGCGGCTAAGAGCTACAATGCGCCGCCGGCTCGCACTCCCCGCGATGACATGTGGAATGCGATCCAGGCGGAGCGTGCAGCGGGGCCGCGCGTCGTGTACGGCGGTGGATCACCGGTGCGCGAGTCCTCCGCGCGAAGATTCAGCCCGAAGATCTGGCTGGGCGCTGCGGCGGCAGCTGTTCTTCTGTTGGCGACCGGTGTCGGTGTTGGACGGTGGAGCGCGTCGTCGACCACCACGCGCTCCGTGGCTGATGTAAATCCACCGACGGCCGGATCGTTGCCAGATTCGACCGGTGGGACACGTTCGATCGTTCCGCCTAATTCCAGCGGAGTTGTAGCAGTGACCCCACCCGGTGATGGTGGAACAGGAGCCGCGTCGCCGGGCGCCCCATCCGGTTCAGGACGAAATCCGCAGACCGGACTCCGAAATGGAGGGGCTCCTCAGGTCGCCACGGACGGCAATAGAACGGCAGGTCCGAACCGCGATTACTCGAATAACTCCAGTTCCGCATCCGCGTACCAGCTCACCGCGGTGCGACACTTGAGCGAAGCCGAAGCGCTTCTCACTTCGTTCAGAACGCGCTCGGCCACGGACCAGCAAATGGACGCGCAACTTGGAAAATGGGCGCGCGACCTCTTGAGCAACACCCGCCTCTTGTTGGATTCCCCGGTCGCCAACGATCCGCAGCGTCGTCCGCTGCTGGAGGATCTCGAGCTCGTGCTCGTGCAGATCGTCCAGCTATCGCCCGGAAGCACGCCCCAGGATCGCGAGATGATCGAGAAGACGTTGCAACACGACCATGTAATGACGAGGCTGCGCACCGCGATTCCCGCGGGCTCGCAGCGCGGTAGCTGAGACCACTTCAATGACAATGAGAACACTACTCACGGCAGCAGCAATAATGTCCTCGGCGGGATTCGGCGTCAGCCAGTCACCGGCCAGCCACGATTCACCTCAAACCATGGATGCGACCGAAGCGACTGCTTCGTTCGCTGCGTTCGACCGCCAGGCCAATCAGCTTCCGCCTGAGCCGTGGGCGATAGCGGATCCCGCGGACTCGCTTTACAAATTGGCGCGTGATGCGATGTCGCGCGGCGATTACAAGCGCGCTGCTGAAATCTTCCACCGGATGCCTGAGCGGTACCCGCAGTCGGCGTATGTCACAAGCGGCCAGGCGCTCTACTTCGAGGCATTCTCTCTATATCGCAGCGGCGGTGAGGACGACCTCAATTCCGCTCGCGACCGCCTGACTCAGTTGAAGGCTCGCTATCCGTCGATGGCGAAGAAGGACGGCGACCTCCTGCTTACGAGAGTATGCGGTGAGCTGGCCAAGCGCGGCGACGAATCATGTGCCCGATCCATTGAAGGAAAGGTTTACGGCGACAGCGGGGACAAAGCGGGGAAGAAAGTCCCCATCCAGGGCCTGGGCATTCGCACCTGCTCGCCCGATGCGGACGAGGACGACGACGACCGCATCGCCGCGCTCAACGCCTTGCTCCAGATGGACGCCGAGCGCGCGATGCCGATTCTGAAACAGGTTCTCGCGCGTCGAGATGAATGTTCAGTGGCGCTGCGCAGGAAGGCTGTATTCCTAGTCTCGCAGAAGAGAACCGCCGAGACGGCGACCATCCTCATGGGCGTGGCGCGAGGCGATCCGGATCAGGAGACTCGCGAACAGGCGGTGTTCTGGCTGTCCCAGGTGCCAGGATCGACTCCACTTCTCGAGGAGATCCTGAAGGGCAGTGGCGACGAGAACATCAAGGACAAAGCGCTGTTCTCTCTGTCGCAACAGAACGAGCCGAGAGCGCAGCAGATTCTGCGCGACTTCGCGGGGCGCGAAAACGAGAACAGCGATCTGCGGGAGAAGGCCATCTTCTGGCTTGGCCAGCGGCATGGGACCGAGAACACGGAGTTCCTGCGCGGCCTCTATTCGAGGCTCAAAGACCAAGACCTCAAGGAGAAGATTCTTTTCTCGCTGTCGCAGCAGAGAGGAGCCGGTAATGAGCAGTGGCTCATGGACATTGCTGTCAACCCAAAGGAAGACATCGAGCTGCGCAAGAAGGCGCTTTTCTGGGCGGGACAGTCGGGCGTTGCGATTTCCGAAATGTCCAAGCTCTACGATCGAATGGGCGAGAGCGAGATGAAGGAGGCGATCATCTTCGGATTGTCGCAGCGCCAGAGCGATCGAGCTGCGATGGACAAGCTGTTCGATATTGCGAAGAACGAGAAGGATCCTGAGCTGCGCAAGA
>DATHHC010000108.1:0-4429 GCA_035317285.1 Gemmatimonadaceae bacterium | reverse complement strand
GGTCCGCCAGAGTTGGTGACGAGGATGTCGACTCTTCCGAATTTATCGAGCGCCGTTTTTGCGACGCGATCAATTCCGGATTGCTCGGACACATCGGCCGCGACATCCACGACCGTGACGCCCGAGGTCTTGCGGATTGATTCCGCGGTCTGGCGCAGCGCATCCTCACCCCGCGCACAAACGACGAGGTTGGCTCCTTCAGCCGCCAGCTCTTCGGCGATCGCACGGCCGAGGCCTTTGCTGCTGGCCGAAACGAGCGCGATCTTGCCGCGAAGACCGAGGTCCAAGGTCAGCGCCTCAGGTAATCGTCTTTCTTGTCCAGCCAGTCCTGGCGCGGCGGGCTGAAGATATCGACATCGAGAGTCTCTTCGAGCGCCTCAGCCATGTGCGGCACGTTTGACGGTATGAGCAACACTTCACCGGCGCGAACGATGATCTCCTCGGCTCCATCGTCGCCGATCGCGAACTTTAGCGCGCCTTCGAGGATGTAGGTGAGCTGTTCGTTGTGGTGCGAATGCTTCGGTACGATACAGCCCTTCTTCAAGTAGACCTGCGCGAGCATCATGCGCTCGCCGGTGATGAGCCGGCGCTCGAGCATGTCGGACACGCGCTCCTTCTTCATCGAGTCCCAGCGGTAGAAGGTACATTCGTTCTTTGCAGCCATCAGCGCTTCCCTCCCGGGCGACCGTCATTTGTGCGAGACGCACCGCCAAAAACTAGCGAAAATCTTTCGAGGTGGGCGAGCTATTCGCGAGAACCGCGTATCCGCATTTCCGGACGCGCGTCTTATAGAGGCGACACGAGCGAGGACTCAAGCGCGCGCCGCACGTTGATGAGCAGAGGGGACTACAAACACTGAGATGAAAATGAGACTGACAACAAATCGAAATGCAGCTATCGCGCTTGCCGCAATTGCGGGCCTGGTCACGGCGTTCCGCACGGCCGAGGCGCAGGCATCCCTATCGGATTTTCACCCATCCTTCTACGGCTCGACCGAGCTCGATACGCGGCATACGCAGTTTTATCTGCTCGGCATGTACGTTGGCATGGGAGGACTCGGCTGGACGCCCTACTTCAACGTCAATGGGTATTTGCTGCACTACCGGTTCGATCGCGAAGTCCCAACATCGGATAGCACGCTGACAGCGGTATCGCCAACGATCGGGCTGGCGTACGCCGCCCGAAACCATGGGCTATCGATCGGCGGCGGATACACATGGGTTGACCATACGGATCCGGGTGCACCAGGAGCTGAAGGCGGTGGCAAAAACGGCGCTACTGTCAGCCTTGGCGCGTACAACAACGGAAAGGGCAGACGCCCAATGCATGCGCAGCTCCTGTCGAACTACAACTTCGGCAGCAAGTACTGGTGGGCGCGCGGTCGCGCATCGGTTCCGTTTCGAAATTCACCCAGACACCCGATGCGTATCGGCGCCGAGGTTGTCGGCCAGGGTGGCGGAGAAGAGCCTCTCAAGAGCAACTCCTTCCAGGCGGGACCAACGCTCGAATACACGTGGACTCCGCATTTCAGGACGACGGCTGCCGCTGGATACAAGACGGTCAGTGGCTCGCGTTTCGCGGCCAGAGAGGACGCGGGATATCTGAAGCTCGAGTTCTCGTTCTCGCCGTGATCCGCTGATCGAAAACCGCTAAGAGGCAACGCGCGCGAGCATTTTCTCGACGCGCCACTCAACCGGTCGGGGAAGGCGTAGGAGCAGGCGGGGTCAGAGGAACGATTGGATGCTTCAGATGGAATCCTGTCGCCTCCTGATATGCCCGGGCAACGGCCAACACTTTAGCCTCTTCGAACAGTCCGCCGAGGAACGTGAGTGAAACGGGAGTGCCGTCGTCGCGGAAGCCGCTCGGAAGGATTACCGCGGGATGCCCGGTGAGGTTCGTGGCGACCAGCTGAGAAAGGTTGGCCGCTCCCGTGGGGGTCACGATCACATCGACGGTGCGCATTAGATCGTCCCATTTCTGAATCGCGATCGAGCGCAATCGGTTCGCGTTCACATAGTCGACGGCTGGAATGAAGCGCGAGGTGCGGAACGTATTCGGCCAGTCGAACTTCCCCTGCTGGACGAGCTCACTGTCGCGATTGGATCTGGTGAGGTCGTCGAACGCCGCAGCCGCTTCCGCAGTGAGGATGATGCGCATTGCGTCGTACGGAAGATCCGGCAGGCTGACTGGAATCAGGTTGATCCCGAGCCGCTTGAACACGTCGAGCGCGGCGTCGTCGAACGGCTTTGTCGCGTGCATCGTGCGCTTGGCGTCGGCCGGATCCGTCACCGGAGTGTCGAATGCCGACTTCACGTATCCGACGCGAAGGTTTTTTGGCGAAAGCTCTGCGTTCCAGTGGTATCCCGCCGAAATGACGCTGTTGTCCTGGCCGTCGGGTCCGTAGATCGCGTCGAGCACGATCGCGCAGTCTTCGACGCTCCGGCAGAGTGGTCCGAGCTTGTCCATCGTCCACGAGAGGGCCATCGCGCCGGTGCGTGGCACGCGCCCGAAGGTGGGACGGAGACCAGTGGTTCCGCAGCGCGTCGAGGGCGAGGAGATCGACCCCAGCGTCTCGCTTCCAATCGAAAAACCAACGAGCCCCGCTGCCGTCGCTGACGCTGGCCCCGCCGATGATCCGCTCGAGCCCTGGTCCACTTTCCATGGATTCTTTGTCGTCGCGCCAAACCAAATGTCACCCTGCGCCAGCTCGCCGAGTGTAAGCTTTGCGACGAGCACCGCTCCGGCATTGTCGAGGCGCTGCACGACGGTGGCGTCGGCGTCGATCACCTGCTCCTTGAACGGGCCGGCGCCCCAGGTCGTTTTGTAACCCCGGACCGCGAGCAGATCCTTGGCGCCCCACGGGATCCCGTGCAGGGGCCCACGATAATTGCCTCGTCCGATATCGGCGTCGGCGGCGTGAGCCTGTCTGAGCGCGCGATCCTCCGTAAGAGAGATGACGCACTTGAGAACCGGATCGTACTTCTTCAGTCGAGCGAGGTACATCTGCGTCAGCTGAACCGATGTGACGCGCTTCCGGCGCACGAGCTCCGACAATTCCGTCACGGGGAGAAATGCGAGCTCGTCGTCGGCGGGCACCGCGCGAGCGGCGACCTTGCTTCTCACCATTGGGCGGCGGGCCTCAGGCGTGATTTTCTTCCCCGGCGGCAGCGGATCGAACACGATTGCTGGGCTGACCGAATTCGGGAGCGCGACCTTGTGCAGCGCCTCGATTCTCTGCTCCTGCTGCTTGAGCCCATCGAGCATCAGCTCTCGCTCGGTCGCATCGAAATGGATTCCCGCCACTTCCTCCGCGCTGGCGATGGTGTCGACGGTGATGTCCGCGCCGGCGGCGAGTTTCGCCCACAGCACGCCGGGAAAAAGTGTGGAGCCGAGTCCGACACCGGCGAAGTAGCCCATGAAATGACGGCGATCCACACTCGTGCTCATACTCTTGGTTCCTCGCTCGACAGAGTCTGAATGGAAACTACAAAAGAACAGGCAAGCGGCGTCACTAGCGCAGTTCTCAGTCTGTAGAAAAAACCAAAGCGCTTAGAGCTGCGACCCTGAGTACGCCGGCTTGCCATCAAACTCCTGGATCTTCTCGACGTGCATCCACCGGTAGCGGGCACCGATCACACCTAGCAACGCCAGGATTTCGACCTCGCCGAGAACCGCTGTTGCGTCGCGCAGCACGAATCTGCATCGGAAATGGTCGACCAGCGATACACCCCGACCGCTCGGCGGGAAAACCGTCGCGCCGCGATTCGAGATCATCTCCAGCTTGAGTGGGGATGGTTTGGCCAAAAGCTCCAGCCCCGCCGCGAGCTTCGCAGGATCGAGATCGGATTCGATGTAAATGTCGAACCCACTGACGCGCCGGCTCTTCGAGTGGACCACGCTCACACCGGGGTGCGACGGGGGCATCTCGACCTTCTTGTAGTCCTTGGGCGGGCTCACCTTCGAGCGCTTCCCGAGGTTGGCGATCACGGCCTCCGTGAACTCGGTCGTCGTCGCCGGTTTATCTACCCCGATCATGTCGCTGGTGCGGAGGCCGCTCTCGAGCGCGACGAGAACCGCCTGCTCGACATCGTTTGCCACTTTCCCTTCACCGATCTGCCGCAGCAGCATCGCGGCGCTCAGGATCAACGCGGTCGGGTTCGCCTTGTTTTTTCCGGCGATGTCCGGCGCCGAGCCGTGCACGGCTTCGAAGATGGAAACGTCGTTGCCGATGTTCGCGGAAGGAGCGAAGCCCAGGCCGCCGGTGAGTCCCGACGTGAGATCGCTCAGAATGTCACCGTTCATGTTCGTCGTGACGATGACGTCGAACTGCTCGGGGCGCATCGCGAGCTGGTGGGCGCAGTTGTCGATCAGGATGTGCTTGGACTTGATCCCTGGATACTGCGGGGCGAATTCCTCGAAGGTGCGCTGG
>DATHHC010000107.1:0-3042 GCA_035317285.1 Gemmatimonadaceae bacterium | reverse complement strand
GATTCACTCCTTCGCTCAGCAGGTCTGTCGTCAGGAGTAAATCAATGGCTTCAGCGGGTGCAGGTGGCGAAGTATGATTCGCATATGGGGCAAATCGGCCGATCGCTTCACGTCTGGTTAGTGCGCCTCCGGCTACTCTCGCTCCGTGGGATGTGAGCGTCGCAACTCGCCCAGCACCTGCCAATCGGCGGAACAGCATGGACACGGTCGCAGAGTACTGGGCGAACGCAACGATCTTCGCGCCGGCGTGAAATCTCCTGATTCCCGCGACGATTTCCGCCCGTTCCGCGTCGCGTGGAGTCGCGGAGGACAGGTCGGCCCGGAGCTTCTGCAATGCGTCCAGGTGGACACGCACGACCGCGAGCAACTCCGCGTGATTGCCGACCGGCGTTGAGAGCAGCTCGGGGAATCCGAGCTGCAAGGCGCCATCGCCATAGGTCCAGGTCTCCAGCTCTCGCGCCGTGGGATACTGGCCGGCTTCGAGGGATGCAGTCAGCGCCGTTGCGCGCGCGATGCGGCGTCGAACTGCTTCGTGGAACGCGGCTTGGCTCGATGCCCACTGATGCAACAGGCCCCGGCCGATGAGAACCCCGCCGAGTCCGCCTTCGCGGACGGGAAGGGGCGGTGGAAGATTCATCAATTGCTCGACCACTCTCTTGTCGTCCGAGAGCTGGTGATTCGTTGCGGGCGATACGGCTGGAATCGGTAGAGTTCCTTCCAGTTGAACATGCTCTCGTCGAACGACGCACATCCCGAGCTCGGCGGCAGTCATCGAACGTGCCCGCGATCCGAGAAATAGTGAGAGGAGAGCAACGAGATCCGCGCGCCGATTGTGAATCGGGGTCGCGCTCAGGAGCAGGACGTGCGCGCCGCGGGCGAGCGAAGCGAGCGCGAGGTATCGGTTGGTCGCGGGATTCCTCGCGTGGTGGGCTTCGTCGAGGACGACGAGGTCGTATCGTTCCCGCTCAGACGCTGCGCCTCGGTAACGGCGGAAATCATCCCCATCCGCTCGGCTCAGCGCCTCGAACGTAACGATTCTGGCGACCGTACCTGAGCCCGTTCCCGTTCCTGTGCCCGACGCCGTCACCACCTCGGTCGCCGCGAGCGCATCGTGCCACATCGAGACGAGCGCAGCTGGACAGACAATCAGACACCGCTTGTATTGCTTCGCTATCGCCGTCGCGACGTAGGTCTTTCCCATCCCCACATCGTCGCAGAGCAGCGCGCCGCCGAACTCATCGAGCGCGAGTCGCAAGCGTGAGACCGCCGAGATCTGGTGTGGCTGAAGGGCGATGGATCCCACGTTCGACTGCGACGGAGATTCCGCAAGGATGAGTCGGGCGATCCGTGATCGGACAGCGGCGGCGGTTTCTAATCCCAGTCGATAGTCCATGACAGAAGTGCCTGCACGTCCGGGAAATCGAGCTGATAGGCATCGAACACCGCACGCAACATCTCGTCGTCGGAGGCGATCTCACCACGCATTGCTTGCTCGCCCAACGGGGCCAGAAGCGCGCGAGCACGATTCCACTCCGCGGGAATCGGAAGAAGCGACAGGGTCCAGCCGAGGTACCGCCGATAGCCGCCGCGAGCAGGCTCGGCGAGCGAGTTGAGCCATGCCGCCGTCAGCGAGCTGTTGAGAAGGGTCGCAAGGGCGTTGGCATCCGCGCGAGTCGCGCAGCTCACGACGTAGCAACTGTTGAGGGCCACAAACGACTCACCTGCTTCAAGGACAATCGCGCGGGGAGTCAAGCCGAAGTCAGCCCAGGCGACGCGAGGGTTGCTGTGACTCGCACTCTCGGTGCGGAACACCGACCACCAGGGGATTCGCCCGTGGAGATCGCTCCGTGCGCTCAACACGTCTCGAAACGGAAGCAGCCAACGACGTGCGAGCGGGGGCAGCTCTCGCCGAGGTCGATCGTGCTCGTCGTGGGGCCACACGAGGTACTCGCGTGGCCCTGTCAGTGTCCATTTATCCAGCGTCTCACCGCGAATGAGCGGACGAAGCATCTCGTGCTCGATGCGGCCCGTTCGCTTTCCGGCGGAGATAAATGCGAGGTCTCCGTCGACGGAATCGACGCGCACAATGTAGGCGCTGTTGCATCCCGTCTTTACGCCGAGAAGCGGGCGGCCGAAATCGGTACGATGGAACGGAACGCCTGCGCCTGCGACGCGATCGAAGGCCCTGCGCGCGCGTGGCGGGATGAGCACCCAGGGACTGCCGGGCGTGCTGTCGATAGCCAGGACCTCTCGAGGACAACTCCAACGGATCGTGTGACGTGGCATGCGGACGGCCGCCTTTACCGTGGGACGCAAATCGTCGGCGCGATGCGTTCGGCGACGTGCGACGAGAAGCGACGGATAAACCGCGGCATCGAACTGAGACTGCGACTCGGCGAGATCCTCGAGTGCGACAATATCCGTCTGGTCGGCCAGCATTTGACGGACCCCGCCGCCGGCGAGAGAGCGCCACAACTTGGTCGGAAGGAGAAGGGCCATCGTGCCGCCCGGACGGAGCAGCTCGCACGATCGCTCGACGAAGAGGGCGGCCAGGTCGATCTGAGCGCCGAATCCGCGTCCCGCTCCGGCGAAGGTCGCGCCGCTCTCCCACGCAGCGTTTCGATATACCGTAAAATCGCGCCTCAGCCGCTCGCGCGATGCTTCCGGGATGTGATGAACCCGCACCCACGGCGGATTGCCGATGACGACATCGAACCCTCCTGCGGCGGCTACGTCTGAGAAGTGCGCACCGAAGGAAAAGGGAAGCGCGGCGCCGGCGCGCAACGTTTTTGCACGGTGCGCATTCTCCCTGATGCGGGACTTGATGCCGGCGAGACGTAGTCGAGTGTCGCCATCTGGAGCCTGACGGTCGCCAAACAGATCTCTCGCGCGCAGCGCGACGAGCATCTCCTTACGCTCGGCGCTCATTCCAACCTGCCTCCGCGCGAGTACGTCGAGAGCGGCTGAGCGCTCCAGTCGATCGAGTGCCCGCGCGAGTGTGCGCTTCCTCGGCCCCACAGCCCTCACATAGCGGCCGCGAAG
>DATHHC010000106.1:0-27026 GCA_035317285.1 Gemmatimonadaceae bacterium | reverse complement strand
CCGGGCCCGGCGATGAGCTTGAAGCCATGAGCGGGTACGGATAATCCGTCCATGCAGCCTTACAAGTTAAATGAGGAGGGGAGCGGGATCAATTGCCCCTGGTGGATTCGAACCACCATTACCGGATCCAAAGACCGATGTCCTGCCATTGGACGAAGGGGCAGCGGAGAGCGAAAGCTAGTCCAGAAGCTCCACAGGTACAACGCTCTCGGCGGTACGGGTTACGATGACTTTCGTTCCCTCCGGAATCTCCAGCGCCGGGAGATCGCCGCTGTCGTCCATACGCCTGGTATAAACCCCGGGCACCTTGAACACCGTCGATCCCGATCCGCTCAACCTATAGAAGAGTCCATGCCGGTCGCCGCGCGCCATGAGCGTGTCGATGGCCGGCCACCGGGGCCTAACGACTGACTCGAAGTCGTTGACCGATTTCCTCGCCGCCGACTCCCAGCTACCGAACATTTCGGGCGTGAGCTCTGGAACGCCGTGAGACCCCGGCGCTCGTGATGCGTCCAGCAGCGCGTACGCCTCTCCAGTATCGATGCCGAAGGGCGGGAAAAAGAGTTGAACATCTCTGGACGGAAGTGGCGGGACCACCAGGAGCTTCTCTCCGCGCCCCCATGCTAGTGCCATCACGAAATCACTGGCGAGAAACGGAACGTCGGAGCCCAGACGACCCGCCAGCTCTCGCAGCGCGTCGGCGCTGAGAGGATTCGGAGCGAGTGCGTTGAGAATACGCAGCACCGCCGCGGCATCGGCGCTTCCACCACCCAGACCACCGCCGATGGGGATTCGCTTCTTGATTACGATCTCGAAGCCGCCCGGCCACCACGCCTCCCTCGAGTAAAGCGCCGCGGCCCGGTACGCGAGATTCTCTTCTTCCGGCTGATCTCGCATCACGCCGCACCGCAGGCTGCGCGCTTTGGCCCTGACGTGGAGGCGCACGTCGTCTCCGAGGTCGAGCCTCAGGAAGACGGTCTCGATCGCGTGAAAGCCGTCCGGTTCCTTGTCGAAGACCCGCAGCGCGAGATTGATTTTCGCCTGCGCCAGAGTTCTGCCGCCGCGTCCGATCATTCCGCGGCGTCCGCCACCGGCTGCAGATCCCGGAGCTTCACGCCGAGGCGCGCGAAGTAGTACGCACCGATCAGCGTGATGGGAATGAAGGAGAGGAGGTGGTAGCCGATTGCCCACGTCGCGGCCTGTTCCTGCCCGACGCCGTAGACCGAGAGCCCCTGCACCGACATGTACTCGAACACGCCGAAGAATCCGGGCAGCGCCGGAACCGCGGTGCCGAGCGCGATGAACGCCTGCAGAAAGAGAGCAGCCGAGAATGGGGCCGTGATGCCCAGCGCCTTGAACGAGAGCCAGAAGCCGATCGCGTTGAGAAGCCAGTGCGCAATGGACCAGCCCAAAACCGCCGCGAACCGTCCCGGGCTGCGCAGCACGCTCAGCCCGTGGATGAAAGTCTCGAGCATTTTGCGCCCGCGCTCTTCGATCGTTGGCGAGACGCGTCGCGCGAACAGCTCGAACAGCCGCAGCAGCTGCTTCGGGAAAAAGACGAGAGTGTAGAGGCCGAGCAGCAGCACTATTACAACGGCGCCCGCTCCTGCGGCGAACGACGCGAGCGGCCGACCCGCGAGAGTCTCTGAGCTTGAGAGCGCGGGATCGAGCAGGGCTGGTGCCGCGAGAAGCAGCAGCACGATCGCGTCGAAGAGGCGATCGACCGCCAGCGACGCCAGGGACGTGGCGAACGGAACCGGCGTTTCCCTCGTCAACGCGTAGGCTCTGGCGATCTCGCCCGCCCGCGCCGGAACGACGTTGTTCACCATCATGCCCACCGCCGTCGCACGCCAGAGCGGGCCGAACGGAAGCTTGCCCGCGACGGGCTCGAGAATCGTCCGCCACCTGCGGGCCCGCAGAGCGAAGATCGCCGTCGCGCAGAATATTGCCGCGGCGAAGAGCAGGGGATCGGCTTGCGAGAGTCTGTGCGCTACTTCAGTCGGCGAGATTCCGTGGAGCGTCCAGTATATGAGCGCCGCGCTCAGCACTGCTCCGAGTGCGGCGCGCCAGCCGGGTCGCAACGGCTAGCCTGCCGCCGCGAGCTCGACCAGATCCACGAGCTCGTCTACAAGTGCGCGCGTCGGCGGCGTTCCGCTCTTCTTGAGGGCGCGCCGAATCTCGGCCGCGCGGTCGATCGCGCTCTGGCCGCGGTAGAGCAGGGTCTGGATTGGGACGAGCTCGGTCGCCGGCGGCTGGGGACCGGAGTTACGCGTCTCGAGGCCGCGCATCGTCGCGAGGCTCGAGTTCAGGACGTCACGCAGCTCCTGGCCGCGCGGCGGAGTGCGCGCAGGCGGTCCTTCTCGAGACGGAGTCGGGACGCGCTTCACGTCCGGCGACAGTGTGCCGGGGCCGATTCCCACGTTCTGTTCGCGAAGCTGCTGTTCGTAGTGCGTCTTGGGATTCGGGGCGACGAAGATGATGTGCTGCCCGTTGTCGTTGTAGAAAAGCTGGGAGATGGGAATGATCAGATCCTCCGACCGCTCTTTGCGAGCGGGAGCGAACCTGGCCAGGCGTCGCAGACTGTCTTCAACCCGCGCATCCTGGTCGGCGCCCCACGTCCGTACCGATCTCACCAGCAGCTTCAGGTCCTCGACGGCACCGACGAGAGCGCGCTGAAGCTCGGGCTCCCACTTCGTCCCACCATGCACGACACCGGAGCCGATTCGCTCGACAGTCATCGCGACCTGAACGATTCCGCCGGCCTTTGCCATCGTCGCGCTTCCCCGCAGTCCGCGAGCGGCGGCGGCGAATTGCGTAGCGTCAGACGAGTCCATTCCGTTTTTCGCGGCCAGCGACTCGAGGCGTGAGAGATACTCACTCGCCTCGAGAGAAAAGAAATCGAGCAGCCGGCCCGGCATCGTCATCAGTCCATTCTCCAGTTCAGTCCCGAAAGGTGGACTGTTTTGGCGTCGCAGTCAAAACATTCCCTCTTATGACGACCGAGCCGCGTCCATGGCTTGGCGCATTTCCTTCACAGCCCGGTCGAGGCCAATGAATACTGCCCGGCTGATGATCGAGTGGCCGATGTTGAGCTCCTCGATCTCCGGAATCGCGGCGACCGGTCCGACATTCTTCACGGTGAGGCCATGCCCCGCATGGACCGCGAGCCCCAGGTCAGCCCCCCTCCGCGCCGAGTCGCGCAGCGCGCCGATTGTCTCCCCGGACTCGGGGTGGTGCGAATACGTCCCCGTGTGGAGCTCGATCGCGGCGACACCGAGCTTCTTCGACTGCTCGACGGCGGCGACAGCGGGATCGATAAAGAGACTTACTCTAATGCCCACGCTGATAAGCGCGTCGATGGCACTCTTGATCCGTGCCGGATCACTCACGATGTCGAGCCCGCCCTCGGTCGTGACCTCCTCTCGGCGCTCGGGTACAAGTGTCACCTGCTCCGGCTTGACGCGGCGCGCGAGCTCCACCATCTCGGGCACGCACGCCATCTCGAGGTTGAAGTACGTGCGAACGGTTCTTTTTAGTCGCGTGATGTCGGCGTACTGGATGTGGCGCCGATCTTCGCGCAGATGAGCGGTGATGCCGTCAGCTCCCGCTGCTTCGCACGCAACTGCCGCCTCGACCGGGTCCGGCTCAGCTCCGCGTCGAGCCTGCCGCAACGTGGCCACGTGATCGATATTGATATACAGCCGTTGTTGCTTTGCGCGCATTGTCACAGTCCCTAGGTCGCAGCTCTATATCCAGTGGAGAATTCTATCGTGTCATTTAGAAAAGTTGCGGGTCTGATCCTTCTTGCCGCCTGCTCCAGCGCTACCCAGAAGATGGGGCCTACCGGACAGATCACAGGCGGGTCGTCCGCGCAGCTCGCCGTCGATGCGTTCCTGAAGGCGGTGAACGCCAAGGACCTCCAGGCAATGTCGATCGTTTTAGGCACCAAGGACGGACCCGCCCGAGAGCCGATGGACCGCACCGAGCTCGAGAAGCGCGAGGTCATCCTCGCCTGCTACTTCGCCCACGACAGCGCCCGCACACTCGGCGAGGCTGGCGGCACCGGGGGACACCGCGAGATTCGCATCGAGCTGAAAAAGGGAAACCTTGTACGCGAGACGACGTTCTATGCGATCAAGGGGCCGGGCGGCAGATGGTACGTCGACAACATGGACATCGCGTCGGTACGCGATTTCTGCGGGAATCCCGGGACCCGTTAGTGATCTGACAGCTCGACCAGCACTCCGCCCGTGGATTTGGGGTGCAGGAAGGCGATGCGCTTTCCCTCGGCGCCAATGCGCGGCTCCTCGTCTATCAACTCAATCCCGGCGCGGCGGCAACGCTCCAGCGTAGCGTCGAGATCGTCTACTGAAAAGCAGATGTGATGGATCCCCGGCCCGCGGTTCGCGACGAATCTCCCGATCGGCGAGCTGGGGTCGTCCGCTTCCAAAAGCTCTACCACGGCCTCCCCGGCGCTGAAGCCCGCTATGTTGGCGCCATCGGCGTCGTCGAGCGCGACCTCGCTCAACTCCAGCACGTCCCGGTAAAAAGGAAGGCTCCTGGCGAGTGCCTCAACCGCGATGCCAATATGGGCTACGCGCGTGCCACGCGGGCTTGATGGGGTCATTAAGTTTAAAGAAGATAGGGAGGCGGTTTTCCTTCACTGCGAGGAGACAGCCCCCAGCGTCCCCGCACTAAACTAACTGACGAAGCCCCGCGGGGTATCCTGCGGTTGGAGATTCAAAATGTCGAATGCAGTTGATGTGAACGATGCCGATTTCGAGATGCAGATCGAGCAGCACAAGGGCCTCGCCGTCGTCGATTTCTGGGCGACCTGGTGCGCGCCGTGCCGCATGGTCGGTCCCGTCCTGGATCAGCTCGCGATTGAATACGAAGGCAAAGCAAAAGTCGCCAAAGTCGATGTCGACGTGAACATAAAGACCATGACCAAGTTCAACGTGCGGTCGATACCCGCGATTCTGTTTTTCAAGGATGGCAAGCTCGTCGATCAGATGATCGGATTCATGGGCAAGCCGGCGCTCGCGGAGAAGTTCAAGCAGCACGCCGCGGCGTAAGCAGCGGAGTCCATCGCCAGCCGACTCGTGAGCTCCGCACCGGCGGGGTCTCTCTTTCTGGTGAGCACTCCCATCGGCAATCTGGGAGACATGACACATCGCGCGGTCGAGGTTCTATCCTCGGCCGCGCTTGTCATTGCGGAGGACACACGCCACTCGCGACGCCTGCTCGACCACTACCGCATCGCCACGCCGCTCAGCTCGTATCACGAGCACAACGAAGCGAAGGAAACGCCGCGGCTCATCGCCCGGCTTCGCTCCGGTGATTCGATCGCCCTGATATCGGACGCGGGCACGCCCCTCATCTCCGATCCCGGCTCGCGGCTCGTCCAGGCCGCACTCGAGGCGGCGGTGCCAGTCGTCCCCATTCCCGGGGCGTCATCGGTGATGGCTGCGCTCGTCGGATCCGGAATGTCTCTCGAGCGATTCGCGTTCTTCGGATTCCTGCCGCGAAAGGGAAAGGAGCGTGGGGAGATGCTGAGCGAGATCGTCGACTCCCGAGTGACCGTGGTGCTGTTCGAAGCACCGAATCGAGTTGCCGCCACGCTCGAAGCGCTGATCGAGGCTGGAGCCGGCGAGCGCACTGCGGTCGTCGCACGAGAGCTGACGAAGAAGTTCGAGGAGTTCAAGCGCGGCACCATCGCGGAGCTGGCGGCCGTTTACGGCAAGGCCGACCCCAAGGGCGAGGTTGTGCTCGTGATCGGAGGAACAGAACGCCGCACGGTCAGTGAGAGCGAGCTTGCCGATGCGGCGCGAAAACTCCGAGCTTCCGGCAAAGCTCCGCGTGATGTGATGGATTATCTCGTCTCGTCTCTGGGCGCGTCCCGGAACGCGGCGTACAGAGTCGCGCACGAGGACGAGACGTGAGCACGCACACGAAGGGAATTCAGCAACCCAACGACCTTAAAAGGTGACCAACTGAGATGCCCGCCACAAAATTCCGCCCCGGCAAAATCGTCTGCGTTGGACGCAACTACCGCGAGCACGCAAAGGAACTCGGGAATGAGGTTCCGAAGGAGCCGCTCATCTTCCTGAAGCCGCCCTCGAGCGTCGTCTGGGAAGGCGAGGCGATCGCGCTGCCGGCCGCTTCGTCGAAAGTCGAATACGAGGGCGAAATTGGCGTCGTGGTAGGGAAGACCCTCAAGCGGGTGTCTGAAGCTGATGCGGCTCGTGGGATCAGGTCCATCATCGCGGTCAACGATGTAACTGCTCGAGATCTCCAGAAGACAGATTCACAATGGACTAGAGCCAAGGGATTTGATACCTTTTGTCCTCTGGGAGAGGAGTCATCAAAGCTTCCGGACCTCGACAGTCTCACGGTCGTCACGCGGGTGAACGGCGTCGAGCGACAGCGGGGGAAAAGCAGCGAGATGGTCTTCTCGATCCCATCCCTCCTCGCATACATCTCGCGCATCATGACATTGGAGCCAGGGGACTTGGTCGCAACTGGAACGCCATCGGGTGTCGGACCGCTCGCCCCTGGTGACGTCGTTGAGATCGAGATTCCCGGTGTTAGTCGCGTGAGCAACCCCGTTCAGGAGAGCCGATAGTGCCTGACTACACAGCCCGACTCCTCAGTCTTCCGGAATATCCTCTAGCCAAGATCCCCGAGCAGAAGCGTGAGCTCATCGCTCGCGGGGTGGATGTCATCGACCTCGGCGCCGGCGACGCGGATCTCGCGCCGCCTCCCGCGGTGATCGAGCGAATCGCCGAAGCCGCGCGTATTCCAACTATGAGCCGCTACGGATTCGCTCTTGGTCTGGTCGAGTACCGCGAAGCTGTCGCGCGCTTCATGAAGCGGAGATTCAATCAGGATTTCAACCCGCTCAAAGAGATCATCCCTCTCATCGGGTCGAAGGAAGGCATCTCGCACCTTGCTTTCGCGTACCTCAACAAGGGCGACTACTCGATCGTGCCGGAGCCGGGTTACAACTCGTATCTCGGGGGCACGCTGCTGGCTGAGGGGATCCCGTACAAGTACCCCCTTCGGCCGGAAAATGGATTCCTGATAGACCTCGACAAGATCCCGGCCGAGGTGCTCAAGAAGACGAAGATTCTGTACCTCAACTATCCGAATAATCCGACCTCTGCGACGGCGCCCACAGAGTACCTCGAGGACATAGTTCGACGCTGCAAGGAACTCGATATTCTGCTGGTGTATGACAATGCCTACTCCGAGCTCGCTTACGACGGCTACGTGCCGCCGAGCATCTTCGAGATCGAGGGCGCGCGCGACGTTGCCATCGAGTTCCATTCGATGTCGAAGACCTACAACATGACGGGTTGGCGTTGTGGCTGGGCGTGCGGCAAGCAGGAGTTCGTTGGAGCGCTGGGGAAGGTGAAGTCGTTTGTTGATACCGGGACTTTCATGGGAATTCAGGCCGCCGCGGCAACCGCGCTGGACAAATGCGCTGATTGGATCCCGACGAACGTCGCCGCCTTCAAGGAGCGTCGTGACGCGGCTTGCGATGCGTTCTCGGCGGCTGGTTTCCCGGTCGCGCGGCCCAAGGCAACGATGTACATCTGGTGCCCGCTCCCCAAGAACATTCCGAGCGCCGTGTTCGGCGAGCGGCTCCTTCAGGATGAGGGCGTGATCGTGCTGCCCGGGTCGCTCTTTGGTCCTGGTGGCGAAGGATTCTTCCGCGTCTCGTTCATTACGTCGCCCGATCGGTTGCGTGAAGCCGCAACGCGCGCGGGGCGAGTCCTCAAGCGCCTGCAGGCACAGGCCGGGGACGACGCCCGGCCATCCGGACGCCGCCAGGAAGCACAACAGGGGATGGCACGAGCCTGATGATTTTCCGCCACGTCGCGACCGAGCCCGAAGCACCGAGGAGGCAGGTATCTACTTCCTTCCTCGTATCGCTCGGCGTGCACGTCGTGGTCGCGATCGCGTTCATGCGGATGCTGATTCTGAACGGCGATTTCTCGCCGAGCCCCAGGCAAACGGTTCCGCAGCAGCGTGTCGGGTTCGTGAGATTGGCGCATCCCGGCGAGAAGCCAACGCCGGGAAAGAGCGGGGGAGACGGACGTCCCGAGAGATCGCGCGAGATTCACGTGACACCGCCAACCTCGGTTCCCAACGCGATTCCCACTCCCGCTCCCGCGGTTACGAAGCCGACGGAAGAGGGCGGAACCGGTCCGCTCGTTGGTGGCGGAGGACCGGTGCGTGGAGTTCGCCCGAACTATTCGGACGGACGGCTATGGACTCCACCGCAGCCAATCGTGGCGCCTCCGAAGACGGTCGCGCAAACCATCGACAGTCTGATAGTCGACGCGATTGCGCCCTACAACGATTCCGTCGCGCGGGTGGCGGCGGGACGCGATCCGACCGATTGGACAATCAAGAAGGGCGGCTACAAATGGGGAATGGACAGGCGTGCGATAAGGCTCGGGCCGGTCTCGATTCCGACGGCGCTCCTGGCATTGCTACCACTCAACCTGCAGGGGAATCCGACAACGATGGAGCGGGATCGCACGTTCGCCGCAATGAACCGCGACATCACCTTTCACGCGCAGCAGGCGATCAACGATGCGGATTTCATGAAAGCCGTCCGCAGCATTCGGGAGAGAAAGGAGCGGGAGCGGGCGGCGGCGCTGGCCGGCTCTTCGTCGAACCCCCCAGCCGAGCAGCATCAGAAGGACGGCGCCGGGGACCAGCCCAAATAGGGGAAGCGGGAAGAGGGAAGCGGGAAGAGGTGTTACGTAGCCTTCCCCCAGTTAAGCCCGCCCCGGCGGGCTTTTTTTGTTGTCCAAAAACAGGCTATTGCTAAGTTTCTAGCATGTGCTAGATTTGCAGCAGTTAGCGGTTTCTGGCGTGGTCACCGACTCCTTTCGGGTTTTCTAAATGCCTCACGACGACGAGCTCTCAGGCCTCAGCCGACGAGAGCGACAGATCATGGATTTCCTCTTTCAGCGCGGAAAGGCGTCAGTCGGGGAAGTGATGGACGGGATTCCCAATCCGCCCGGGTATTCCGCGGTGCGGGCGACACTTCGCACGCTCGAGCAGAAGGGACGTGTAGCGCACGAAGAGGATGGACGCGCCTACGTGTATCGCCCGACGCTGCGCCGGGAAGCCGCGCGCCGCTCCGCTCTCACGCACGTACTCAAAACGTTCTTTGACAATTCGGCCGAACAGGCTGTGGCCGCGCTGCTCGAGCTGAAGGGACCCAGGCTGACCGAAGCCGAGCTGGAAAGAGTGGCCCGCATCGTCGACCAGGCCAAGAAGGAGGGACGCTGACGTGATATCCAATATCCTCGCCGACAATTCCTCGATTCAGAGTGCGCTGCCCATCCTGATGGATGCGGTGCTCAAGGGCGCCGTACTCGTAGTCGTGGCCGCGGCAGCGGTGTACCTGCTGCGCAGACGCTCGGCCTCGTCGCGCCACGCGGTGTGGACGGCGGCTGTGATCGGACACCTCGCGATTCCTGCGCTCGTGCTGGTCCTGCCAGCATGGAGGATGCCTGTGCTTCCTCCAGCACCGTGGGCGACAACCGCGCCCAGCGTAGTGAATAGTGGCGCTCCAGTTGTCGCCGCGATCCAGACGCCCGCGCCTGAAGCCGCGAAGAACGCGAGCGGATCGGCGCCTTCTACGCCTGGCGCAAAGTCCGAACTGAAAAACCCGGCTGGTTCGTCGCCGTCGACTCCCGGGCCGTCGACGGCCGTTCCATCAACGTCCGCCGCTCCCAGAACCCGGCCCGGCATCATTTCTATTCTGGCGGCGATCTGGCTCGTGGGCGCGGTCCTGGTTCTTCTCCGCCTCGCGATCGGTACATGGAGAGTCGGCCAGCTCGCCCGCGAAGGCGCACGCGTCGAAGACGGGATGTGGTTGTCGCTCGCGCAGCGGCTCGCCAACAGACTGGGCGTGACCCGGCCTTTGATTCTTCTGCGCGGCGATCGGCTCGCAGTACCAGTAACATGGGGAATCGTTTATCCGGCCGTCCTGCTGCCGGAGGATTCCGACTCCTGGACCGAGGAGCGGAAGCGCTTCGTTCTTGTTCACGAGATGGCGCACGTGAAGCGTTTCGACGCGCTCACGCAGCTGCTCGCGCAACTCGCGCTTGCCGTTTTCTGGTTCGATCCGCTCGTCTGGATCGCCGCGCATCAGATGCGCGTCGAGCGCGAGCATGCGTGTGATGATTACGTGCTGCGCGACGGAACCGCTCCGTCGCTCTACGCGGGCGAGCTGCTCGAGATGGTTCGATCGATCGGCACACCCACTCACGACAGAGCCGCCCCCGCGTTCGCCGCACTCGCGATGGCGCGCCGGTCCGAGTTCGAGGGCAGGATGCTGGCGATTCTCGATCCGCGTCTCGACCGTCAAACAATGAAAAAAAGAGGCACGCTCATGACCGCAGTCATAGTTGCACTCCTGACGCTGCCGCTTGCCGCCTTGCGTCCGTTCCAGCAGCCGACAGACGAAACACAGAAGTTGAGCGCTCAGTCCGAGGCGCTCCCCGCTTCGTTCAAGGTGTCCATCAGCGACGCGTCCGCCGCGCCGGCCGCGCCGGCTCCGAAACCGCCGGTTGTCGCGCAGGCCGGCACGACGCTCTCGCAGGCGGCGAGATGGTCATGCGAGGCTTATCCGCCGGGAACCACACGTCAGGGCACGTCGACGCACATCGATTCCCACAACAGTGGCACCAGCCAGATTCTGAACTTGCTTATCAGCACTGAGGGCCGCTGCACCGAGGCCGCCATCGTCGGCAAGGCTGTGTACTCGGACGACGAAACGCACATCGCGCAGTTGCCTCCGGGCGGTTTCGCCAGATTTCGTGAGCGCACTAGCTTTTTCGATCGCGCCGTTTCTGTTACTCCAGTTGGCGATGGTTCGCTGAGCTACACCGCGACGAGCGATGGGCGCACCGTGCCGTTCGACGCGCCCATGGTAGCCTGGCTCGGGCGTTTGCTTCCGCAAGTGTTGCGCGAAGCCGCGATCAACGTACCCGAGCGAGTTGCTCGCTATCGCGCGCAGGGTGGAGTGCCGGCGGTGCTTCAACAGATCAGTCAGATTCAAAGCTCGTCTGCCAAGAGGGCGCACTACGAAGAGCTGATCAAGAACGGGCCGATGCTCAGCGAACCTGACGCCGAAAGAATCGCGCAACAGGCTGCGGGCGACCTCAAGAGCTCGGGAGATCTGAGCGCGGTACTTCAGATGCTTCCGATCAAGTCCGTACAAAACCCGCGCACTCGCGCGGCGATCGCGGAGGCATTATCGCGCATCGCGTCGAGCGGTGACAAGTCCACCACGCTCCAGGTGATGGCGCCGAACGCAGACCCGGCGATGCTGCTCGTGCTGGCAAAGGCCGCTGAGGACATCCAATCGTCCGGCGACAAAGCGAATTTCCTGATGACAACCGCGTCAGAGTATCTAGCCAACTCGAATGAATCGCTGAAGACCGCATACTTTCGGACAGCATCGACGCTGCAATCGAGCGGCGACATGGCGAACGTATTGATCTCGGCCGTGCCCTATGGACACGCCAATCCCGGGATCGCGCTGTTGGTTGTCGAGACTTCGAAAGGCCTGGCCTCGAGCGGCGATGCGTCCAACGTCCTGATCTCTCTGGCGTCGGAGCGAGTGCTGTCGCCCAACACTACTCGCGCCACTCTCGCGGCAATCGCGCGGACGCTGACGATGGCGTCAAGCGGAGACAGGGCCAATGTGCTGATTTCATTTTCGTCCAGGGACCTGCTGTCGACCCCTGAGGTGCGCGACGCTTTCACAAAGGCGGCGCTCGCGCTGCCGTCAGAAGGTGACCAGGCGAACGTCCTTGCGTCGGCGGCAAGAGCAAGGCGCGAGTGAGATGAGTAGTCCGGCTGCGCGGGAGCGCGCAGCCGGAGTCCAATCCACGACATAGCGTCCGCCGCACGCCGGCGGATCCAGCGGAGGAGAGTAATGTCATACGTCGCAGCTGTGAATGCGCTTGGGAGTGCTAGAAAAACAGCACTCACTCTGCTGTCCGTCTGCACCATCGCGCAGAGCGCGCCGGCTCAGGTCACTTTGAGTCACGCGAATGAGGCGAGTCAGGGAACATCGTCGAATCTCGCCCGGGCTAGCGCGTCCCGCGCCGAGCGTCCGCCAGTCCTGGACGGACGCGACGACGATACTATCTGGAAGACCGCCACGCCCATCACGGGTTTCCGTGTGTTCGATCCGAAGGAGGACGGCGAGCCGAGCTATCCGACTGAAGCCAGAGTCGCATACGATGCTCAGAACCTGTACGTCTTCGTACGAATGTTCGATCCCCACCCCGACAGCATTCTGTCGTTGCTCGCGCGCCGCGATGTGAAGACGCAGAGCGATCAGATCAAGATCATGATCGACTCGTATCACGATCGGAGAACGGGCTACGAGTTTGCCGTCAATCCCGCCGGAGTGAAGCGCGACTACTACCTGTACGATGATGCCCGCGAAGACATTACGTGGGATGCAGTGTGGGATGCAGCAACCCGGATCGATTCCGTCGGGTGGACCGCCGAGTTTCGCATTCCTCTCGGCCAGCTCCGGTATCCGAGAGCCGCCGAACACACATTCGGATTGATGATCATGCGCGACATCGTACGGACGGCGGAGCGTGATAGCTGGCCGGTCTATCGCCGGTCGCAGCAGGGAATCGCCTCCCAGTTCGGCGAGCTGACCGATCTGCGAGGCCTCGGCTCACCGCATCGTCTGGAGGTAGCACCATACGTCGTCGAGAAGAACGTCAGCTCACCGCGGCCAGACGGATTCGCGCGCTCGCAGAAGCAGACAATTGGCGGCGATCTCAAATACGGACTCACATCGAATCTCACGATCGACGCGACGGTGAATCCCGATTTCGGCCAGGTGGAAGCCGATCCGGCGCAGCTCAATCTCACAGCATTCGAGACTTTTCTCGCGGAGCAGCGACCGTTCTTCCTCGAGGGTACGGGGATCTTCAGCTTCGCCGGCGACGCGTCTCGTCTGTTCTATTCGCGGCGCGTTGGCCGGGCACCGCAGCTCGCGGGGCTCGTCAGCGACCCCAGTGCGGACATTCCGGCTTCGACTCCGATCCTCGGCGCCGCGAAGCTCACTGGGCGACTCTCACATGGCACATCTCTCGGAACTCTCTTCGCCATCACCGGGCGCGAGACCGTCGGGCCGACGATGATCGAGCCGCAGACGGAATACGGCCTTTTTCGGGCGTCGCAGGATTTCAGGAAGGGCGAGTCGGGGATCGGTGGGATCTTCACCGTGGTGAATCGCCAGCTCGACGATGTGGCCGCACTGAGGTTGCGTCGGGAGGCGTTGACCGGCGGCGTCGATGCGCGACATCGCTTTGCGAGCGGTCGCTACAGCCTTTCCGCTGCCTTTGCGACGAGCGTCGTGCGAGGCACCGCTGCGGCAATCGACCGCACGCAGCGCAACGCGGTCCACTATTACAACCGTCCAGATGCCGGGCTGCCTTACGATCCAACGCGGACGTCGCTCGCCGGGACGGATCTGTCGCTCAAGGCGGACAAGGTCGCCGGGACGCTGCTCTACGGAGCGTCGTACGAGCGGCTGTCGCCCGGCTTCGAGACCAACGACCTGGGCTTTCTCTCCCAGGCGGATCAGCAGTCCGGACAGGTCTACGCGACGCTGCAGAGCAGCAAGCCACGGGCGTTCTGGCGGAATGCATCCGCCTCGCTGTACCAGTTCAACCAATTCACAGCCAATGGATTGCCGGCGTACAACTTCAGCGAGCTCGACGTGTTCACCGAGTTTCGCAATCGCATGACGTTCTCGGCAAACCTGTGGGTCGACAATCCCATGACTGCGTACTGCGACCGGTGCGCGTTTGGTGGACCGGCCGTGCGGGCGACGCCCGACTGGAATCTGCTCTTCAACGTCGGTGGTGATCCGAGACGCGTCGTTGTGCCGACTTTCGCGGCGATCTACACCGTCGGCGATTACGGAAACTCCACGCTGTGGCGGGTGCGCCCGTATGTGACCGTGCGCGCGCGGAGCAATCTGAGCTGGGAACTGGGCACCCGCTACCAACGGAACCGCAACGACGCCCAATGGTTCGCCACTCTGGGAGCGATCGGTAGCGACACGACGCACTACCTCTTCGCGCATCTCGATCAGGAGTTACTGAGCTTCACCAGTCGTCTCAACTACACCGCGACGACGGCGCTCTCGCTCCAGCTGTACGCCGAACCATTCCTCACCACCGGCCGTTACTTCAGGCTGCGCGAGCTCGCCGATCCGCGTGCGCCGCGGTACGAGGACAGATACCGTCCGTACGATCTCTCAACGGACGATGCGAGCTTCAACATCAAGCAATTGAGGGGAAGCGCCGTCGTGCGGTGGGAGTACCGGCCGGGGTCGACGGTGTTCTTCGTCTGGACTCAGGCGCGCGATCAGGACGATCGCAATCCGGGCACGTTCCAGCCGACGCGCGATTTTAATGACCTGTTCGGGGCGAGGCCGGACAACACGTTCCTGATCAAGGCGTCGTACTGGCTGAACTTTTAGGGACGGTTTGGAGCGCAACCACGCTCAAGAGAACTGCGCGAACCCGACCGTGTTGCCACCCGGCTCTCTGACGTAAATCTCGGTACTCCCGTAGAACGTCTCGTGCTTCGCCTTGACCACGGGTGCGCCGACGAGTGCCTTCTCGATGACACTGAGATCGCCGACCGTGATGAACAGCGCGACGGAGTGCCCCATCAGTTCTGCGGCCGAGCCTGGTTGCTCGCTGATCACGCTGGCGCGAGTCTGGTACATGATCTCGATCCCCGCCTTCTCGACGCTGGCGAAGATGAGCTTTCCGTCGGGACCGGGAACCTGATTCGTAACCGCGAACCCGAGGCGATCCGTCCAGAACTTGATGCACGGCTCGACGGCCTCGACGATCAGCACCGGGGTGAGCTGCTTGAGCGCGGGGAGGGGCATGCCGGCGGAGTCGATATGTGCGTCAGCCATCGTTGTGCCTCGTGGTGGTGCCCCACCATAACGAAAAAGCGGTCGGCCTGCGAGGCCGACCGCTCAAGTGGTCATCTTGTTAGCGCTACGACTGCGTCGCGTTGCTGCCCTGGTTGGCGTCGAAGCCCGGGCGGAACACCCCGCAGATGACGCCAAGGATTCCAAAATCCGTTCCAGCCTGGACCGGGATATCGCGATCGGCCGGATTCGCTGCCTCGAGCACAACCGAGCCGCCGCGGCGGGTATAAGTCTTCACGGTTGCGTCCTCGCCGAGCCGCGCGGCAACGATGTCCTGGTCGCTGGGATCCTGTTTCGGGTTGACCATCACATAGTCGCCGTCATTGATGCAGCGGCCGACCATGCTGTCTCCTTTCACCTTGAGAAAGAACACCTCGTCGGACGGAACGAACCGTCTGTCGATGGTGATGAATCCCTGTCGGTGCTCGGGAAGCAGCGCCGGCTCACCGGCGTGGATCCGCCCGTAGAACGGCACGGGTTGCGTGCGCATCGCGGCGCCGAAGCCGAGGAGGTTGACGCCACGCGATCTGGCGGGATCTCTCTCGATGTAACCCTTTCTCGCGAGCGACTGGAGCAAGTCGGAGACGGTCTTCGTCGACTTGATCTTGAACTGCTTGCCGATGTCGCGAATGCTGGGCTGGTAAGTGTTCTCAGCCGTGAAGTCGAGAAGGTAGTGATATACCGAGCTCTCGAGCTTTGTTAATTGCTCGGCCATCTGGGGTCCTTTGAAGGGCAAGACCGGGCCTCTCGTCCCGCGGCTTGCGTCACGTTAAACACAATGTGTGTACGAAAGCGTACCTGGTCAACAGTTTGTTGGCTGAGCTCAAGGGTGTCAACGGGTCAGGACGGCTAGCGCCTTGTCGATCCGTCTCAATGATAGATCCCGGCCCATCTGAAGCAGCATCTCGAAGATGCCGGGACTCACTGGGAGGCCAGTTAACGCCACCCTGAGGGGCTGGAAGACCTTCCCGGCTGTAATCCCACGCGACTCCGCGAGAGAACGAAGAGCCGTCTCGAGCGGCTCAGTCTGCCAGTCAGACACGTCCGCTAGCGCGCCCCGAGTCGCCCGCAGGAGGTCGGAAGCCTCTGCCGGATCCTTCCAATTCTTGGCGACGGCGACCGGATCGTACTCGATGTCTTCGAGGAAGTACGGACCGGCCTGGCGAACGATGTCGTCGATCGTGCGCGACCGCACTCGAAGAAGATCGAGCAGCCGGAAATACCAGTCGCGTCTCTCCACCAGCTCCTCCTCGGTGGCGAGACGCGCCGTCACGATCGCGGGAGTCACGCGCGGCTCCAGCTCCTCGAGCGGAATCATCGACAGGTGCTGGCCATTCATCCACTCGAGCTTTTTCGGATCGAAGATCGCCGCCTTTTTCTGAAGGCCATCGACGTCGAACAGCTCCACCATCTCGGGCAAGGTCATGATCTCCCGATCGCCGCCCGGCGACCACCCCAGGAGCGCGAGAAAGTTGAGCATCGCGCCGGGGAGAAGTCCGTAGTGCTGGTAGTCTCCGACCGCGGTCGCGCCGTGGCGCTTGCTCAGCTTCTTCCCGTCGATCCCGTGAATCATCGGGAGGTGTGCGAACGTCGGCAGCGTGGCGCCGAGCGCGCGATAGAGCAGAATCTGCTTCGGCGTATTGGAGATGTGGTCGTCGCCGCGCATCACGACGGTGATTCGCATCGCGATGTCGTCGGATACGACAGCAAGGTTGTAGATGGGCGTCCCGTCCGAGCGCAGGATTACGAAGTCCTCGATGTCCTTGTTCGGGAACGCGATGCGCTCGTGCACCATGTCGTCCCATTCGGTGGTCCCTTCCGGAACGCGGAAGCGAACCACGTACGGCTCTCCCGCGGCGACCCTGCGCTCTACCTCTTCGCGGGACAGGCGGTCGCAGCGGCGATCGTACTTGAACGCCTCTTTCCCCACGGTAGCAGCACGACGCCGCTCGTCGAGTTCCTCCGGAGTGCAGAAGCAGCGATAGGCTGCCCCGCTGTCGAGGAGTTTTTTGACATCGGCCTGATGGCGCGGAAGGTTCGCGCCCTGGTAGACGACCGTGTCGTCCCATAGCAGTCCCAGCCACTCGAGCCCTTCGAAGATCGCGCGCGTGCTCTCGTCCGTGCTCCGCGCCTTGTCGGTATCCTCGATGCGGAGCAGGAACTCTCCGCCGAACTTGCGCGCGTAGAGCCAGTTGAAGAGCGCGGTGCGTGCTCCGCCGACGTGCAGGTAGCCGGTCGGTGACGGAGCGAAGCGTAGCCGAGGTCTAGTTCCCGTTGTCATCAGCGATTGGAGCTGGGTCTGGTGCCTGTTGTCATCGTGATTCGAGAATTGAAAGGCGGGTCCACACTGGATGCGCGGACCCGCCGAGCGGAGAGAGAGGGATTCGAACCCTCGATACGCGTTTCCACGTATGCCGGTTTAGCAAACCGGTGCCTTCAGCCTCTCGGCCATCTCTCCAGGAGAGTTTCGGAAGTTATTGGCGCCGAGAGAGATGGACAACCCTTCGGCCACTAATGCTGGCGAAATCGTCGGCGCGCGTGCATCAATTGAGAGAACGCATCGCTGGAGGGTGAAATGCTTTCCCGGAACGCTCGCAGCCTCGCCAGGCTGATTCCTGCTCTTGGGTTGATCGCTGCCGCCGCGTCTCCCCTTTCCGTCGTTGAGTATCAGATTCCGCGCGAGCGTGCATTCCCGCACGATCCCGCAGTCGGCGCAGACGGAATCGTCTGGTACACGGACCAGGCGAACAGCTTCATCGGGCGACTGGATCCGGCTACCGGAAAGATCACCGACTATCCGACGCCGACGCCTGCTTCGGGACCGCACGGAATCGTTGTCGCTCCAGATGGGGGCGTCTGGTATACCGCGCAGCGAATTGCCAAACTCGGGCGCCTGGACCCGAAGACGGGGCGCATCCAGGAGTATTCGTTGCCCGAGGCCGCGCGCGATCCGCACACGCCGATGATTCGAAAGGGAATGGTGTGGTTCACGGTTCAGCAGAGCAACGTCTACGGCCGGCTCGACCCGCGGACGAATGACGCGAAGGTGTGGACTGTGCCAACGAATCGCGCGCTGCCTTATGGAATGGTCAATGCTCCGGATGGATCGATCTGGGTGGCGATGTTCGGGACCAACAAGCTCGGGCGGATCGACGGGGAGACCGGAGAGCTTCGCGAAATAACGCTTCCAGCGAGCGCTGCGCGTCCGCGACGCCTTGCCGTAGACGAGACGGGCATGGTTTGGTACAGCGATTACGCGCGCGGATACCTCGGGTCCTACAACCCGAAGAGTGGCGCGTTCAAGGAGTGGCTTTCGCCCGGCGGGGCGAGCTCTGCGCCCTATGGAATCGCGATCGCGCCCGACGGGCGGATCTTCTACAACGAAGGGCGGTCGGGAGTGATCGTCGCGTTCGAGCGAAAGTCGGGGCAAATGGAGACGATCAGGATTCCCACACCGGGCTCGATCGTTCGAAACATGTCTGTCGACAGCACGCGCAGCCGCATCTGGCTGGCGTTGAGTGGCACTGGGCGAATCGGAAAAATCGAGCTGAAGTGACGGGCTCAGGCCTTCGGCTTGAGCTCCCACAGCACGTTCACGATCACCCAGCGACCGCGCCACTTGGCGACTTGCAGGTAGTCGATCCAGTACGACGCGTCGATTCGCACTGACGCGGCGTTCCGATAGATGTCGAGGATTCGAACATCGTCGTGACGATCGGCTTGGGGCGTGTCCTTGCCGTAGCCATTGCGGGTGCTCTGGACGAGCGTCATTGCACTCTGCTGATCGAGTCGCTGACGGCCAAGAGTGTCCGTTTGAACTATCCGCTTCGCGAGTTCGGGGTGCAGCGCTCGCTCCATTCGCGTGGCGTCGCCGGCGTACCAGCCCTGGATGTAGTCGAGCGCTGTCGCCTTGATCGCGGCGGAATCAGCCGCGCTCTGTGCACTCGATGCGGAAAGTGGGAGGGACAGCAGGAGCGCGAGCACCAGAGAAGGTTTTGTAATGGTCATGGGGGAAGTGGGAAGAGGGAAGGGGGAAGGGGGAAGGGCCAGGGGAAAGCGGGAAAGAGCGCTATTTGATCCGCTCGAACACGATCCAGGAATCTCCCGCCAGGAGATTGACGCGGCCTGAAGCGTCCGCGCGAAAAGCAACGCCCCCGCCGGTTCCGTTTAGTCTCCTGAAGAATGAGGGCGAGACCTCCACCAACGGCTGTGGATTCCCGGTTATCGAGATTGTACCGTCACTGTTGGACTTCACTTCGATCCGTGGATACTCGCGGCGATCCGCGCCGCACGTGTGACAGAACTGGTTCAGCTCGTAGGTCCCCGCGAATCGCGCCGCTCTCTCGCGATAGCCGGGCATCGGTGTCGGCGGTACGGGCGGCGGGGCCGGGAAGTAGTGATCGAGAAGCGCGGATTGAACGACGTCTCGCAAGCGAGCCGGTTCGTGCTGGCTGGCGATGAAGAACCCGATTCCACGCGCGGGGATGAGAGTGAGCTGTGCGCTAAACCCCTCGACGTTTCCACCGTGTTCGAGGAGCTGCTCACCGTTTGTGTGCTCTTCGTAGAAGCCGTAGGCGAAGCCCGCGAGTCTCTGGTGCGAAGTCACGTGCTGGCGGTGCATGTCGCTGGCGGCGCTCGCGCTCATGATTCGCGTATTGCCGTACTGTCCGTTCTGAAGATGCGCGATGATGAACCGACCCATATCCGCCGCGGTCGCATTGATCGATGAGGCCGGAATGGTGTGATACCACTCCCAATCCGCGAGCTTGTTGGCGCCTCCTTCGTACTCATAGCCCAGCGCGAGATCGCGCTTCAGCGAATCGGGAACGGTGATGCTCGTCCGTGTCATGCCAAGCGGACCCCAGACATTTCGCGCGAGGTAGGTCTCGAACTCCATTCCGGAGACTTGCTCGACGAGATATCCGGCGAGCGTGATGCCGTAGGTGGAGTAGCTGATCGTTTGGCCGGGCGGGCGCAGCCGAACCAGCTTCGTCGCGAGAAAATCGCCGAGTGGGAGGACGCCCGCTGCGGTTTCGGCGCGAGTGCCGGGCCGGATCTCATCGAACCCGGCAGTGTGTGTCAGGAGATGCTGGAACGTGACGGGTTCAGGATACGTCGGCGGCACCTTGAACCGAGTGAGGTACCTGTTGACGTCGTCGCTCAGTCGGAAGCGCCCACGATCGGCCAGCTGTACGACTGCAGTCGCAGTGAAGACCTTGCTGATGGACCCGATGCGCCAGATCGTCTTCGCGGGATCGACGGCCTGACGCCGTGCGACGTTGGCGAATCCGTATCCGCGCTGATAGAGGACTTTTCCGTCTTTCACCAGGAGAAAGACGGCGCCTGGAATGTTCTCCTGCTTCATCTGAGCCGTGATCAACGTATCGACGAAGCTCGCCAATTCGGCGGAATCGATTCGTCCGGCAATTGGCGCGGGCGAGATTTTGTGCGGGCTCGATGGTGGTGCCTGTGCACTACTCGCATGGGCAACCGCAAAGACCGTTGTTATTAGAAAAAGCTTCATGGCTTCCTTGTAGGAGACGGCCGGCGTTCCTGATTGCGGAATCAGGATGCGCCCAGGCGACAAAAGCGGCAACCGGAATGTGACGATGTGGCCCGAAACGGTGACAACCGGGCAAACAGTGCCGCGGTCCCCTACGTTTGGCCCCCGATTAAGGCCGACTGGTCACGATTTCCTCGCCCATTTCGTTTCGCGACATACCTTATGGATCGAGATGAGACAGACCACGACGAGCGGTAAAGCATGAGGCTGAGCGAATCCCAGAAGCGCACTGTTGTCCAGGTGCTGCTCGTCTTCGGCGTTTGGACGTTTCTGGCGGCGTTCTCCAGCAGCCAGACCGTGGTCTACCTGTCGCAGCGCGGACGGCCGATCGTGTGGGGAGACGTTCTGCCCGGACGCTTCGCGGACTGGTACACCTGCGCCTTGTTCACACCTCTCTTTTTCTGGCTGGGGCGTCGCTATCCCATCGACCGGAAAAGCTGGCGAGTCATGCTCCCGGTTACGCTCGTCGTGACGTCGGTGTGTGTGGTCCTCAAGTACGCAGTGCTCGTTCCGATCGAGCACGCCCTTGGGCTTAACATCGACGCATCGTTTACGAGCGAGCTCTCGCGCAACTTCGCTAATGAGTCGATGGCGTTCTGGGCGGTGATTGGAATCGTACACGCCTTCGAGTTCAACCGCCGTTACCGCGAGCGCGAAGTCGCCGCTGCAGATCTGCGCGCTCGGTTGTCCGAGGCGCAGCTGGAGGCCCTTCGGTCCCAGATCCACCCTCACTTTCTCTTCAATACGTTGCACAGCATCTCCACGCTAATGCACCGTGACGTCGATGCAGCCGATACCATGCTCACGAGGCTCAGCGACCTGCTGCGGCTCACAATGCAGCACCGGGGACAGAGCGAAATATCACTTCGGGATGAGCTCGCGTTGGTCGAGCAGTACATCGAGATCATGCACGTTCGCTTTGGCGATCGACTCACGGTGACCCAGGCGATTCGCCCGGATGCTCTCAACGCGCTGGTGCCGCAGTTCATTCTCCAGCCGCTGCTGGAGAACGCATTCGACCACGGTATTGCCCGCACGTCGGGCCCTGGCTCGATCGAGATCGCCGCACTGGTCATCGATAACAAGCTGGAGATATCGATCACCGACAGCGGGCGGAGCACGAATGCCTCGGCTCCGCGCGTCAAGAACCACGGGATGGGTCTGGCCAATACGCGCCGGCGGCTTGAGCAGCTCTATGGACCGGCACAATCGATTTCCCTGGAGAAGTTGCCTGAACGCGGCACCCGGGTCGTGGTTGCGATCCCCTTGCATACCTCCAGCGAGATTTTGCGGAACGCGACGAGCGTAGCGTGAAGACGATCAGAGTGGCCATCGCGGACGATGAGCCGCTCGCGCGTGAGCGCCTGACGTCGATGCTCGCGGGGCGTGAACGTTATGCCGTGGTGGCCGAATGCAACGACGGCGCAGAGGCGCTCGCGGCCCTCACGGACCAGGACATCGATCTTCTCTTTCTCGATGTCCAAATGCCGGGCCTCGACGGCTTCCAGATGCTCGAGTCGCTGGGTGACGCGCCGCTTCCGATGATTGTTTTCGTTACCGCGTTCAACGACTACGCACTACGCGCCTTCGACGTGAGCGCGCTCGACTATCTCTTAAAGCCATTCGATCGGGACCGGTTCGAGAAGACTCTGGCCCGGGTGGAAGAGCGGATGGCCGCGAGGCAGCAGGACGGGATGTCGGTCGAGCTACGCGAGTTTCTCACCACGCTCTCGTCGAGCGCGGCACCCAGTCACGTCTCGCGCTTTCCAGTCAGAGCGAATGGCGAGATCTATTTCGTTCGGGCCGAGGACGTCGACTGGATCGACGCGGAAGGGAACTACGTCGCGCTTCACGCTGCCGGCCGGCGACATCTGGTGCGGGACACCATCAAGTCGCTCGAGGGCAGGCTCGACCCCGTGAAATTCGTCCGGGTTCACCGCTCGGCCATCATCAACGTCGACAGATTGCGAAAGCTTCAGCCGTATTTTCATGGCGAGTACGTCATCACGCTTCAGGACGGGACAACCCTTACGTCCAGCCGCACGTATAGCGACAGGTTGAGAGCGCTCCTCGAACAGGGTTAGGTTTGCAGGGCGGTTTTCCTTCCCTGTAACGTGACGAGGACTTCGATGCTCCGTGGACCGTTGGTTCGGCTATTCCTGTTTTTGATCGTCGCGGCTCCCGCTTTCCATGCGTCGGCCCAGGCAGCGGACCCGGCGCCGGCCGCCACGCTCGGCCTTCCCCCCTCCGCCACGCGCCCGGGGCGAGATCCGAACCAGCCGATCGACGAGGAATACACGCGGAAAATCCGCGAGTATACGACCGAGCCGTTCTTCCTTTCGCCTCTGGTGGACTATCTGCCCGCTTCGGCGACGGTGCCGACTCCCAAGGCGGTGCTGGGCGACATTGCGGGCGCGCGCAACAATCTTCCGTACTCGAAAGAGGTCTACACCTACATGCGCATGCTTGCCAAGGCGAGCCCGCGTGTGCGCGTGTATTCGATCGGGACGAGCGAAGAGGGGCGCGAGATGATCGCCGTCGCTGTTGCATCGGAGTCGCTGTTCGCGAACCTGGACAAGAACAAGGCGAATCTGGCGAAGCTCGCCGATCCGCGCTCGATCAACATGGACGATGCGGTTGCCGCACGAATCGTCACCGAGACGACGCCCGTCTACTACATCACCGGCACGATCCACTCGCCGGAGTCGGGAGCGCCGACCGCCCTGATGGAGCTCGCATACCGGCTGGCGGTGGATGAGAGCCCGTACATAAGAAACATCCGGGATCATCTCATCACGCTGATCACACCGATCGTCGAGGTGGATGGGCGCGACAGGCAGGTCGATCTCTTCCGCTGGCGAATGGCGCACCCTGGTGAGACCGCTCCGCCGCTTCTGTATTGGGGTCATTATGTCGCGCACGACAACAACCGCGACGCGATGGCGATGACGCTCAAGCTGTCCGAGAACGTCATGAACACGTACATCGACTGGAAGGCGCAGGTGCTGCACGATCTGCACGAGTCGGTGCCGTATCTCTACGACAACACCGTCGGCGACGGCCCCTACAACGCCTGGCTCGATCCGCTTCTCACCAACGAGTGGCAGATGATCGGCTGGAACAACGTGCAGGAGATGACGCGGCTCGGGATGCCCGGGGTGTTCACGCACGGGAACTTCGATACCTGGTCGCCCGGCTATCTCATGTTCATGGCGGCAACGCACAATGGAATCAGCCGTCTATACGAGACGTTCGGAAACGGAGGAACCGCCGAAACCGTCGAGCGGACGCTATCGCCCACCGAGACCGCGCGGACATGGTACCGACAGAGTCCGCCGCTTCCCAAGGTGAAGTGGTCGCTTCGGAACAACAACAATTACGAGCAGACAGGGTTGTTGGTCTCGCTGAGCTATTTCGCGAACAACCGTCAGCAGTTCCTCGAGAATTTCTACGAGAAGAGCAAGCGATCGATTCTAAAGGCGCGAGTGGAAGGACCCGCCGCCTACATCTTGCCGGCCGATGAGAGGCGCCCCGGCGCGCAAGCGGACTTGCTTCGGATTCTTCAGAAGCAGCATGTGGAGATTTCGCGCGCGACGGCGCCGTTTACAGCGATGGTACCGGTGCCGCGGCCTCGAACGCCGCCAAGGGATGACGTTGCGCCGCCGAGGGGCGCTGGTCCGTCGCCTCGCCCCGTGGACAGCGCGAGAATCACGGATAGCGCTCACGTCGCGGATGGAGCGAGACCTGTCGACCTGCCTCGCGTTCCGGACAGCCTGCGACGCGCCGACAGCGCGCGAACGGACACCACGAGGCCGCCGATAACCCCATTCGATACGCTGCCGCTATCGGTGCAGCGGACAGCCGCGCGTCAGTTCCCGGCGGGCAGCTACATCATTCGCATGGATCAGCCGTATTCGCGCATCGCCGACGCGTTGCTCGATTATCAGTATTGGAGCCCGAGCGATCCGCAGCGCACCCCGTACGACGACACGGGCTGGACGTTTCCTGAGAACTTTGCCGTGCGCTCCGTTCGCGTCACGGACCCACGCGTGTTGGCGGTGCCAATGGAGGTTGTGACCGGCGAGATAAAGGCGCCAGGTGGCGTCATCGGAAGCGGGAGCGTCTTCGCCATCAATCACAACGGCGACAACGCGCTGGCGACTCTCCGGTATCGGCTCAAGGACGCGGACTTTCAGATAGCCGAACAGCCGTTCGACGCCGCGGGACAGAAGTTTGGGCGCGGGTCATTCATTGTGAGACGCATTTCTGCGGGCGATCTGGACAAGGCGGCGCGCGAGCTGGGGCTAAAGGTCTACGCTCTCAACGCCGCCCCGTCGGTCCCGGTGCATCCGGCGCGGGCACCGCGTGTAGCGATCATGCATACCTGGATCAGCACTCAGACCGAGGGATGGTGGAGGCAGGCCTTCGATTTCCTGCACATCCCTTACTCCTACATCAGTACACAGGATGCCTTCCGCGATCCGAATCTCAACGCGAAATACGATGTGATCATCTTTCCTCCCGGCGGCGGAAGCCCGCAGTCGATCGTGGCGGGACTGCCGATGTGGCGAAACCCGATGCCGTGGAAGAAGACCGAGCTCACGCCCAATATGGGGATCGACGAGACGGATGACATTCGTCCGGGACTTGGGCTCAGGGGCGTCGACAATCTCAGTACCTTCGTGAAAAACGGCGGAGTTCTCGTGACCGTAGAGAACACCGCCGAGATGGCGGTGACGTTCGGACTGGCGAGTGGGGTATCGCTCAACCAGGCTGGCCGGCTGCACGTGGTCGGAAGCCTGCTGAGGAGCAAGGTCATAGACGATACGAGTCCGATCGCATACGGCATTCGCGACAGCCTTGCACTCTATAGCGATGACGGCTCCAGCTTCAGCGTCACGAATGTTCTGGGCACCCGCGGAGGCAGATTCCCGGACTCCGCGGTATCGCGTCCGACAGGGCGGGGGACGGCCGACGAGGTGGACGTCCCGCAGGGCAGGCTCCCACTCGATCCGCGCAATGATGTCGCGCGGCGCAGACCGGTGGAGCCATGGCAGGCCGCACCTGTTACGGACGACCAACTTCGGAATCCGCTCGCGATCATTCCTCCCGCGCTCAGACCGCGCGTGATTCTCCGCTTCTCGGACCAGCGCGAGCTACTGGCGTCTGGTCTTCTCGACGGCAGCGACGTCGCGCAGCGGCCGGTGGTCGTAGACGTCCCACTCGCCAAGGGGCACGTGATTCTCTTCGCCAACAATCCCATGTACCGCGGCGAAACGATCGGAAGCTATTTCCTGGTGTTCAATGCCCTTCTCAACTTCGATCGCCTGGATACGGGCAGAAAGCTGGATCAGCGATGATTTGTGGGAATCCGAATACGTACGTTTCCGAAAAGCAAGGTTATTTCGAGACCGAATCGGACGGTTCTTGGCACCCGCCGTGCAAACCATGACGGGTCAGCTGTGGCCCTGGAACAGAACCGGCGCGGGAGAAGGAAGCGGCGTGAGTTATCGGACTTTTGTCGATTCGGCGGGCAAGCGGTGGGAAGTGTGGCTGGTGACGCCAGCGGCTGCGGAACGGCGGAGGATTGACCGCCGCAAGGCCGGCGGCGGCGCCGGCGATTTTGCGGCCTTTTCCGACCGGCGGAAAACGCCCGAGCGGCGGAGGAATCCATTCCACCGGTCGGTAGAGGTGGCGAGCGAATACAGCAGTGGGTGGCTCTGCTTCGAGAGCGAAGGTGACAAGCGGCGCCTGGCCCCCGTGCCGGACGGATGGTATGAAGCCGGGCCTGCCATGCTTGCCACCTGGCTCGCGAATGCGAAACGCGTTGTCAAATGTGCGCCATGAGGTAGATTCAGCGACTCGTAGCGCGCGCTGATGTCCACAACCAGGTCCGCGGAGAAACGATGGCCCAGACACGCCAGATACTGCGCGAACGCGATGCGATGACCTGCCGCGCCTGCAGCAATGAGGAGCGCGCCTCCGAAGGCTATCCCTGCGACAACTGCGGCACGTTCATCTGCATCATCTGTACGTTCCGGGGCGTTGTCACGTGCCGGAAATGTGATGAGCAGCGGGCCGATCCCCGCAACCAGCGGAGCGCCTAGCTTCCGCTGCGGTTCACTGCTTACCCCCCAACTCAACTGAAGCGAGAATGAAACAACTATCCAGGCTCTATTTTGTCGCGCTCGTCATTTGCCTGCCTCTCGTCGCCGGTGCCCAGGACAAGCAGCGATTCGCGAATATGGACGAGGCGTTGCAGGCGGGCGCGATTCTCAACGGCCGACAGGGCCCCCGAAACGTGAACTGGATAGAAGACGGGAAGCGATTCTCCTACATTGACCGCGATGCGCGCACCGGGACGCCGGTGATTCGGGCGTACAACCCTGCTACGGGCAGCGACACGGTTCTGTTCACCAACACCGGGCTCACATTCCCCGG
>DATHHC010000105.1:0-11598 GCA_035317285.1 Gemmatimonadaceae bacterium | reverse complement strand
GACGCCCTCGAGACCGGCCGCCAGAAGCTCATTCGCCTTGTCCTGAATCCAGCCGGTGATTGATGCGTCCGCGGGACCGCCGTTGGGCGGGTCGTATTTGATCCCGCCATCCTCCGGCGGATTGTGCGACGGCGTGACGACGATGCCGTCGGCGAGGCCGTTGGTTCTGCCGCGGTTGTACGCGAGGATCGCGTGCGAGACGACGGGTGTCGGCGTGTAGCCGTCCCGATCGTCGATCATGACCTCGACGTCGTTGGCGGCAAGGACCTCGAGTGCGGACGCGAACGCCGACTCTGAAAGCGCGTGTGTATCGATCCCCATGAACAGCGGACCATCGATTCCCTTCTGCTGGCGGTAGAGACAGATCGCCTGGGTGATGGCGAGGATGTGCTCCTCGTTGAACGATCGCTCGGTTGATGTTCCGCGGTGGCCCGACGTCCCGAATGCGACGCGCTGGGTTGCGATCGACGCGTCGGGCTCGAGCGCGTAGTACGCGGTCATCAGTCGCGGAATGTTTGCGAGTATCGAATCCGGCGCGGGCTTGCCCGCCAATGGGCTGAGATTCATGCTCGTTTTTCCCACGCCAGGTTGTCACGCCTGTCCCTTACAGCCACAGAACCAAAGCAGGGGGCTGTTAGCCTTGCAGCAGCTGTGCTCGGGGCTTTCATACGGGCGGTCTTGGTGGAGAGAATTGGCGCGATCCTAACAGGTTAGCGCCACTCGGTTTGTGGGTCTACTGTCTGTTAGATTTTTGGGCCATGAGATTTCGTGCCCCCTTCCGCGAGCCCATCAACAGCATGACGCATTTGGCCGGGGCGGTGCTGTCCATCGTCGGGATCGCTGTGCTTATCGCGATCGCCGTCGAGAACGGGAGCACCCGAAAGATCGTCGCGTTCTCGATTTTCGGCGCGAGCCTCGTGTCGATGTACTGCGCCAGCGCCTTTTATCATGGGCTCAAGGTCTCCCCCAAGGCGGTCGCGCATCTCCGCCGCATCGATCACATGATGATCTACATCCTCATCGCCGGATCGTACACGCCGGTGTGTCTGGTGCTGCTGCGGGGACGCCTTGGACTCGGGCTTCTGATCGCGGTATGGGCGCTTGCGGCGCTGGGAGTTTTTCAGACGGTGGTGTGGATGCGGGCGCCGCAGTGGCTGGCGACCGCGCTGTATATCGGGATGGGGTGGATCGCCGTGTTTCTGGTGAACCCGCTGCTCAACGCGGCGCCACCGGGATTCCTGCTGTGGCTGCTCGCGGGCGGAATCATCTACACGCTGGGCGCCGTCGTACACGCAACCAAGTGGCCGAGGGCGACCACAGGCGCCACGCCGCGTCTGTTCGGGTCCCACGAGATCTGGCATTTGTGCGTCATGGGCGGGAGCTTCGCTCACTACTGGGCGATGCTGGCGTACGTCGCAAAAGCCGCGTAGCTGGGCTGAAATGCCGGGCTCCACAATCTTCCTCTTTACTTTTCCCCCGCGGCGTTCTAAGCTTCGCCGCGTGAAGACCTTCTCCTTTAGCTCGACCTATTATTACGGTTTCCTCGGCTACAACCGATGGGGGCCCCGGTCGCGCGTGCAGTAAGGTAGACGCAGCTCACACAGACTCCGGGCCTCCGCCAATCGCGGGGGCCTTCTCTTTTCAGAGACCCTGCGCCGAGCGGCAGCCCATTTCCATGACCATTGATCGGGGTAGTCATGCTCAAATCGCACGGATTGCACAGGAACGGTACGGCGCCTCACACGTCGGGTGATCCTCCCCCCGGCGCGCTGACGATGCGGGTTGCATTTCAGGGCGACCGCGGCGCCTACGCCGAGAACGCGATCGCGCAGATCTGGCGTCACGCAGTGGAAGCCATTCCGGTTCCAACATTCACGGGCGCCGTGCGCGCGGTTCACGAGGGCGAGGCAGACGCGTGCGTGATCCCCGTCGAGAATTCTTCGATCGGGCGCGTGGAAGCGGGCTGGCACGCTCTCGCATCCTATCCCGACCTGCGAACCATCGGCGAGACGCTCGTTCCCGTGCACCATTGTCTCCTTGCTCCCAGAGGGGCCACGATTGATGGACTGCGCACTGCGTCCAGTCATCCAGTGGCTCTCATTCAGTGCGGTCGCTTTTTCGAGACGCACTCGTGGATCAAGCCCGGCAAATCGTTCGACACCGGTGGTGCCGCGCGCGAGGTCGCGGAGAGTGGAGATCTTACGCGCGCGGCGATCGCGAGCCGCGCCGCGGGCCAGCGTTACGGGCTATGCGTACTGGAGGAATCGATCCAGGATCAGCGCGACAATCATACGCGATTCGTCGCGGTCGTTTCGCAGCGCTCCCAGCTGTGGCGGCGCACACACGCGATTCGTGGCGCGACTTCGGTGGACGAAGATGATCCGCAGCAGATCGCCGAGGCAACGCGCGAACTGCTCGGGCAGATCGTGGAGCGAAACGGTCTCGAGCTCGACGAAATCGTGAGCGTGTTCTTCACCGTGACTCACGACCTCAAGTCGGCGTTTCCGGCGCTGGCGGCGCGCGAGATGGGGTGGGTTGGAGTGCCGCTGCTATGCGCGAGTGAGATACCGGTCGAGGGATCGATGGAGCGCTGCCTCAGAACACTCATGCAGATCGAGCTCAGAGCACCTCGGCCACTCGAGACTCACGTCTACCTGCGGAGGGCGATCGCGCTGCGGCCGGATGTCGCGAAGAGGAGTTGACCGGCAACGAGAGTGACCGCCTCTCTATTGCCCGCGCCAATTCCTTGCGTGTCGCGCCGGAAACGAAGCTGGCACGAACCAGGAGATCAAGAGACACACTCGGCATTGCCATGAATCGGCGCGCGACATACGTTTAGAAAAGGCTCTCATGCCCGCACGGGGCTTACGTCACCAGCCCGTGATTCTTGCTTCCGGTACCTCGGAAGGTTCCAGGCGCTACTGGCGACGCCATCCCGCAACATCCAGAGGATCGAGATGTCGCCAGTGCGATCCGCCGCGGGCGAAACGCCCCCTCCAACAAAGCCCTCGCCCATGCCGGACGAGACTGCACGACTCTTTCAGGTCGCGCTTCATGATGTCGTGCGAAGCAGCGCGGTATCGATGGCGGAGCTGCGGGAGTGCGTAAAAGCCTGCGTCTCCACGCTGCGGGATACGGATGTGGGGCCGGCTCAGATGATCATCACCATGAAGGCTTGCGCCAAGGAAGGCACTCGCCGCTACCCTCAAATCCTCAACGAACACGAGTTGACCAACGCCGATTTTCTGATGGATCAGATCATCAAGTGGGCAATCGTCGAGTACTATAGCGACGATTAGTAAGAATCAGGCACGCGTGTCGGGCAATGCGTTTTTCAACACCAGCCGCAGACGCCCACGCGTGACAGCACGAGCACCAGGCGCTTCTGGCGACGCCACTCTCTTTTCAAGGCGCGACAGATGGAACAATCCAGGGACGTCACCAGAAATCCGCTTCCAGAGGAGCTGGATCGCGCTCTTCGGCGCGCCACTGACCGGACCCTCGTAGCACTGACCGCGCTCCGCAAGGCAGTACGCCAGCACGTTCGCGATGAGCGCGATCGCGGGACCGCCCTTCCAAAGGTCGAGCTCGAGTTGCACGAGATCATTGCGCGCGCGCTCAGGGATGCAGAGGGAAGGGACAGCGTCGACCGCGAGCGCGACACTCTCGCCAATCAGATGGTCAAGTGGACAGAGGGGTTCTACAACGAGAACGAGTAGGGAGGAGCCTCGATTCTCCTAGTTCCAGGTGAGCGTCACGACTGACGCCGCCGGGAGTGAGTACTGAAACGCCCTTCCGGCCCATCGAACCGAGAAAGCCTGAACATGATCCGCGTTGTTGACGACGATCAGCACCTTCGATCTGTCGTCGGCATTCATGAACGCGACGCTCGGCAGACTCGCATCCCCGCCTTCGGATGAAATCCGTACCGCGCCAGGTCTGACGAACTTGCTGGCGTGGGCGAGCGCGTAGTACTCATTGTTGCGCGCGTACGTCCCCGTCGCCGAATCGATCGTCACCACTCCTCGGCAGTTGCCGCAGCCGCCCAGGTGCGGTCCGAATTTCGTGTCGAGCGCGAGATTCCAGAGCAGCACGCCGCGCGCCCAGTTGCGCGTCGCGCCGATGATTAACGTGCTGACCGTCCATTTGAGATTCTCGTCGAATTTGGGACTCCATTCACCGCCCGAGCATTCGGTGAAGTACGCGTCCTTTTCGGGGTGCGCGTCGTGAACCGTCGCTTGTGCAGCGACGTCGCCGCCGTAGCAGTGCCACGCAACTCCCTGGACGTACCTGCGCGCGGTCGTGTCCGACAGCACGTCGAGCGGTTGCTGCGGGAGATCCCAGTTGTGGTCCCAGTCCCAGATCAATGTGTGGATTCCCGCGCGCGCGAATCGCGGGCCCATGTGATTCCCGATCACTTGTGCCCGCGCCTTGGCACCCAGCCGCATCCCGGGATAATTCTCAGGCTCGAAGTCCGGCTCGTTCTGCAGTGAGATCGCGTAGATCGGAACTCCTTCGGCCCCGTAGGCGCGAATGAACTTCACGAAATATTCGGCGAAGGAATCGTAGTACCTGGGCAGAAGCGTTCCCTTGACCAGACTATTGGTCGTCTTCATCCACCCGGGCGGACTCCACGGGCTCGCCATCACCTTGAGCTCAGGGTTGATCGCGAGCGCGCGGCGGAGGAGCGGCAGCTTCTCAGCCCGATCGGCCTCGATCGAGAACCGAGCGACGGTTGAATCCGTCGTGGTCCCCGGCATATCGTCGTAGCTGTAGTGCCGGAGCGAGAAATCGGATGCGCCCATCGGTACGCGGATGAAACTGAATCCGATTCCGTTGGTGCGGCCGAACAAATCCTGCAGCAACGCTTCACGATCCCGCGCGGACATCTTGTGTTGAATCAGGTACGCCGATGCGTCGGTCATCGCGGCGCCGAAGCCGATCATCTTCTGATACGATTTTGTCTCGTCGACGTTGATAGTGGGAACGCCGGCCGGGACAACGGACCCGCTTGCGAGCGGGATGTCCGGCTGCGGCTGGAGAAGTTTGCTCTGATCTCCGGTAGTCACCCACGCGTGTACGACCGGCGCGATTGCGGATGCCCGCGAAATTGAAGATGGAGGCTGACACGCGGCGACAACCGCGAGTATCACAGCTGCAGAAGATTTCATGGCGCTCCCTGTGTGATCGACGCGAGGACGCGACTAATCTAGGTACTCTGACGTAGGCGACTTACCCCCTAGCTGCGAGTGCAGTGCCACAACCGTCGCGCCTCCGGAAAAGCCCCCAGCGTAACAGCTGCAAAGCTACCGGCCCCCTGCTTCAGTTTTGTGGATGCCTCAACGCGAGACAATCCGTACTGGAAGGCAGTGTTAGCCGATTCTCTCCCCCGTGATGGCATCAAAGAAGTGCGCCTTCTCGAGATCAAACGCCAGAACGATCTTGGACCCGAGCGGCGGCAACGACTGCGGTGACACCCGCGCCGTGATGTCGTGACGCCCTGCTCTCGCGTAGATGAAGGTCTCATTGCCAAGCGACTCCACCAGATCGAGGCGTGCCGTCGCGGTCGCCGGCGCAGCGCTCGCCCCCGCAACTATGGTGACGTCCTCCGGCCGGATTCCCATCGTGATCGCGCGCCCGCGAGCGGAGCCGAGCGGCGTCGACACACGCGACGGAAGATTGATCTCCCACTCCCCGCCCTCGGCAACGAACCGCGATGGGCCACCTCCTTCGATTGTGCCGTTGGCAAAGTTCATCGCGGGATTCCCGATAAACCCGGCGACGAATTTGTTCTTTGGCTTCTCGTAGAGGTTGATCGGCGTGTCGATCTGCATCACGTGGCCCTTGTTCATCACCACGATCCGGTCGCCCAGGGTCATCGCCTCGATCTGATCGTGGGTGACGTAGATCATCGTCACCTTGAGCTCCTGGTGCAGCCGAGCGATCTCCCGCCGCATCGAGACGCGCATCTGCGCATCGAGATTCGAGAGCGGCTCGTCGAACAGGAATACCTGCGGCTGCCTCACGATCGCGCGGCCGAGCGCGACGCGCTGACGCTGGCCACCGGAGAGCTGGCGCGGCTTGCGATCCAGATAATCCTCGAGGCCGAGCGTCGCCGCGGCGGAACCGACCCGTTTGTCAATCTCAGCCGCCGGCATATTCTTGAGCTTGAGCGCGAATCCGAGGTTCTCGCGCACCGACATGTGCGGATAGAGCGCGTAATTCTGGAACACCATCGCGATGTCGCGCGCCTTGGGTGGCACGTCGTTGACGACGCGCTCGCCGATCTTCACGGTGCCGTCGCTGATTGACTCGAGGCCCGCGATCATCCGAAGCGTGGTACTCTTGCCGCATCCAGACGGCCCTACGAGAACGACAAATTCGCCGTCCTGCACATCGAGATCGACGCGATCGACCGCTACCTGTGCGGGCCCTTCACTGTAGATTTTACGGACGCCGTTGAGCGTTACACGCGCCATTGTTTTTCCCCTGTCCTTGCCCCGCGCACTGAATGAGTGATTCCTACCGATTCCCCGATGATTTTGTGTGGGGAACAGCGACGTCCGCATATCAAATCGAAGGATCTCCCACCGCCGACGGCGCCGGACGCAGCATCTGGCACCGGTTCTCGCACACGCCGGGTAACACCTGGCTCGACCAGACGGGCGACGTCGCCTGCGACCACTATCGGCGCTACAAGGACGATGTCGCGACCATGGCCGAGCTTGGCGTCAACTCCTATCGGTTCAGCATTGCGTGGGCGCGCATTTTTCCGAATGGCACCGGCGCCGCCAACAAGAAAGGGATCGACTTCTATTCGCGATTGATCGACGAGCTGTTCAAGCGCGGGATCAGGCCGAACGCGACGCTCTACCACTGGGATCTCCCCGAAGCGCTCGACGACCGCGGCGGTTGGCTGAACCGCGATGTCGCCGATTGGTTTGGCGACTACGCCACGACGATGTTCGATGCGCTGGGCGACCGAGTCGAGATGTGGTCGACTCTCAACGAGCCGTGGGTCGTAACGGACGGCGGATATCTGTCGGGTGTGCTCGCCCCCGGCCACTCGAATCTGTTCGAAGCCCCGCTGGCAACTCACAACCTTCTCCGCTCCCACGGCACCGCGGTGGAGCGATTCCGATCGAGCAAGGCCAGCAAGTTTGGAACGATCGGCATCACGGTGAACCTTGAACCGAAGTACCCGGCGTCGGATTCCGTCGAGGATCTGACGGCGGTGCGTCGCGCGGATGCGTACATGAACCGGCAGTTCCTCGATCCTGTCTTCACGGGGAAGTACCCGGACGAGATGCGAGACATCTTCGGCGAAGCGTGGCCGGAGTGGCCGGATGCGGACATGAAGCTGATCAAACAGCCGATCGACTTCCTGGGTGTGAACTACTACACGCGCCGAGTGGAACAGTATTACCCAGATCATCTGCCACTGCGAACGAAACATGTGCCGCAACCCCAGCACACCGAAACGGACACCAAGTGGGAAGTGTTCCCGGAGGCGCTGACCAGAGTGCTGCTCTGGGTGACCGAGCACTATGGAAAGCCGCGGATCTACATCACCGAAAATGGCGCCGCGTTCTACGACCCTCCACATACGATCGACGGCAAGGTCGAGGATCCACTTCGCGTCGAGTACTACCGCCAACACCTGCGCGCGGCGCACGATGCGATGACAAAAGGTGTCGATCTGCGCGGCTACTACGCCTGGTCCCTCCTCGACAACTTCGAATGGGCGCACGGCTACTCCAAGCGCTTCGGTATCGTGCACGTGGACTACTCGACCCAGCAGCGCACAATAAAATCGTCCGGCCGCTACTACGCTTCTGTGATCGCCTCCAAGGGCGCTATACTCGAGAAGTGAGCGGTTCCTCAGCATCTCGGTTTGGGTCGGCGAGGGTATCCTCTCCGGCGCTACGCTCGCTTGGTCGGAGCCCCTAACTACGCTCCCTCGCTCCGCTCGGTCGCGGGTCTCCTCCTCGCGCTCGCTTTGGAAAGCGCCTACGAGGACACCCTCGCCTCCCGATAGAGATCTTTTACTGCGCATCACTTCGCGAGTTTGCGCGCATCGTTGGCATCACTTCGCGTAGCGGATCGTGACGATTGCTGGGAGCTTGCGGACTCGCACTTCGGCGCCCTTAACAGCTACTGGAACGCCGTCGACCGCCGCGGACAGAATCGGCTGATCGAGCGGACTGTAGATCACGATTCCGCCAGGAGGCATTCGAATGCCGGTGCGCAGGTTGATCGTGACGACTTTGCCGAGCCCACTCATATCGTAGTTCAGCGGCCCGTACTCGGTGCTCAAGTTCGAGACTTTGATTCCGGGCGGTTCCTTGACCCATTCGTCTCTGACGCCGGCACCGATCACGAGTGAACTATCGCTCTCGCGCTCGTAGGCTAGCATATCGAGAAAGCTCCTGATGTAGTCGCTTCCAACCCACGTGTGCGGCATGTCGCCTATAAACTTGGGCGTCTTCGGATCGCGATATACGACCTCAGCCCACTGATGCCACGCCGCCGGGCGCTGATCATTAAAGAAGAAGTCGAGCAGCTCGTGGGCGCGCGCGCGCTGCCCAAGCTGTACATGCACGCCGACCGTGCGCAGCTCATACGGCGTATACGAATCCCACGGCTTGATGCCAAGCCTGCGCGCCCGCGCTTCCTGGAAATACTTGTCGAACGTGCGGAACAGGAGCGGCCCCGGGAGGCGACCCGCCTCCCCGCCCGGACTAACCGCGATCGTCGTCGACGTCGCGTCGAAATCCGCCAGCTCCACCGAGCCGGGTATGTAGTCGATCCTGCGCTGTATCACCACCTGGCGGATGGACTCGAACAGATTCGAGCGGAAGCTGCTCCGGATCTCGGCGAACTTCGCCGCCTCGGGCTTGTTCAGTTCCTTAGCGATGAACGCCGCGTCCTTGAATCCCCTCAGCGCGAAGAAATCATCCCAGTAGGAATGCATTGGTTTCGCGCTGTAGCCTTCATGGCTTATGGACTGGGGCAGCAGCCCATAAAACGGCTTGTTAGCGCCGACCGTGTACGCTGGCGTCATCCTTTCGTGGCGAAGGGAATCCATGTACGCCACCGCCTTGGCGACATGCGGCCACATCTTCTCCAGCTCCGCCTTGTCCCCGGTATGCCGGTAATACTCGGCCACCAGATAAATGAATTCGCCGTGGCTGTCGTTCTCGGGCACCGGCGTCGCGCCGTGCTCGTCCACGCAGCACGGGACCTTGCCGTTGTCGTACTGATACGGCGCATACCAGTCGATGAAATCCTTCACATCCTGGTCGTGGCCGAGCCGCAGCAGCGCGGTCGAGGTGAGCGAGCCGTCGCGGATCCATGAGCGCGAGTAGCTGCGCGAGCCCGGTTGGATCGCGGCACCATCGCGATTGATGAGAATGTCCGCGAGCTGCGCCCGCATCGTCTGGGTGTAGCGCGCAGCCGATGGCGGAAGCGTGATGCTCACCGGGCCGAGCTTCTGCCGCCATTCGGCTGCCGCCTTCTCGAGCTGCGACGAGATCGCACGCTCGCCCTGACCGGGAAGCAGCGTAATGCCCGGAGCACTCGCGGCGGATGGCGCCGGGGGCGCGCCGGGTTGCGGTGCGACTACCTGAGTCGGGGCAGCTGCATATCCACTCTGCGCCGCGGAAAGCAGCTGCGCCAGATTCAGATCTCCGCCATGTAGCGGCACGGCGAGATCGATCGGGCTCGACGTGGCATGTGGTGCAAGCTCCAGCTGATACTCGAACGCAGCCGAGGCGTGACCGTTTGGATCGACGACGGAGAAAGGAGCGGGGACTTTTCCGAGGCGAAGCCAATCGACGATGTTCCCGTCGGCGAAAGTCACGGCGCCGAAGCCGCTGACCGACGCGAGCGAGCGAATGAACTTGTTGCCGGTGATATGTGCGCTCGAGCCTTGCAGGGAGATCGAGTCGACGCGCGCGACACCGCCGGGAAGATTCAGGAACTGCCAGGGAGGATTCACCTGCAGCGGCCGAATAGCGAGGAACAGCCTCGGTTTTTTGAATGACCTGGAGTTGTTGGTGATTCGATATCGCGCGTAGAGCACCGATGAATCGACGGGCCCCGCGGCGAACGCGCTGATCGTGAGATCGAGATCCTTGGCACTCCAGACGACCTGCGGGAACGGCAGCGATTCCGCATTCGACGCGACGGATCTCGATACGTCGTTCCACGTGACGAGCTTGCCGTCGATGTAAAGGAATGGCTCGATCGAGAATTGCCCGCGGCCCACCTCGATCATTCCCTCCTCATTGATCAGCGCCTCGGCGCTATCGCGGTCGACACCGATGACGGTCCAGTACGATTGCTCGCCGGAGAGGTATCGCGGATAGTTGCCGCGCGGCGCGTCCCTCGCGATCGCAACGAAGAGATCGTTCTCGGATGCGGCCCAGTCGATGGGCTTGATGCTGATGTCGCGGATTCCATAGCCGGTTTTGTTTTCCGGCGATATGAGCACGATCCGCAGGTAGCGTGCATCACTCTCCGGCATGTAGAGGTAGTCGCGTAACGGAGATGGCGCGGTCGAGCCCTTTGTCGAAGTGGATTGAGCGACTGGTGCGACTGAGGTTCGGTTAACGGTGTAAAGCGTTTGCCAGGTCTGCTTGTCGGGCGAGCCTTGCACTTCGTAGGAGCTGGCGCGACGAGCCGGCTCCCACGTGACCACGAGTCCGCCGAACTCGCGTCGTCTCTGGAAATCGAAGTCGATCGTTTCCGCACCAGGTGGAATGGAGCCTGGCGCGGTCGTGGTAGTGCTGACTGCTGTGGGGCTCACGCGCAGAGGCGCGCTCCGCCAGGCTGTCGTTAGGTCGGCGTCGGTCGCGCGCCAGACTTCGCTGCCCGAGGCCTGCGACGATGCGGTAACGACGGGCGCGGGATAGAAGCGTGTATCGGGGTCGAGCGGTGTGACAACGAGATCGTCGAGCCAGACGCTTCCCTTCCCGCCCGAGCCCGCGGTAATCGCGAACTCGATTGCCGCGAATCGCTTGAGATCTCTGTCGCTGGTCGGCCCCCAGGCAAAGGTGACCTGCCGCTTTTTGCGGCTGATCGCCTTCCAATCTTTCGGAAACACGAAATTCGGATTGTTGGACCACCACACGTTCTCGCCCGTCGAATCGATGAGCTTGAACTCGAGCGTGTTGGTCGGGGCATCGCCCTTGATGGCGAACGAGAACTCGAAGTTGGACGGGAGCGCCAGATTGAAGGCTCGATGGATTACCGCGTAGCCGCCGTGACCGTGGAAATCGAAATCCACGCGCATCGCCTTGCCGTGCGCGCCGTTCGAATCGGGATGGACCGAGATCTCGACTCCGTCGGCGGGTGTGGTCGTCCACTGTGTCACGGAGTCAAACGCGTCCAGTACTATGGTACTGGGTGCAGTTGTCTGCGCCGCCGCAGTGATCGGCGCGGCCGGTACTATCGTGGGAATTGGGGTGGGTGTGGGCGGATTCGATGGAGGAGTTGTCGGCGCGGGGTTTTGCGCTTGCGCCTGAGCTGCGACGATGCCGGCAATCAGAAACACAGTCGAACCACGAATCATCCTTTAACACTCCCGGCCATTAC
>DATHHC010000104.1:0-10895 GCA_035317285.1 Gemmatimonadaceae bacterium | reverse complement strand
TTGTAGGAGGCCGCTCTAGTCACTCAATCGTGCTCGACATGTCGCGCGGAGATTGTTTTCGTTAGTAACTGGGAGCTTACACAATGCGAAGGCCAATACCATCCATCGCAAAGGCGGCAATAATCGCGCTCTTTAGCGGTGCCTGCAGTCACGAATCCACCCCGAAACAGTCCGATACGCTAGTAGCGGCGTCAGGGGCACCGGCGGCAAGAGACTCTAAGGCTCCGTCGACGGGTGCAAGGGATTCCTCGCTGAGGCCGCCATTTCAGGCAAGTAACGACTCTCTATCCGAACCACTTTCCTGTGCCCCCGACACATTGGGGGCAGGCGACACGTTGACGCTTAGTATGAAAACACCACATGGAGACTATCTTACCGTCACACCTCCAAACGGCCCGGTTCATTTCATCGTCTATCCGCAATTCGGAATACCGCGCCGTAGGTATTCGCTGATACCAAGTGAGGATTTTAGGCGTGTTGCGGTTCTGAGACTCCCCTCAGATATCCGTGCGATTGCTAGAGTGCGCGGGCGCGATACAATTCCAGAGCCTGTTTTTACCGACGCTGGCAAATATCTGCTTCGAATGGGCGAAAATCTGGAGAGCGACTATGGAAATCGGAACTATACTTGTCCTTTAGTCTTCGTGCAGAAATCAAAATAGGGATACCGTGGGAATGAGCAGAAAGGCCAAGACTGGCCGATTAAAAGGCTTCGGCTAGGCGTCCGGGAAATCCGCCTCCACCGTCGTCTTCTCCCAGGCATCGAAGTCCTTCTTCAACATCTCGAGCTTGCCACGCGCGCCTTTGAGCGCCGCTTTGCCGAGCAGCAACCTTAACGGCGGATTGGGCGATTCCACGGCGGCTATGATTGCCGCCGCCGCGCGCACCGGATCGCCGGGCTGTTTGCCGCTGTAGCCGCGGATGTTCTCCAGATTCTGGCCGGCCGTCGGCGCGTAATCGGCGATGCGCGTCTTGCTCTCGGCGGCCGACCGCCCCGCCCAGTCAGTGCGGAATCCACTCGGCTCTACGATCGTGACCTTGATGCCGAGCGGCGCGACTTCGAGCGAGAGGGATTCGGAGAATCCTTCGACGGCATACTTTGTCGCGTGGTAGTAGGCGAGCGTCGGAAAGCTTCTCAGTCCGCCAATCGACGAGATGTTGACGATGTGCCCGCTCCGCTGCTTGCGCATGATCGGCAGCGCCATCCGCGTCATGCGAGCGAGGCCGAAGAAGTTGACCTCGAACATCCGACGCACTTCCTGTTCGTCGCTCTCCTCGACGGCGCCGAAGTAGCCGATGCCGGCGTTGTTGACGAGGATGTCTATTCGGCCGAAATGCTTCACCGCGCTCTTGACCGCGGCGTCCACTTCGACCGGATCGGTCACATCGAGCTCCAGCACGAGCGCGCGATCCTGTGCTCCCGATGCGATGTCCTCGACCTTGGCGGGATCGCGCGCGGTTACGACAGCGCGATAGCCGCGGTCGAGCACGAGCTTGGCCAGCTCTCGCCCGAATCCCGTGGAGCAGCCGGTGATGAACCAAACGGGTTTTGCGCTCGTAGTCTGATCTGAGGTCGTCATGGCTATTCAGGTGGCGGTGAACTGGACACTTCCCTATTGTCTCTGTGCGAGGAGCGAGCCGCTGCACAATTGACAGGCGGTGCGGCGCGACCAAGGCAAAATAATCATGGACCTCAAGAAGCGTCTGCAGGATGCGCTCGGCGCCACCTACTTCTTCGAGCGCGAGCTTGGAGCGGCTGGGATGTCGCGGGTGTTCATTGCCCACGACATGGCGCTGCGGCGGAAGGTCGTCGTCAAGGTCCTGCCGCCCGAGCTGGCCGCATCGGTCAACCTCGAGCGGTTCAACCGCGAGATCCAGTTTGCGGCGACGCTGCAGCATCCCCACATCGTTCCTGTCCTGAGCGCCGGCGTCGCCGACGGGCTGCCCTACTACGTGATGCCGTTCGTCGAGGGCGAGTCGCTGGGCGCGAAGCTTGGCCGCGAAGGCGAGCTGGCCGTGCCGGAAACGATTCGCATTCTGGAGGACGTTCTCAGCGCGCTCGCGTACGCGCACGAGCACGGCGTCGTCCACCGCGACATCAAGCCCGACAACATTCTCCTCACCGGCGGCCACGCTGTCGTTACTGATTTTGGTGTCGCGAAAGCAGTGAGCGCGTCCACGGATCCGGGCTCCGGCCTGACATCGGTGGGAATCGCCATCGGCACACCCGCGTACATGTCTCCCGAACAGGCGGCGGGGGATCCTTACACCGATCATCGCGCCGATCTCTACGCGGTCGGGGCGATGGGGTACCAGATGTTGACCGGGTATCAGGTTTTCACCGCGCGCTCGCCGCAGGCAATGTTCGCAGCGCACGCAGTCGAGCGCCCCGAGCCGGTTCGCGTGCGGCGGCCGGCAATTCCGCAGCGAGTGGCAGACCTGGTAATGCGGGCATTGGAAAAGCGGCCGGCTGATCGTCCGCAGTCAGCGCGCGAGATGCTCGCCGATCTCGAAGCCGCAGCGATGCCGAGCGGCGAGACTATTAGTCCACCCGCACCTCCGAAAATCGGCGCGTCCGCGGCTGCGACGAACTCGAAGGCGCCCGACAGGCGCGGCACCATCATGGCAATCGCCGCCGCAGTGGTTCTTCTCTCTCTCGCGTCGACGAGTTGGTATTGGTATAAGGGCAAGCAGCCCGCTCCGATCGTGACCCCATCGCTGGCGGTTCTACCGTTCGAGAACCTCGGCAATCCTACCGACGCGTACTTCGCCGAGGGGATGACCGAGGAGATATCGAGTAGGCTCGGCCGCCTGAGAGGCCTGCGAATCATCGGCCGCCAGAGCGCGCGCGGCTACGCAGGAAGCAGGAAGACGGCATCTCAGATTGGGCAGGAACTCGGCGTCACGTATATCCTGGCGGGTAGCGTTCGCTGGGATCGGTCGCGGCCGGGCCGAAACCTCGTCAGGGTGAGTCCCGCACTGCTCAGAGTCAGCGACGGGACGCAAGTGTGGTCCGAGCCGTCCGAAGATGACCTCAAGGGCGTTTTTCAGATGCAATCCAGAGTGGCCGAGCAGGTGGCCAAAGCGCTGGAGCTGCAGCTGTCGGTGGGTGAAGCGCAGACGCTTGCCGCAATTCCGACCGGGAACCTCGAGGCGTACGACTACTACCTGCGTGGAAGGCAGGCAATGCGCAGCAGTCGTGGCTCCGACATGCTCGTGGCGGCGAATCTTTTCGAGCGCGCGACGCAGCTCGATCCAAAGTTCGCGCGGGCCTTCGCCGCCCTCGGCGTCGCGCACACCGATGCAGTCTGGTTTCTCGCCGATCTGAGACCAGTTCGCTTGGAGATGGCGCGCACAGCGATCGATAAAGCATTGAAGCTGGATCCGAATCTGCCCGCCGCTCACAACGCGTTGGGGAACTACTACTATCACGGAAAGCTGGATTATCCGGCGGCGCTGGAGGAATTCGGAATCGCGCAGAAGCTCTCTCCAAATGACGCTGAAGCGTCGGCGTTCAAGTCGAGAGTGGAGAGGCGCCAGGGAAAGTGGGACGCCGCACTCGTCGACGGGCAGCGGGCGGTCGAGCTCGACCCACGCAACACCGTGTACCTCTACGACTATGCGAACAGCCTCGGCCTGACGCGTCGCTACGATTCCGCCGACGTCAACTTCCGCCGAGTGCTCCAGATCGACTCGTCGGACTGGCGCGGACATCAGGGCAGAATTTCAGTCGCGCTCCTCCAGGGAAACGTCCCTTTGGCGATTACGCGTCTCAAGGAGGCCCGCTCGACGATGGACCCGGCCCAGTTCGCGGGCGATGTCGTCGGATTTTCCTGGCCGGCTTTCCTCGACAAATCCCTGCTCGAAGCGCTTCGCGCATCGCGTCCGACGGGCGCGCTCGACCAGAAGCTCTACTACTATCAGAACCGCGGGATAATGGCTTACGACCAGAAGGACACGGCCCTGATGAAAGCGATGGGGGACTCTATGATGAAACTGGTTCCACGCGACATCGCGAAGGGCCTATTCGATCAGGACATGCGGTCGTTGATGGCCGCGGCGTACGCGTTTCGCGGCGAGAAGGGGAAGGCGCTCGAGGAAGCACGCAGTGGAACTCTACCCGCAGTCACATCGCGCGATGCGGTTCGGGCAGGCGATTATTTTATCGTGCTTGGCGGCGTGGCCGCTGTTCTCGGGGCAAACGACGAAGCCATTGCCGCCTATGAAAGAGCGCTTGCCATTCCTTCTCAGGTCTCCCGCGCAATGCTGCGAGTCGATCCAATGCTCGAGAATCTGCGTAAGGATCCGCGCTTTCAGAAATTGATCGCCGCTCCTTAGAATCAGCCTAGCGCGCGGACAATCCCTGCACGACTCCTTTCGCCTCCGCCAGCGCCGGGAGATTGGGGTCCGCGTTCTTCCAGTTCACCAGGAGCTTCGAGTACGCCTCTGTTCCGCCTTTGGAATCACCGGAAGCCAGACGCGCCCGCGCCAGGCCCAAGAGTGACTCCGAGCGGTTGTGTCGAAGCTCGAGTTCCTTTGTAAACGCAGCCACTGCCTCCTGGGGCCTGCCCGCTTCCAACAGCGTGTTGCCCAGCACTTCCAGCGCGGGAGGCAGCCAGGGAGGACCTTGGGGTGAAGTCTTCGCCTCCAGCTCTCCCGCCGCGGTTAAAAGATCGATCGCCTTCGTCATGTCGCCAGACTTCTTCACGATGAGCGCGGATGCGACACTGAGTCCGATTGTGTAACTCGGCCGTCCGTAATCCCCCGCCACGCTCGAGTCCGCTCTACTGGTGACGCGCGCGATGAGCGTCCGCGCTTTTGCGCTGTCGCCTTGCATGGCCGCGGCAATCGCCTGCTCGAGCAGCATCGTGCTCCTGAATCCGACAGCGCGGGGCGAGTAGTCGCTCTGGCGCCCTGGGCCTGGCAGCCTGATGTCGCTCCAGTCACCGCTCGCCACGCGATACTTGAGGATGAGATCGGGGCCCACCAACGAAGCATCCGTGAAGCGATCGCCGAAATCGACGCCGTCGAACAGGACTCGAAGCGTATCGATCAGCCCTCTGGCAGCCGCATAGCGACCCTGCTGGATGTAGGCATACTGGAGCCAGGTCAGGCTATGAAAGTCGTTCTCAGTGTTCTGGAGCTTGTTGCGAGCGACCCACGCGCGGGACGCGGCCCACGCGCGCTCGTTGGACGCCACGACATCGTCCCACAGCCCGAGCTGCAGAAAGATGTGCGACGGCATGTGCACCGCATGCTCCGCGTCGGGGGCGATCTGGGCGTATTCCCTCGCAAAGGGCAACCCCTGCTCCGCGCGGGCCGGGTCATCGTAGGCGTGAATGAGGTAGTGCGACGCGCCCGGGTGTCTCGGATTGCTCGCGAAAACGCGCCGCGCGTACCGGATTGCATTGTCGACCTCGACCGCCCCGGAGGTGCGACCCAGCTGCGCCCACACGCCGAGCGACGCGAGGGCGGCGAACGCCGATGCCTCGAGATCCGTTGGATACGCATCCGCCACTCCTCGCATGCCTTGCGCGAATGCGCGCGCGCGATCCCCTTCCGCACCCTCGGCGAACAGCGCCTCGACCGACGCGCCGTAGGCGCGCTCTCGTGCAGTCTTTGCCCGGGCGAGACGCGCGTCGGCGGTCGGGCCGAGGAGCTTGAGTACCGCGCGTGCATCCGTCAGATACTCCTGCCCCCACAGCGGATGCCGGTAAGTCAGTGCTTCCATCCAGTACGCGAGCGCAAAGTTCCTGTCGGCTTTTTGGGCGGCCTTGAATGCTTTTGCCGCGTCCTCGTATTCGAAGCTGTGAAGGAGCGCGACCCCCCGAAGGAAATCCCCTTGGGCAGCCGCTGCTCCTGAATTCGCGAAAACGATGTCGCCAAGTCGCGAGTGCTCCGCCGAGCTGGCGTGTGAGTGATCCTGGGCGGCGAGCGGCGCGGCGGTGAGCGCGAAGGCTGAGAATATGAGCGCGCGAGCTTTCATCGGAGCTCCCGAAAACGGTGGTTGCACCAACTATTCTGGGCGCGGATGTCTTCCGGCGCCAGCGCGACGTGCATCCCGAATTGCGCCCCGTTCCGGTTAGCTTTGCTTCAAGCCAATGAGCTTTTCATTCGAAATCGAGAGCACCGCCGGTAGCGCGCGCGCCGGCATTTTTTTGACTCCGCACGGACCTGTGGAGACGCCCGCCTTTATGCCGGTCGGGACTCTCGCGACAGTCAAGGCCCTCGATCCCGACGATCTCGTCCAGATGGGCGCGTCGATGATCCTGAGCAATGCGTATCACCTCCACCTCCGTCCCGGCGATGAGATCGTGCGCGAGATGGGCGGGCTTCACCGCTTCATGCAGTGGAAGAGGCCCATTCTCACCGATTCGGGCGGTTTTCAGGTCTTCTCGCTGGCGCAGCTCCGCACTATCAATGAGGAGGGCGTCGAGTTCCAGTCGCACATCGACGGCTCGAGCCGTTTTTTCACTCCTGAAACGGTCATGCAGATCGAGCGCAACCTGGGCGCCGACGTCATCATGCAGTTCGACCACGTCATTCCCGGTCAATCGGAGGAGGCGGCCGCGCGCGACGCGAGCGAGCGCAGCATCCGCTGGCTCGGCCGGTGTCTGGCCGAGGTGCAACGGCTGGAGGTCGGTCAGCCGCTTGAGGATCCACCGCGCGAGGATTTTCCGGGGGATAGCCTTCGCAACCGCCAGGCACTCTTTCCCATCGTTCAGGGGGGAATCCACGCCCACCTTCGTCGGGAGGCGGCGGAGGCCATACGATCCATGTACGACTGGCCCGGCTTCGGCATCGGCGGGCTCTCGGTAGGGGAAGAAAAGGACGCGATGTACGAGATGCTCGAGGTCGTGGACGACGCGCTGCCAAAAACGCACCCGCGCTACCTGATGGGCGTAGGCTTCCCCGAAGACCTGATCGAAGGGATTCGGCGGGGTGTGGACCTGTTCGACTGCGTTGCGCCGACCAGGATGGGGAGGAACGGCGCGGTGTTCACCAGAGACGGCAGGTTGAACATCAAGCGCGCCGAGTATCGCACCGACCCGAAGCCGCTCGACCCCGATTGCGACTGCGCGGCCTGCACGCGATTCAGCCGGGCCTACATCCGCCACCTTTTCGTGTCGGACGAGATTCTCGGGCTCCGCCTCCTCTCCCTTCACAATGTACATTTCCTGCTGTCGCTCGCGCGCGGCGCGCGTCAGTCGATCCTGAACGGCAACCTCGAGCAGTGGTCCCGCGACTGGCTCGCGCGCTACAGGATGACTTCGCCGCTACCCGTCTGAAACTTTCCGCCACCATTCCCGGTTTTTCAAAACAAAATGCCAACCAATCCGATACTACAATCCATTTTCATGTATGGAGCGATCTTCGCGATCTTCTACTTCATACTCATCCGTCCGCAGGCAACCCAGCGAAAGAAGCACGACGAGCTGGTGCGGAATCTCAAGAAGGGCGATGAGATCGTGACGAACGGCGGCCTCGTCGGCGAAGTGGTGTTCATCAAGGAGAGGGGCGGAGAGGATGACAAGTCCGGCGGGATGGAAGATCGTGTCACCATCAAATCGGGTGAAACACGCGTCGTCGTCGAGCGGGGACGCATCGCGAAGATCAACAGACCGGCATCGGCCTCCAACGTGAGCGCTGGGTGAGCATCCTCGACATCCGGGTGCTGGGCGATCCGATTCTTCGCAAGCCGACGACGCCCGTCATCGAAGTCTCCGAGGAGCTGCGCAGGCTCATCGCCAACATGTTCGAAACGATGTACGCCGCCGAGGGCATCGGCCTGGCCGCGCCGCAGGTGGGGCGCAACGATCGGGTCGCCGTCGTCGATGTCGACGGCGCGAAGTACACGCTCATCAATCCCAGAATCGTCTCCACCCAGGGCACCGGGAAGGAAATCGCCGAAGAAGGCTGTCTTTCCATCCCCGACATCTATGGAGATGTCTCGCGCCTGTCGATCGTCACGATTCGAGCCATGGACGAGAACGGAAACGAGTACGAGGCCACCGGCGCGGGACTGCTCGGACGATGCTTCCAGCACGAGATCGATCATCTCGATGGAAAGCTGTTCATCGACTATCTGAGCCCCCTCAAGCGCAAGGCAGCACTGTCGAAGTGGGAAAAGGAGAAGGCGGATTTTCCCGGCTACATCCGGAAAGTGCGCAGCGAAACGAAGGGCGAGTACCATCGCGACGCGGAGATGTAGTGCGCGTCGCGTTCTGGGGAACACCGGAATTCGCGGCGCCCGCTCTGCGCGCGCTCGTCGGGGAAGGGTTCGAGGTGGTCGGCGTCGTCACGCAGCCCGACAAGCCGCAGGGCAGGTCGCGCCAGATAATCCTGTCGCCGGTGAAGCAGATTGCGATCGACGAAGAGATCCCGCTCTTCCAGCCGAAAAATGCGCGCGACCCCGAGCTGTTCGAGAACCTCCAGAAGCGGAAGCCGGACATCTCGGTGGTCGTAGCCTACGGGCACATCCTGCCTCAGAAGATCATAGATCTTCCGAAGCTGGGGACGCTCAACATCCACGCGTCGCTCTTGCCGGCGCTCCGTGGTGCAGCGCCGATTCAGGCCGCGATTCGACAGGGCCTGATGGAGACGGGCGTGACGGTCATGAGGGTGATTCCGGCGCTCGACGCGGGGCCCATTCTGCTCCAGGCCGACACTCCGATCTTCGATGACGAGACCTACGGGGAGCTGCAGGTGCGGCTCTCCGAGCTCGGCGCGCTCACCCTCGTCGAAGCGATGACGCTCGTGTCGCTCGGCAAAGCCGAGGAAATCCCTCAGGACGATTCGCGCGCGACTTACGTGGCGAAAGTGACGCGCGAGTCCTCGCGCATCAACTGGATGGATAGCGCCCTCGAGATCTCGCGCCTGATTCGCGCTTCGGATCCGAAACCGGGCGCCTTCACGAAGACGCCGAAGGGCGACGTCAAGTTGTTCGGCCCAAAGGTGATGGACGGCATCAAGGGCGAGCCGGGCGAGGTCCTCGACGCGACCGGTGAGCTCGTGGTGGCGTGCGGCCTCGATGCGATCCGAATCAGCGGTGTGCAGCCGGAGGGCAAGAGCCGGATGACGGCGCACGAATGGGTGCGCGGGCGTGGCGCGGCGATCGGCGACAGGTACGGAGGTTGACCGCGCCGCCGATGAAGGCGTCGATGGCAAAGCTCCCGTCGATCCACGCAGTTACGAACGACGAGATCATGCTGCGGCCCGGCTTCCTCAGGAAAGCCATGGGCGTCATGCGCATGCTTGGAGACAAGGGGGCGATTCACATCCGGTCGCAGCTCCTGGATTCGCCCACGCTCTACTCGCTCACACTCGCGCTGCTCGAGCTCAACGAACAGACGCATTGCTGGTGCATCGTCAGCGACCGCGTGGACATTGCGCTGGCCTGCGGCGTCCAGGGAGTCCAGCTCACCCACAAATCGATTGCCGTGCCGGATGTCCAGGCCATCGCTCCGGCGCTTCGGATCGGCGCCAGCGTTCACTCGCCGGAGGAAGCCCGCGACGCCGAGCAGGCGGGCGCGGACTGGTGCGTCGCCGGGCACGTGTTCGAGACCCCGTCCCATCCGGGAGAACCCCGTCGCGAGAGCACCTTCATCAACGATGTAGTTGCGGCCGTGAGCTTTCCGGTCATCGCGATCGGTGGCATCCGCCCCGAGCACGTCAATTCCCTCGTCCACCGCGGGGCGCACGGCATTGCCGCGATTCGTGGAATCTGGAACGATGAGAATCCCGAACTCGCTGCGAGCCGCTATCTTTCACAGGTATGACCAAGCTTCGCCGTTCGGACAGCGTTCTCGGCGCGGCTACCGAGATTGGGGCGGAATTGTGACGGAAGCGGTGGCTGGAGAGATGGTGCTTGTTGTGAACGGAGCCGAGCGGCGGATTCCCGAGGGTTGGTCGCTGGCTGATCTTCTCGCGTCGCTCGAGCTCGACCCGCGCACCATCGTCGTCGAACGGAACGGAACCATCGTGCGCGATCGATCGTCTTTTTCATCGATCGAGCTCGCCGCGGACGATTCGCTGGAGATCGTGCACTTCGTTGGTGGAGGCTGAGAGGACTCGATGGCACATGCTGATCTGATTTCCACGGCGACTCTCACCGACCCGCAACCACTCGTCATCGCGGGGCAGGAGTTCCGCTCGCGTTTGATGGTGGGTACTGGCAAGTATGCGTCGAACGCTCAAATGCTCGAGGCGATCGAAGCCTCGGGCGCCGAAGTCGTGACTGTCGCCGTTCGTCGCGTCGATCTCGATCGCTCGAAGGACGAAGGGATTCTGCACTATCTCGATCCGGATCATTTCTTCCTGCTCTCGAACACGGCCGGCTGCTTCAACGCGGCCGACGCCATTCGCTATGCCCTTCTCGCGCGCGCGGCGGGATTCAATGAGTGGGTGAAGCTCGAGGTCATCGGTGATCAACAGACTCTGCTTCCCGATACGGCGGGCCTTCTCCAGGCGACGAAGACGCTTGTCGATGAAGGCTTCAAGGTACTGGCCTACACCAACGACGACCTCGTCACCGCGCTCAAGCTCGAGGATGCCGGCGCCGTTGCGGTGATGCCACTGGCATCGCCCATTGGTTCGGGTCTGGGGATGTTGAATCCTTACGCGATCCGCACAATCAAAGCGCGGCTATCCGTGCCCGTGATCGTCGATGCTGGCGTGGGTACTGCGTCCGACGCGTGCATCGTAATGGAGCAGGGCGTGGATGGGATTCTCATGAACACCGGGATCGCCGCAGCGCAGGATCCCGTTCGCATGGCTGCCGCGATGAAGAGCGCCGTGGAAGCTGGAAGGCACGCGTATCTCGCCGGAAGAATGCCGCGGCGCGAGGTCGCGGTTCCCTCGTCTCCCATGTCCGGGATGCTGGGCTCGTGAACACC
>DATHHC010000103.1:0-6570 GCA_035317285.1 Gemmatimonadaceae bacterium | reverse complement strand
TTTCTGCTGCCGACACAGGGCTATCGAGAGCTGCTCGCATCACTCCGACTACGCGCGAGCGGAGTGAGCACACCCGAGGTGCTGGCATACGTGTCCTATCCCAAGAATCTCATGCTGCGTCGCTCCGACGTCGCGACGCGGGAAATCCCCAATGGCCACGACCTCTCCGTCGCGCTGGCCAAGGTCACGGATCACGACCACAGGGTGATGGTGCTGGATGCCATCGTAACGATGCTGAAGTCATTGACCCAGGCGGGTGCGCATCACCAGGATCTCAATTTGAAGAACGTGCTTCTCACGGCGGGCGATGGTCCCGGCCTCGACGCCCATGTGCTCGACGTCGATCGCGTTCGATTCAACTCGCCGGGATCGCCGCTGGTGGCGAAAGCGAATCTCGACCGGCTCATTCGCTCGCTGCGGAAGTGGCGCGACCTCCACTCCCTTCCCTACTCGGCGGAAGATGAAGAGTACCTGCGCCTGAAGAGCGTAGAGTGAGCGCTGAGATAAGGGCGGGAGTGCCAGACCGCGTCTGCATCGTGATGATGAGCGCAGTCGGCGACGCGGTGCACGTGCTGCCGGTCATCAACGCGCTCAAGCGCGCAAATCCGCGGACGCGCATCACCTGGGTCCTCCAGCCCGCGCCGGCGACGCTGGTGCGCGGCCACAGGTCGGTCGACGAGATCATCATCTTCGATCGCTCGAAGGGGCTCATGGCATTCGCGGACATTGCATCCGAGCTGAGGAAGCGCCGCTTCGATCTCGTGATCAACCTCCAGGTCTACTTCAAAGCGGGAATCGTTACCGGTGCGACGCACGCGCCGATCAAGCTCGGCTTCGATCGCGCGCGGGCGCGCGACATGAACTGGCTCTTCACCAACGCGAAGATTCCACCGCATCCAGTGCAGCACGTGCAGGATCAGTACTTCGAGTTTCTCGCGGCGCTAGGCGTTTCGCCCGAGCCGGTCGAGTGGGACCTGGGCCCGTGGCCGCAGGAACGCGAATGGCAGCGCGAATTCACCGCGTCGATCGACCGGCCGATCGCCGCAATCGTGGTGGCGACGAGCAAGCCGGAAAAAGACTGGATGCCGGAGCGATGGGCCGAGGTGAGCGACACGCTTCACGAGAAGTTTGGAATGCAGGTGGTTCTCGTGGGCGGTCGGTCGGAGCGCGAGTTGGCCGCGCAACGTATCGTCATGGAGCGCGCCAAACACAAGCCTCGTTCGGAGCTGGGCAGCGGTTTGAGAAACCTCGTTTCCATTCTCGATGCGTCCGCGCTGGTGCTTTCGCCCGACACCGGCCCGTTGCACATGAGCGTAGCGCTCGGCCGGCCGGTGATCAGCCTCATGGGCTTCACGAATCCGAAGCGCACCGGGCCCTACCGCCGATTCCACGATCTCATCATCGACGCGTACGGCGAGCCCGGCGAGGATTATCCTGTCTCAATGGAGAATCGCCCGGGGCGAATGAAGCGCATCGAGACGAGCCACGTGATCGAGAAGATCCAGTTGTGGCGCGACCGCTACTATGGAACCAGGTCGCGATGACGCCGCGAAAGTCCAGCGATTCGCCCTCGCGGAAGTCGCCCGCCATCAAGGTACCCGTCAAAGAGCAGGTCTCGGCGGGCGGAGTTGTGTATCGAGGCGAGAAGGGAAGAGCGGAAGTCGTGATCGTCTCCGTCGGGCCACAGAACCGGTGGCAGCTCCCCAAGGGACTCGTCGACAAGTTAGAGAGTCCTGACGTCGCGGCGGTGCGGGAAGCGCGCGAGGAGGGCGGTGTAGCGAGTGAGGTGGTACAGCTCATCGAGACCGTCGAATACTGGTACGTGGGGCTCGACAACGGCATCAGGGTGCGCTTCCACAAGCGCGTTCACTTCTACCTTCTTCGCTACCTGTCCGGCGACACGAAGGATCACGACTGGGAAGTGAACGAGTCGCGCTGGGTCCCGATCGAAGACGCAGCCAGCCAGCTTGCGTTCGACAACGAGCGGCGCGTGATGGAGCGGGCGCGCGAGCTGCTCGGCTGACACAGAAATCCGCGAGCTAGTCGATTGACGTCGCCAGCGTGCCGAACTGGTACCTGACTCCAACGTCGCGAAGCAGTCCCACCAGACGCACGAGGGGGAGCCCCATCACGGCGAAATAGTCACCTTCGACGCGCTCGACGATCGTCGCTCCAAACCCCTGAATACCGTACGCGCCGGCCTTGTCCATTGGCTCGCCGGTAGCGATGTATGCCTCGATCTCTCCCTCGCGAAGACGCCGGAACTTCACGCGTACTTCCTCGATCGCCGAGCGAAGCTTCTTGCCCCGCGCAACGGCGACAGCCGTAATGACAGTATGCTCCCGACCACTCAGCATGCGGAGCATCCGGGCCGCGTCTGCAGTGTCGGCAGGCTTGCCGAGCACCTTGCGATTGATCACGACAACCGTGTCGGCGCCGATGGTAATGAGGTCGGGGTCACGCACGGCGATTGCGCTCGCCTTCTCGCGCGCGAGCCTCTCGGCGTGACGACTCGGGACTTCGCGCGGACGCATTGTCTCATCGATGTTCGCGGGACGGACCTCGTGCTGAATGCCGATGAGGTTGAGCAGATCATGCCGTCTGGGGGAACCCGACGCGAGCACGACCTTGCACGTACTCACCGTTCGAGCCAGAGCGTGACAGGTCCATCGTTCACGAGCTCGACGTCCATCATCTCGCCGAACTCGCCGCTCTCGACCGTGACTCCACGCTCGCGCAGCGCGGCAAGGAATCGCTCGTATAGTGGGATCGCCTCCTCGGGTCGGGCGGCGCTGATAAAACTGGGCCTCTTGCCCTTGTCCGCGTTCCCATAGAGAGTGAACTGCGACACGACCAGCATCGCGCCGCCGACTTCCGGGAGAGCGAGGTTCATCCTTGCATCGGCATCGCTGAAAAGACGGAGACCCGAAGCCTTCTCGGCCATCCAGTCCACCTTTTCGGGCGTGTCGCCGTGCGTGAAGCCGACGAGAAGGAGAAATCCCTTCCCAATGCTTCCGGCCTTTCTCTCTCCGATGCGAACTTCCGCCCGCGAGACCCGCTGAAGCAGTACTCTCAGTACTACTCCACCGTGACCGACTTCGCGAGGTTGCGCGGCTGATCCACGTTCGCGCCCCGCTTGACGGCGATGTAGTACGCGAGGAGCTGGAGCGGCACCGACGCCAGGACGGGCGTGAGCATGTCCTTCGTCTCGGGGATGCGGAACTCGTAGTCCAGCTTCCCTGCCAGCATGTCTTCATCGCGCGTCGTGATGGCGATCACACGCCCGCCTCTAGCCTTCACCTCCTGCACGTTCGAGACGACCTTCTCGAACACCGAATCGTGCGGAGTGATGAACACGACTGGCATCTTCTCGTCGATCAGAGCGATCGGACCGTGCTTCATCTCCGCCGCGGGGTATCCCTCGGCGTGGATGTAGCTGATCTCCTTCAGCTTTAGCGCTCCCTCGAGCGCGGTCGGGAAGCTGTACCCGCGGCCCAGGTAGAGGAAGTTCTGCGCGTTCTTGAAATCTTCGGCGATCTTCTCGATCTCGGGAGCGCGGTCGAGAATCTTCTGAATCTTGGCGGGAAGCTTCTGCATCTCCTCGATGATCTCTTTACCGTCCACCATCGACAGATTGCGCAGCCGCGCCAATTTTAGCGTAAAGAGAAGCAGGGCAATAACCTGGCTCGTAAATGCCTTGGTCGAAGCGACTCCGATCTCGGGTCCGGCGTGGACGTAGATGCCGCCATCGCTCTCGCGCGCGATCGTCGAGCCAACGACGTTGACGATTCCGTAAGTGCGGGCGCCGCGTGATTTCGCTTCTCGCATGGCAGCGAGCGTGTCGGCAGTCTCACCCGACTGCGAGATTACAATGCAAAGCGTCTTGTCCGTGACGACCGGATTCCGGTAGCGGAACTCTGAGGCGTATTCGACTTCGACCGGAATGCGGGCGAGGCTCTCCAGCATGTGCTCGCCGATCAATGCCGAGTGCCAGCTCGTGCCGCAGGCCGTAATGAGAATGTTGTCGAACCGGAGAAGCTCCTCGTCGGTCATGTTGAGACCGCCGAGCTTGGACGTGCCCTGGTCGGGCAAGAGGCGCCCGCGCATGGCGTTCTCGACCGTGGCCGGCTGCTCGAAGATTTCCTTGAGCATGAAGTGCGCGAACCCGCCGCGCTCGATCTGATCGAGATCCCAGTCGATCTTGCTGACGCCCTTCTCGAGCTGCTGCGCGCGCTGGTTCAGAACCGTGTAGCCATCCCGGGTCAGAACCGCGACATCGCCGTCGTCTAGATAGACGACTTCGCGCGTCTGCGCCAGAATCGCCGAGACGTCGCTCGCGACGTAGTACTCGCCATCGCCAAGTCCGATGAGCAGCGGACTGCCTTTGCGGGCCGCCACGATCTTGTTCTTGTCCTGACTCGAGACGACGGCGATTCCGTAAGTGCCCTCGATCTGCCAGAGGGCTTCGATCACGGCGTCCTCGAGATTTCCATCGAACGCCTCTTCGATCAGGTGGGCGATCACTTCGGTATCGGTCTCCGAGACGAACTTGTGGCCGCGTTCCTCGAGGCCCCGCTTGAGCGTCCCCGAATTCTCGATGATGCCGTTGTGGACGACGGCGATGTTTCCCTTGCAGTCGATGTGCGGATGCGCATTGCACTCGTTGGGGACGCCATGCGTCGCCCAGCGGGTGTGGCCGATTCCCATGTCGCCCGCGACGGGGCTCGCGGCGAGCGCGCGCTCGAGCTCGGAGATCTTCCCGGCGGCCTTGCGGGTCTCGACCCCGCCGCCATTCATGACGGCGACGCCGGCGGAGTCATAACCGCGATACTCCATGCGCTTGAGCCCCTCGAGCAACAGGGGCGTCGCGCCACGCATTCCGATGTAGCCGATTATTCCGCACATAAAGATTTCTGGTTGACTGTGTTCTTACTTGCCCAGCGCCTCGACCGGCTGACGGCAATCGCGGACGAGCTCCTGTGCTGCTGCCGCGGTCGGGGCCTCAGCTATTACTCGCACGATTGGTTCCGTTCCGGAGGGCCGGATGTGCACCCAGCGATCCGGCCAGGTCAGCCTCAGGCCGTCCTGCGTGTCCACCTCGGCGTCGGGGAAGGCCCGTTTGAGGGCCTCGTACACCGCATCGAGGGGTGCGTCCGGACGGTCCAGCTTGTCCTTAACGATAACGTATCGCGGGTAGGCCGCGACGATCTTCGAGAGGGGTTTGCCCTCTTCCAGGAGGAGCTGGAGTATCAGCGCTGCCCCCACCGGGGCGTCCCTGCCGAGGTGCAGCTCTGAAAGAATTACGCCGCCATTCCCCTCCCCACCTATAGGTGCCTTCTCCGAGCGCATTCTGGTGGCGACATTGACCTCGCCTACGGGCGCGCGGATTACGCGGGTGCCGGCCTCCCTGGCGATGTCGTCCATGATGCGGCTGGTCGACAGATTCGTGACGATGACGCCCTTGCGATGCCGCAGAACTTCCTTCGCCGCGAACGCAAGCGTGTAGTCCTCGCCGATCGCGATTCCTTCCTCAGAAACGAGCGCCAGGCGGTCGACGTCGGGATCGACCGCCATTCCGATGTCGCAATGGGAATCCAGTACCAGCTTCTGCAACTCGCCGAGGTTCTCGGGGACCGGTTCCGGGGGCCTGGGAAAGCGTCCGTCGGGCTCCATATTGATCGTCGCCAGCTTGCACCCCAGCAACTCGAGAAGGACCGGCATGAAGACGCCGCCGGCGCCGCGGACGCAGTCGAGCGCCACTCTGAATTCCTTCTTCCTGATCCCATCGACATCGAGGAATGGGAGCGCCAGAATCTTCTCGATATGCTCCCTCGCCGCGTCCTTGTCCTGGGTCACGATTCCGAGCTTGTCCCAGGTCGCTCGCGGGATGTTTCCCTCTACGACCTGTCGCATCTCCGCCCCCTCCGCGCCATCGAGAAAAAGGCCGGATGGACCGATGAACTTGAGCGCGTTCCACTCGATCGGATTGTGGCTCGCGGTGATCGCCAGGCCGCCGGCGGCGTGGTGGTGCTCGACGGCCAGCTGCACAGTCGGGGTCGGAACCATCCCGATATCGATCACATCGCATCCCACCGACTGAAGCGCGGCGTGAACGACCGGCTGGAACATGGGACCTGAAACTCTGCTGTCCCGACCCACGACGATGCGCGCTTTTCCGCCGGATCGCGCCAGGGCCCAGGCGCCGAATCCCGCGGCGAATTTTGCCATGATCTCCGGTGTCAACGCCTCTCCGACGCGACCGCGAACGCCGGAGACGCCCACCATCAAACCCTCATAAGCCATTCGTGCTCGTCCTCTCGTTTCCTTTTGGACAACCTCAGTAGCGGGTAATTTACTCGGGCAGGTGCGGCCGGACGACGGAAAATGCGCAGTCGATTGGTTAACTTCTCAGGCATCCCCCAATCTCTCCTTCCAGTGTGAAAGGCGCATGACCCGCATCTTTGACGAAGACATGAAGGTCTCATTCGGCACCCGCGCGATTCACGCGGGCCAGCGCCCCGATCTCCTCTCCGGCGCTATCATGACGCCGATCTACACGACGTCCACCTA
>DATHHC010000102.1:0-5010 GCA_035317285.1 Gemmatimonadaceae bacterium | reverse complement strand
AGCGCCGAGGAACTTGTCCAAGGCCGGAGACCCATGGTCCGCCCTGAATGCCGCGACCACCTGAGCGCGAGCTGTTACGCCTCTGAGCGGGCGGTATACAACGCCTTTCCTCCCCAGGTTGGCAACAGACTCCGGCACAATGCTGATCCCGAGCCCCGCCGCAACCAGGCTCATCATTGTTTGGTACTCGGCCGCTTCCTGCACCACGTTCAGAGACAACCTTGCGCGACGAAACATGCCGACCACCGTGTCGTGGAACTCGGGCGCCAAGTGTCGCGGAAATAAGACGATCGGCTCTTTCGCGACCGCCTGGAGGGATAGCGTGCGATGCCTCGTCAACGGGTGATCAGCCGGAAGCGCGACGATGAAGGGCTCCCGCAGCAGGACGACGGTCCGAAGTGACTTGGCGCTCAGCGGGCCCCGCACGAGTGCGACTTCCACGCGCTCTTTCTCCACCGCATCGAGCTGCGCCTGCGTCGCGTCCTCCGTGAGCTCGAGACGCACCTCCGGGTAATCGCGCGAAAAACGCCGCACGATGTCGGGAAGTACGGAGAGAGCCGCCGAATCGGTAAACCCGACGCGCAAAGTCTGCATTTCACCACGACTAGCGCGTCTCGCCGCATCAGCGCTGCGCTCCGCTTCGGCGAGTGTGCGACGGGCTCCATCCACCAACGCGGCCCCGGCCGGCGTCAGGGTGACCGTTCGCCGGTCGCGGACGAAGAGCGTCGCGCCGATCAACGATTCGAGCTGCCGTATTTGAATGCTGAGCGGCGGCTGCGCAATGTTGAGACGACGCGCGGCTCGGGTAAAATGCAGCTCTTCGGCTACCGCCAGGAAGTATCTGAGATGCCGCAGCTCAAAAGTCGTCATAACGCACCAGAGTAGTCATATCCGTGGTATATCACTAACACACCAATCATATATTGGGAATACAAGCACCCATAGCATAGGCTAGAGCATGGCTACCTCCCGGAGCGATCGAATGATGCGAAGGTGTGGCCTTATGCTGTCCGTATCGTTGCTTCTTGTGACGCTCTCTTCCTACGGGATCGCGCAGAACGTCGCGCCCGGTCCCGGCGATCCCAAAGAGCTACAGAGCTTCGTTGACTCGCTCATCAAGGCCGAGATGGCAAAGGAGCGGATTCCTGGCGCGGCATTCGTTTTCGTGAAGGACGGCCGCGTCGTCATGATTCGCGGCTACGGCCTCGCAAACGTGGAGAGTTTCACACCGGTGGTCCCGGAGTCGACCATTTTTCGGATCGGCTCGATCAGCAAGGTGTTCACCGCGACTGCGGTGGTGCAGCTCGCCGATCGTGGTCTCGTGGACATGAACGCCGACGTCAACAAATATTTGAAGAAGCTTCACGTGCCCGATGGATTCGGAGCACCCGTGACCGTAGAACAGCTTCTCGATCACACGGCTGGATTCGACGAGATCAGGCCTGGAACGCAGGCGGGGAATGCGGAGTCCGTGATGCCGCTGGCGGAGTTCCTGGGCCCGCGCCTCGTCCGAGTCCGCGCCCCCGGCCGGACGATCAGCTATTCCACGTATGGAGTGACGTTGGCCGGCGAGATGATCGAGGAGATCACAGGTCATTCGTTCGAGGACCATTTGCGCCGGGAGATCTGGTCGCCGTTGGGGATGTCGCGGACCAATGTCACGATTCCAGCATCGCTGCAGTCGAGCGTGGCGACCGGCTATGAATTGGCGAATGGCGCTCTGGTTCCAGCAGCCTGGGAGTGGTACCACACCACGCCGGCGTCCTCGGTCAACAGCACCGCGGCCGACATGGGCAAATTCATGATTGCCCAGCTACAGCTGGGCCGTCTCGGCGATACGCGGATAATGTCCGCGCGAGCCGCAACTTACATGCAGCGCCAGCATGTTACCATGCACCCGCTGATTCCAGGCTTCGCCCTGGGATTTTACGAAGACTACGTCGGAAGTCTCCGAGTGATCGAGCATGGCGGTCAGGTCGCCGGATTCAGCTCCCAAATGGTGTTGATTCCGGAAGACAACGCGGGGTTTTTCGTAGTCAGCCAGTTCGAGAATGGCCACCTCCGCGACGAGCTTAAGGACGGGCTCCTTCGCCGGTACTATCCAAAAGCGCGGATGCGGTTGACCGTGCCTGCGCCACGCGCCGGGATAGCTGAGCGCGCGACACAATATGCGGGACGGTACGCACCGATCACGTCCTGTCACAGCTGCATCCCGCGTAGCGTTCCGATGGTTCTCGCTGTGACCGCCGGGCCCGACGGATCCCTGAGCATCGCCGGCAATCGATGGATCGAAATCGCTCCCGATCTCTTCGTTCGACACGATGGCAGCGGCTATCTCTATTTCCGCCGAGACAGCACGGGAAAAGTCGTCGAGATGTTCCCCGGCTCTTTCTGGTCGTTCGAGCGGTTGCCGTGAAAGGAGCAGCTCGCACGACAATCATCGCGTTCGCGCTCCTCGCGCCCGTGATAGCGTCGCCGCAAGCGACATCCTTCGATTCTCTGTTTGAGGAGAGATGGCAGCGGACGCCAGTCAGTCCCCGGATCGATGAATTGATCAGGTTGGTGCGTAAGGGCGACCGAGGTGCGGTCGCCAGGTTCTGGAGCACAGTGTCCGCTCACGGTGCGCCACTCATCGAACAGGAACGGGCCGACGCGGCGACGGCGCTTGTAACGTTCGTCTGGCGGTCGGCGAGCACAGCCCGCGTGGTCGCGGTCGTGGATTTCGGCCAGTCCACTCTCCGAATGCTCCTCCAGCGGGCGCCAGGCACCGACGTGTGGTTCCGAACCTACCGTGTGCCAATCGACGCACGATTTCTCTATGCATTCGCGGTCGACGACCCGCACTTTCCTTTCGAGTTCGGTGACTCGACGGCGTGGCCTGCCGTAACCCGCACCGATCCCCTCAACCCGAAATCCTGGGGATCGCCGGCCCAGTTGTCGTTGGTCGAGCTTCCGCGCGCGCCTGCGATGCCCTGGAGCACACCGGATCCGTCTCGCCCGCGCGGCGTAGTCGGGCACTTCGGAATGCCGGTCAAGAGTTCAATTCTCGGCAACGAACGGAATGCCTTCGTGTACAAGCCGCCCGGGTATGCCGATTCCCTCGGTCCCTATCCACTGCTCGTTTTCGGGGCGAGCTACATCTCGGAAATCCGACTCCCTGCGATCCTCGACTATCTCATCTCGGCGCGGCGAATTCCCCCTGTAGTGGCCGTGTTCTTCGACTGGCCGCCGGGACGCCAGGACATCGAGTCGAGTTGCACGCCGCAATTCGGCGACTTTCTCGCCACGGAATTCCTTCCCTGGGTTCGGAGCAGAGTGCGCGTCGCAACCGACCCGGCGCGCGTCATCATCGGCGGAGCGAGTGCAGGCGGCTTTTCGGCTGCATGCGTCGCACTCCGTCATCCCGAGGCGTTCGGAAATGTATTGTGTGAATCTGGAGCCTTTTGGAGGGGCCTCGGCAACACCGCCGCCTACTGGGGCAATCATAACCGCGACGACGCGGATCGCGTGTGGTTCCCCCGAGCAGTCGCTTCGTCACCGCTAGTCCCGGTCCGGTTCTATTTGACCGTTGGCACGCTCGAACAGAGCGGCTCGTTCGGGGAAGGCGGGATCTCGATGGTCCACGTGAACCGACAGGTGCGGGATGTGTTGATTGCGAAGGGCTACGATGTCACGTACCGCGAAATCAGCGGTGGCCACGACCCGTACAACTGGGAAACCGCGTTACCGGCAGCGCTAACGAGCTTGCTGCGTCCGACGCGCGGCGGCACGCGGTGATATGAAAGCAAATTTCAGCAGTGGGGCCTGTGCCCTCTTGGCGGCTGCGTGTATTGCGTCCCATGGCGGCATGAGCCCATCGACCGAGCAAGCACGGGTCAACCCTGAGGGGCCCGCACAGGCGTTCGTGAACGGCAATTGGTTCGACGGCAACGGTTTCGCGCGACGAACCATGTACGCACTGCATGGAATTCTGCAGACAACTCCGCCATCCAGGATCGATTCAGTAATAGATCTTCACGGTGGCTGGGTGATCCCTCCGTTCGGCGATGCGCATACTCACATGCTGTCCGGCCCCGGTTCGCTCGATCCTTTTCGGGCTCGCTATCTGAACGAAGGAACGTTTTACGTTCAAGTCCTGGGCAACAGGTGGAGCACCACGGAGAAAATCCGGCACAACTTCAACACTCCTTGCTCGCTGGACGTGACATGGGCCAACGGTTTTCTCACCTCGACGTTGGGCCACGGTTTTGAAACAGGAGAGTCCAAAGCAATGGGGCTTTTCGATCTTCAGACCGCACTCCGGGACCATGACGCTGAGCTTCGTCGGAGCCGGATCGGGGAAAACGATGCCTACTGGTTCATCGATTCGCTTCCGGATCTCGACAGGAAATGGCCCGCGATCCTCGCGCAGCATCCGGATCTGATCAAGATCACTCTGGTTTTTTCCTCCGATTCCACGGAGCGTGCTCCGTCGGCGCCCTCGGAATGGTACGCCCACGGGTTGCGCCCACAACTCGTCGCTCCGATTGTCCGGCGCGCGCATGAAGCCGGCCTGCGGGTGGCTGCACACGTCGACACCGGCCACGACATAGAAGTAGCGGTGCGCGCCGGCGTGGATATTCTCGCTCACAACTCGGGCTTTGGAATTCCCGAAGGGCACGAATCCGATTTTCGCGTGAGCGAGGACGTAGCCCGTTTGGCCGGAGCTCACAACACGATCGTGATTCCTACTGCAGCGATAGAATCGGATTTCCGCCAACCAGCGGACTCTGTCGGATTACGCAGGGATTTGACGATCCAGCGCGAGAACCTCCGGCTCTTTGCAAAATACGGAGTCAGATTTGCCGTGGGCCCGGACATGTACGGATTTACGGCGCGCACGGAAATCGAGGCCATGCGTCGCCTCGGAATCTGGTCCGACGATGAGCTTCTGAGGTTGTGGTTCACGGATACCCCTCGATCGATTTTCCCCAGGCGCAGAGTTGGCCGTTTGGCCGATGGATACGAGGC
>DATHHC010000101.1:0-27648 GCA_035317285.1 Gemmatimonadaceae bacterium | reverse complement strand
CACGGCGGAAGCCGAGGAGGTGCGCAGGTACGGCGCGCATCTCAAAGAGGTTATCGCCGCGGCGATTCGTCGCGCGATGATTCGCGGAACCTTTTTTGGAATACTCACGTTCTGCGGATTCGGCGGCGTCGTCGCCGTGCTTTGGCAGGGCGGCCGCCAGGTGCTTGCGGGTAATCTCACCGCCGGCGCTCTCGTCTCCTTTCTGCTGTACGCGCTCTACGTCGCCGGAGCGGTTGGCTCTCTCGCCTCGCTCTTCGGGGCGTATCAGGAAGCAGTTGGAGCCGCGCGTCGCGTGTTCGACCTGCTCGAGACGGAGTCTTCGGTAAAGGATCCGGCGAGACCGGTGAGCCTTCCTCGTCCTTTGCGCGGGGAAATCGTGATGGACAACGTCACGTTCAACTACAATCCGGCGCTGCCGGAAGTGCTACAGGGTGTCTCGCTTAGGATCGGCGCCGGCGAGGTTGTCGCGCTGGTTGGCCCGAGCGGGGCCGGCAAGACGACCGTCGCATCGCTCCTGCCGCGATTCTGGGACGTCACGTCCGGTCGAATCACGTTCGACGGAATCGACATCCGCGATCTCTCGCTGGCCGATCTCCGCGGCGCGATTGGAATTGTGCCTCAGGAACCGACGCTCTTCAGCGGAACGATCCGCGAGAACATCGCCTACGCGGCAATCGGCGCGGATGGATCGCGCCCGAGCGAAGAGTCGGTTCGGGCCGCCGCGAAAGCTGCGCATGCCGTCGAGTTCATCGAGCGGTTACCGGATGGGTTGGACACGAGAGTGGGCGAGCGGGGCGTCAAGCTCTCGGGCGGTCAACGCCAGCGGATCGCGATTGCAAGAGTATTCCTGAAGGATCCGGCGCTCGTGATCCTGGACGAGGCCACGTCGAGCCTCGACACCGAGAGCGAGAGGTTGGTCGAAGAAGCGATGGAGGACCTGCTCCGCGAGCGCTCGACGCTCATCATCGCCCACCGCCTGAGCACGGTACTTCGCGCGGACAGACTGGTTGTGATCGATCGCGGCGTGATCGTCGAGGAAGGTCGGCACCAGGATCTCGTTGCGTCCGACGGAGTTTACTCTCGCCTCTATCGCGGCCAGTTCAGGCCGGGCGACGCGCTGGTCGGCTAGTCGCGCTGGGGCGGCGGAGGTCCCACTGTCGGCGCGCCCGAAGAATCCGGTGTGCTGGACGCCGTTGGCAGAATTGGAACGCCCGGTGTGATCGCAGGGGCCGGACGTACGCTCTCGGCGGGCGGCATGAATGGCGTGGCCGGCGCCGCCCGGAGAATCCGGAGCTGGACGCTCACTCGCTGACCAGCCCCGACCGTCACACTGTCGTCGGCCACTCCGAGACCCGGATGCCAGGCGCGAATTCGGTACTTACCAACGGGGACGCCTTCAATGCTGAACGCCCCGCTCGCCGGTGTCTGCGCGAAGTAGGGATGGTCGAGCACCGCGATCCACGCATGGGTCCATGGATGTTGCTCCGAGACCACCTCGACCTCTGCGGCTTCCTTGAACCGATCTACCGGAACTACCTCTCCATCGTCGTTGAACGGCGCCACCGCCACGATCTGTCCGGTGCCTACGTTGATGAAGCGGTTGGTTTGCAGGGCTCTGTCATCGTTTCCGACGTTGAGCGTGCTGTTTGTGGGAATCACCTGGACGAACGGGTCGAGCGTACACCTGTCGTTCGTCAGGTCGAAACGGCGCTCGAGGGAAAAAGCCTTTCCGCTTCGGATATCCGTCAACCAGACGATGGCGCCGCCCACTCGCGTCCCGGCAAGCGCGACGTTCTTCTGCACGATGGAGGTCCCGCAGACTTTTTGATCGACAGACGGGCGAACGATCTCGGCCGGGGGCAGTGTTCCCTCGAAGTTCACGGTGCCGGAGATCACGCCTCCGTCCGCGACGGGCACGATCTTATAGGGCTCCGAAGCAGGCGAGATCACAGCCGGCCGCGGCGCAACGGCGTCGTCAGGCGAGCTCGGACCGTTGCGGGTCTTTGCGGACGCGGTGTCGTCGCGCGAACAGGCCAGCACGACGAATGAGACTATTGAAAAGCCGAAGAACCGGCGGAGCATTTGTATCGAGCCGATGTAAGAGTACGCCTGGCGAACGAGCGCGGGATCGAAGTAAGAGATCGCCTGATGAAAGGGCAAGCGATGTGCCGCCGAAAGCTCCGTGGGTTCAATTCCTCGTGATTCCGTAGCTACTTCGCCTCGTACACGCGCTTTCCTCCGATCCAGGTGGAAACTACTCGAGTACCCAGGATTTCGGCGTCCGGTACATGCATGATGTCGCGGTCGAGAATGACGAAATCGGCATACTTGCCGGGACTCAGCGAACCCATGACGGATTCCTGGAACCCGGCGTAGGCGGGCCAGATCGTGATGGACTGAAGAGCTTCCTCACGCGTCATCTTCTGCTCCGGATACCACCCGCCCGCCGGCTGGTTCGAAGGGTCCTGCCGCGTTACCGCCGCGTGGAAGGTGAGAAGCGGGTTTACCTGTTCGACGGGAAAGTCTGTCCCATTCGGAATAACGACGCCGGTGTTGAGAAGCGATCGCCACGCATAGGCCCCGCGAATACGCTGTGGCCCCACGCGCGATTCGGCCCAGCCCATGTCACTCGTTTGATGCGTTGCCTGCATGGACGGGATGACGCCGAGCCTGGCGAAGCGCGGGATGTCGTCAGGGCTCAGCACCTGGGCGTGCTCGATCCGGAAGCGGTGATCTGCTTTCGGGACTTTCTTGAGCGCCGAGTCGAACGAGTCGAGGACGATTCGATTGCCGCGATCTCCGATCGCGTGGACGTTCACCTGGAACCCGCGTCGGAGCGCGGCTTCGGCCCACGCCTCGATGTGCTCAGGCTTTGAGACGAGAAGCCCGGAATTGGAAGGCTCGTCACTGTATGGTGCGAGCAGCGCGGCGCCGCGCGAGCCCAAAGCGCCGTCGGCGTAGAGCTTGATCGCGCGAATCCAGAGGTGTCCGTCGTAGAGAGCGCTCTGGGGCCCGCGCTGGATGTACGGGTTTCGAAGCGCCGTCGGCGAATCGGGCTCACCGGGATCGCTCAGCATCACATAGTTCCGCAGGTTGTAGCTTCCCGCTTTCGCGAGCTCTTCGTAGATGCCGATCGTCTCGGCATCTTCTCCAGCGTCATGGATGCCGGTGAGGCCCCAGCGGTTGGCCTCCGCGACTGCCGCGAGTATCGCCTTTCGGTTGTCGGCGCGGGTAGCGGCGGGAATCGTGCGGTCGATCAGACTCTTCGCGTTGTCGACAAAAACGCCGGACGGCGCGCCGGAGGCAAGCCTGACAATGCGTCCGCCCGAAGGATCTGCCGTCGTCGCAGTGACGTGCGCGAACTCCATCGCTTTCGCGTTCGCGACGAGCGCGTGACCGTCGACGCGCGTGAGAACGACCGGATTGTTCGGGAAGGCGCGAGAGAGCGCCTCGTGAGTCGGGAAGTCCTTCGTCGGCCACAGGTTCTGGTCCCATCCCCTGCCCTGAATCCATACTCCCGGCTTCACGTCTTTTGCCCACGCCTTGACACGATTGACCACTTCGTCATACGACGTCGACCCTACGAGATTGACGCGCTGGAGCGTGTTTCCGAGACCGAGAAGATGCGCGTGGGCGTCCACGATTCCGGGAACGACGGTGGCTCCGTGCAGATCGATCACGACCGTCGACGAACCAGCGAGAACCCTCGCCTCGGCATCCGAGCCGACGAACTCGACGCGACCGGCGCGAACCGCGAGAGCTGACGCCTCGGGTCGCGCGTTGTCGACTGTGTATATCCTTCCGTTGGTGAGAACGAGATCCGCGGATCCCTGCGCTTCGATCACTGCTGGTGCGAGCATGGCAGCCGCAAAGTAGGTTGAGAGATGTTTCATGGGGCCGGAGTTTGTCGCGCGGGTCGCTTCAACACAAGATGGCCGCCCGCGTTTTGCGTTACCGCGCTCGCGCTGCTGATCGCGTGCGCACACCTTCCGTCGCAGCCACGCGTGCCCCCCGCGTACTGGGGTTTCACCGGACCGTGGGACCCCCGTAGCGATGCATCAGTGGCGGCGCACGGCTCGAGCCTCGAGCGTGTGATCACCGGCTGGATCGCATTCGACACGACGAGCTTTCGCCCTGTACAACTTTATCCGGACACCATCGGTAGGCAGCCCTTCGTAACCACACGCGCGATGGCGCTCATCACCACGTACCTCGGCAGCCGCTTTCATCCCGAGATAGTCCGTGGCATCGGCGACAATGCGCACATATCGGCGTTGACGGCGGGAGCGATCGCGTCTCTCATCGATTCGGGCGGATACCGTGGGGTCGTGATGGACTTCGAGGGAATGACTCCACGCGATCTGGATCAACTGCTGACCGTCACAAAGGCGGTCGCCGACTCGGTGCGTGCGCACGGCGTGTCCACGATCGTCATCGCGGTTCCCGGAGCAGACACCGCGGCCTATCCAGCCGCGCTTCTCCTCCAGTCCGCCGACTTCATCATGCCCGTGCTCTACGACCAGCACTGGGCAACGTCCCCGCCCGGGCCGATCGCGGCTCTCGACTGGGTCAACCGCAATCTCGGCACGCGAGTAGCCGAAGTCGGCGCGGCGAGGATCGTCGCGGCGTTTCCACTCTACGGCTACCGATGGCGCCGCAGCGCCCCGGCGGAGGTCATCAGCTACGACGATGCGCGTCGCCTCACGACGATGACCAACATTCCGCTCACCCGCGACCACGCGTCCACGACGCTCCACGCCGTCTCGCCGGAAGGCTGGGAGATATGGGTGAGCGACCGAGTGCTGCTCGAGGCGCTCGTCCGCGAGGCGAGAGAGCTGGGTGTGACCACGTTTGCGTTGTGGCGGCTCGGACTCGAGGATCCGGCCGTGTGGGACATCATCGGCCGCTAAACGATCAGCAGTTCCTTCTGATAGTCTGACGGCGTGATGAGCAGGCCATCGGCGCCGATGAAGCCGTTGACCTCGCTGCGCATTCCGACGTCTCCGGCGAGATAGATGCCCGGCTCGATCGAGAAACCCACGCCCGTGATGAGGGCGCGCTCTTCGCGCGTCTCCAGGTTGTCGATGTGGGGGCCGGAGCCGTGCAACTCACGCGGATCGATGGAGTGGCCGGTCCGGTGAATGAAGAATTCGCCGTAGCCGCGCTTGGTGATTACGTCCCGGGCGGCGTCGTCAACCTCGCCGCCACGCACCGGCTTGTGCGCGTCGATTCTTTGCTGGAGAAGCGAGATGGCTGCGTCCCGTGCGTCGCGCACCGCCAGCCAAATGCTCTTGTCGCGATCGCTCGGCGGGCCGAGTGATCCCATCCACGTCTGATCGGCGTAGACCCCGCCCTTTTCGCGCGCCCACAGGTCCACCAGGAGGATGTCGCCGCGATTGATGGTGGCCGACTTGTCGGCGGTGGGCCCATAGTGCGGATTCGACGCGTTCGGACCGATCGCGACTATGGGACCGTGGTCCGTCTCCAGTCCGCCCGCCGCGAATTTCTCCGTGATCCAGCTCTGGAGCGCGTATTCGGTTAGCGGAGACGCGCTGTCGGCGCGGCTCCCCGCGAGCCTTATCGCTTGCTCGCCGATCGTCGCCACCGCGCGTGCGGCTCGCTCATGCGATGCGCGCTGTTTGTCGCTCCATACTGCGTAGAACGTGGAAACGAGATCGGCGGATGAAACGACAGTCGCGCCGGCGTTCCGAACCATCTCGAGAACTCCCGCTGGAACGCGGTCCAGATATGGGACAGCGTCGCCCGGAGAGTACTCCATTGCCACGCGCTTTCCATTGACCAGCTCGCCAAGCAGCGACTCCAGCAGACGCCAGCTGCTGTATTTCTCTTTTCGCCATTTTGCCGGCCATCCAGCCCACGGTCCCTGTTCGATTGCGTGGGTAATCGCGACCGGCGCGCCCTCGCGCGGGATGTAGACGAAGAACCTGCGCGTGGTCATCCCCGGGAGCTCGAGCATGCCGACGGCAACGGGGTTCAAACCGTGGAAATCGTACAGGAGCCAACCATCGAGCCCGGCTCGATCGAGCGCGGACTGCAGGGCGGGCAGTGATTCAGTCCGCAGTGCCACGAATGTCTATTGAGGGCTTTTCACTGCGCGCCATTCCGCGCGCCATTCACAGGTGTCTTCGCCGCGCTCGCGGCAATGCACGTGATCGATCATCCCTCCCCCGCTCACGAGCAGCCGCAGCAACTCGCGCAGCGCCGCCTCGTAGTAGAGGCATCCGATTCCCTTGGGAGCGGTCCCGAATGTGACCGTCTCCTTCATCGAGACGACGATCGACGAGCCGACTCGGCGCACCGAGGCGCCGAGGTATTTGTTGCCAGCCTTTTTCACCTGACGGAACGCGAGGGGGCGCGCCAGGAATCCGGGCAGCAGGTGAATGATCTGTCGCCGGCTGGCGGAGATCATCTCATACATGCGATTTGCTACGATGGTGCCGGCGCGGGTGAATATCCCCTCGGCGTCTGGTCGGCGCCCGATGAGGCGAGCGATGCCGGTGGCCTCGTCGATCGGGATCTGCTGATTGCGCTTGAGCGCTTCCTTGTAGCGCCGGATCTGCGCGATCACTGTGTCGCTCAACCCCAGTCGCTTGTTCCGATGCTCCTGCACATATTCGACCTCGACATCGTCACCTTCAGGGATGTCGAGCGTGCGAACTGCTTCGAGGAGACTGAGGGGGACTATGGGATTGACAGTGCCGGGCATTTAGTTGATTGGCGGAGAGCGCAAGCTAACCGTCGCTGGAAGCCCCTTCAAGCAGGAGACCGTGAAGTCGCCGCTCGCCGAAAATCAAGTACGGGTCATCACAACTGACTGAAGTGCTAACTCGCGCAGCAGTTGGCGCGTTGCTCTCATTGCTCATCGCGCTCGCGGCGCGCCGCGCGCGCACGCTTGCGCTGAGCGGCGCGATCGCAGCCTCTGTGGTCGGTACGATCTCAATAGCCGCCGGCTGGAGCTGGGGAGCGCTCCTTATCGCGATGTTCGTCTCCGCGAGCGCCCTGTCGAGGGTTGGTGAGCGGCAAAAGGCCGAGCGCGTTGGTGCGATCGTGGAGAAAAGCGGGGAGCGGGACGCCGAGCAGGTGCTCGCGAACGGCGGCGTGTACGCTGTGGCAGCCCTTGGATCTCTCATCGGTGCATCACCGGTGTGGTATGCGATTGGAGCCGGCGCTATCGCCGCATCTGCCGCCGACACATGGGCGACCGAAATCGGAACGCTCGCCCGGACAGCTCCAATTTCCATAATCTCCGGGAAGAGGGTTGCACCCGGGACTTCCGGCGGCATCTCGCTGCTCGGCACGGTGGCCAGTGTAGGGGGCGCCCTGTTCATAGGTGTCATAGGGGCGTTGGCAGGCTGGCCTGTACCGTTCACCGCAATTGTACTCGGTGGGGTAGCGGGTGCCCTGGCAGATTCCCTGCTGGGCGCTACGCTGCAGACGCGGCGCTGGTGCGACCTATGCGAAGTGTCCACCGAGCGGGCAGTCCACAGTTGCGGCGCACCAACCCGACATTCAGGCGGTCTCGCAGGATTGAACAACGATACGGTCAATGCGCTCTGCTCCGGCGTGGGCGCGCTGGTAACTTTAGTGGTGTCTTGAACGGGCGAGCACTCGCGCGGTGGATTGATGAACTCGAACGGTGGATTGGGTACGGACAGCAGGGCGCGCGTGCTACTCGTGAGCACGAATCGCGAGCGGCAGCCGTACCCAGTAGTGCCGAACGGCCTGGCGTGCGTAGCCTCAGCGCTCGACGCCGCCGGATATCGTGTGCGCTTTCTCGACCTTTGCTTCGCGAAGAATCCGGCGGCTACCTCCCGCTCCGCGGCACGGGAGTTCCAGCCGGAGATCATCGGCGTCTCGGTTCGCAACATCGACAACAGCGATGCGATAGCTCTCCGGCACTACACTCCTGAAGCGCGTGACATCCTGCTCGCGCTTCGCGAGGCAGCGCCCGCGGCAAAGATCATCGCGGGCGGTGCCGCATTCGGTGTAGCGCCCGAAGCTCTGTTCCGGGATCTCGCCGTCGACTACGCCGTCGCGGGAGATGGCGAGAGGGCGAGCGTGGCCCTGGTCGATGCGCTGTGCTCCGGCGCGCCGGTCGAGAATCTCCCCGGGCTGGTCCGCGACCGAAATGGCACGGTCGTATTCACTCCTCCGGGTGAAGACGCCGACCTCGATTCCCTTCCCCGCCCCGCGCTGCATCGATGGATTGATCTTTCGCGTTACCAGCGGCACGGCGCGACCATTCCCATCCAGACAAAGCGCGGCTGCGTGTACAAATGCATTTACTGCACGTACCGGAATGTCGAGGGATGGGGATATCGAACCCGCGATCCGGAGCTGGTCGCGGACGAGATCGCGGAGCTGAGGGTGAAAGCGGGCGTACGGCACTTCGACTTCGTGGATTCCACATTCAATTCCCCGCCTGGCCACGCCTTGCAGGTTTGCGAAGCGATTGCGCGCCGGAAGCTGGGCGTTCACCTCGACACCACCAACTTCACGCCGGCCGCCGCCTCGGGCGAGCTGCTGAGCGCGATGAAGATCGCGGGTTTTCGCTCGCTCGGGATAAGCGCCGAGAGCGCCAGCGATCCCGTTCTTGAAAAACTCGAGAAGGGCTTCAACGCGGCCAAGGTCCGCGAGGTCGCGGAGCGGGTCGAGAAGCAAGGCATCAAGGCTCTTTGGATATTCCTCGTCGGAGGACCGGGAGAGACGCGCCTGACCATGGAGGAGACGCTCTCGTTCGCGAAATGGCGCCTGCTCCGGGGCGACGCGGTGTATCTCACGGTCGGTCTTCGCATCTATCCAGGCACGACGCTGCACCGAATCGCAATCGCCGAGGGTGTAGTCCCGGCCAGCAGCACGCTGTTGGATCCCACTTTCTACTTTTCAAACCAACTCCGGTTCGATACCGCTGTCGTGCGATTGAAGCGATTCGCGGCAGATCATCCCCGGTTCATGTTCTCGGCGGACTCCAGATCGGTGGTCCTGCCCTATCTCACGCGCGCGGCGTCGGTTCTCCGACTGCCGCGGCCACACTGGCAATACATGGGACTGTTCCAGCGCGTCGCACGCGCGATCGGATAGAGTGGGCCAGCACCTCGACGCGGAGGTCATAGTAGTCGGCGGCGGGCCCGCGGGAGCTTCCACGGCATGCGCGCTCGCGCGGGAAGGGGTCGATGTGCTCGTCCTCGACCGGGCGAAGTTTCCGCGCGACAAGGTGTGCGCCGAGTATCTGAGTCCGCAGGCGTCGAGAATCCTGTCGGACATGGGTGTGCTCGACGAAATCGAGCGTACTGAACCGGCGCACCTGGCTGGAATGAGAATCCGCGCCCCCAACGGCCAGGTGGCGATTGGTGAGTTCGCCGCCAATCACGGGTTCCGCGCTTTCCGCGACACGGGCCTCGCCGTCCGGAGGATGATCCTCGACGAAATCGTTCTTCGCGGCGCGCGCACCGCCGGAGCGCGCGTCGAGGAATCAACGCGGGTGACGGATCTCGCGAGGAACGGTTCCGCACGGGTGAGCGGCGTCACCGTCCTCGACTCAGACGGACAACAGCGAACGCTACGGGCGCGCTACGTCGTCGGTGCCGACGGACTGCGCTCCGTCATCGGGCGGCGGCTCGGCCTCATGAGGACCAGCCGCATCTGGCCGCAGCGCATTGCCCTCGTCGCGCACTATCGGAAGGTGCAGGGCGTCACCGACATGGGCGAGATGCACGTGGACTACGGCGGCTACTTCGGCATCGTCGATGTCGGCGACGGGTTAATGAACGTCGCGGTTGTCGTGCCGATGTCGCGCGCGAAGGAGATCGGCGAAGACAAGGCCGAATTCTTCGAGCGCTGGATTGCATCGCGACCACACCTGGCGGAACGGTTCGCCGGAGCCGAGCGAATCACCCCGGTTCGCGCGACGGGACCGTTCGCGAATGCATCGCGCCACGCCTGGTCGCCGGGGGCGGCGCTGGTTGGGGATGCCGCGGATTTCTTCGACCCATTTACCGGCGAGGGCATTTATGCTGCGCTTCGGGGCGGGGAGCTTCTCGCGCCCTACCTCGCTGAAGCTCTCGTCCGCTCCCCAAAGGAGGAAAGCCGGATTATTTCGGGATACGACCGGGCACGGAAGCGGGAGTTCGGCGGCAAGTGGAAACTCGAACGAATCGTCGGCATGGCCATCGCCTACCCATATTTCATGAACAACGCGGCCAAGGTTTTGTCGCGACGGAAGGACCTGGCGGACCTGTTGGTCGGAGTAGGCGGGGATTTCGTTCCAGCGAGCGTCGTGCTCACCCCCCGCTTTCTCTTCAATCTCTTTATCTCACCGGCATTCAGAACTTGAGCGTCAATCCAGACGAATTTCGGGCGGTACTTGGACGGTTTCCTTCCGGTGTGACCGTCGCGACGACGAAAGGCGCGGACGGTTCGGACCAGGGAATGACGGTGAGCGCGTTTTGCTCCGTGAGTCTCGAGCCTCCACTCGTGCTCGTCTGCATCGAGAAATCGGCTTCCGCGTACAAGGCGCTCACAACCGCCGCGGGATTCGCGGTCAACATTCTGTCGGCAAAGCAGGAGCAGATCGCCCGCCGCTTTTCGATAATAGACATAGACAGGTTCGAGGGAGTCGGCTTCACGAGATCATCGAGCGGATACGCGATTCTCGACGACGTCCTCGGCGTGCTGGAGTGCCGCCGCTTTGCCCTGCACGATGGAGGCGACCACACGATCATCCTCGGCGAAGTGGAGGCAACGCGGGTGGAGACCGGGACGCCGCTTCTCTATTACCGCGGCGGCTACGCGCAGCTGGAGCATTAGCGCAGTGCGCGGCATGCTGACGCCATCGCGGAGAAGAGGTGTCGAGATTCTCGATGCGCCCGATGTCGATCCGGAGCTGGTCAAGCGCTCACTGGCCGACGTAGCGAGGGCCAATGCGCTGTTCGGCGGTACCAGCTCCGCGCTGGACGAACTGGGGAACGCGTTGGAGGAAGTTCCGCGGGAGGCGACGCTGCTCGACGTGGGCACGGGACTCGGCGATATCCCCTGCCGGGCCAGAGAGGAAGCGCGCCGCAACGGCGTCGAGCTGACGACAATCGGGCTCGACTCGGCGGCCGAGCTCGCGTCCGCCAGTCGCCCGTCGGTCGACTTCGCCGTGTGTGCGGACGCGCTGCGACTGCCGTTCGCCGACAACAGCGTCGACATCGTGATGTGCTCCCAGGTGCTGCATCACTTCGTCGGCAGGGAGTCGGCGGAGCTGCTGCGGGAGATGAATCGCGTCGCGCGAGTACGCGTAATCGTGAGCGACATCCGGCGAAGCTGGATCGCCGCCGCCGGTTTGTGGCTCGCGTCCTTTCCCCTTCGATTTCATGCCGTTAGCCGCCACGATGGTGTCGTCTCCGTGATGCGGGGTTTCACGCCAGAGGAGCTCGAGGATACAGTGCACGAAGCGATATCACGGAGGCCGGTGGCGCACCGTCGCCGTGCATTTCGCGTAACGACGAGCTGGGCACCAGTGCACCCATGACAAGAGAGCTTGCGCCTCCATTCCAGTTAGGGCCAATGCCGCTGGGCTGTTCGATGGAGGAGGTCGATTCTCAATACGTGCACGCGCCCGTGCGCCCAATGTTCGAGCTGGCCTCGAGAGTCGAGAAGTGGCCCACATATCTCAATCACTACCGCTACGTCAAGTTTCGCGAGAGGCGCTCGGATGGCGGTGGCGTGGTGGAGATGTCCGCTAATAGGCCGTTTACGATCAAGGGCGGCTCGCGGGGACCGCTTCCGCTGAACTGGCCGACGTGGTGGGTATCGGAAATGTCGATCGATGAGGCGAAGCCGTCGATCCGATTCAGGCACATCGGGGGTATTACGAAGGGAATGGAAGTGGAATGGACGTTCATTCCAGCCCCTGACGGAACGCACGTACGAATTGTGCATTTATGGGATGGACCGAGCTGGCCGGTGATCGGACCATTCGCGGCAACGTACGTCATCGGACCGTTGTTCGTGCACGGAATTGCGTCCCGCACTATCGCGGGGCTCGCAGTCGTAGCGGAGAAAAGGGCTCGCAATCAGCAGTAAATCGAGGTTTCAGTGAAGAGACGCAGAGTTGTAATAACCGGCATTGGCCCGATCACCCCGATCGGAACCACGCGCGATTCCTTTTGGTCAGGCCTCGAGCAGCAGCGCTCCGCGGTTCGGTCGCTGACGCGTTTCGACCCTTCGGAGTTTCGCAGTCACAACGCGGCGGAGATCAACGACTTCGTTCCGTCGGATCATCTCGACCACAAGCGCGCCAGGCGGCTCGACCGGTTCGCCCAGTTCTCCGTGGTCGGCGCCCAGATGGCTCTCGCCGACGCGAATCTCGATCTCGCGAAAGAAGACCGCGAACGGGTCGGAGCGAACATGGGCACAGCGCTGGGTGGAATCAGCTACGCCGAAGGCCAACTTGCCGTTTATCTCACCCAGGGATTGCGGGCCGTGGACGCGACACTCGCGCTCGCGGTATTCGGTGGAGCAGCGAGCTGCAACATCGCGATCGAGCTCGGCGTCATGGGACCGAACTCGACCAACGCGATGAGCTGCGCGTCGGGAACGATGGCGATCGGCGACGCATTCAGGCAGATTCGCGACGGATACGCCGACGTGATGATCGCGGGAGGGGCCGAGGCTCCGCTCGCCCCGCTCACATTCGGTGCGTTCGCCCTGATCCGCGCGATGTCGACGCGCAACGAAGCGCCCGAGATCGCGTCGCGTCCATTCGACAAGGACCGTGACGGATTCGTGATGGGCGAGGGAGCGGCTGTTCTGATTCTCGAGGAGTACGAGCGGGCAAAATCGCGCGGCGCCCCGGTGTACGCCGAAGTCGCGGGCTACGGCACGACGAACGACGCGCACCACATGACGGCTCCGCGTCCCGACGGCTCGCAGGCGGCACGCTCGATGCGCCTGGCGCTGGACGACGCCAATGTCTCCGCTGGAGAGATCGGCTATGTGAACACGCACGGAAGCTCGACGCCGCTCAACGATACGACCGAGACCATGGCGATCAAACAGGTGCTGGGCGATGGCGCGTACAGGGTTCCGATGAGTGGAACCAAGGGATACTACGGCCATGCGCTCGGTGCATCGGGAGCGATCGAGACTGCCATCTGCGCGCTCGCGCTCGAGCGCGAATGGCTTCCACCGACCGTCAACCTGCAGGTTGCGGACAAGGCGTGCGATCTTAACTTTCTGCCTGGAACCGGGCGGAAGGAACGCGTCGAGCACATGCTCACCAACTCCTTCGGCTTCGGCGGAATAAATGCCGCGCTGGTATTGCGCCGGGTGATCTAGAGATCTCACGCGCCGCGGCCCCATCAATCTTGCCGAAGCAGGGGGCAGCAATGCGGGACTCGTGGCGCCATTTCGCAGCGGAATTCATCGGTACTTTCGCTCTCGTATTCGTAGGGAGCGGCGCGATCATGACGGCGCGCATGTCGCAGAGCCCGGCTGCCCTGGTCGAGATCGCGCTCGCACACGGACTCATCCTGGCCGTGATGGTGAGCGCGTTGATGCGCATCTCGGGGCATTTCAATCCGGCGGTGACGCTCGGGATCCTCGCCGCGCGACGAATCGATCCAATGATGGCCGCGCTCTATATCGTCGCACAGATCCTCGGCGCTGTCGCGGCGGGATATGCGCTCAAGGCGACGTTTCCGGACGCAGTATTCACCGCGACACGAGGCGGCGGGCAGGCGATAGCGCTCGACGTAACGGGCAGCCAGGCATTTCTGCTCGAAGCGATTGCCACGTTCTTCCTCGCGTTCGTGGTCTTCGGAACGGCGGTCGATCTGAAGGGCCCGAAGATCGGCGGTCTGGCCATCGGTTTTGTCGTGGCGGCCGACATTCTCGTGATAGGTCCGCTCACCGGCGCGTCGATGAATCCCGCGCGCTCGTTCGGGCCGGCGGTGGCGAGCGGCGTCTACGAAGCACAACTACTGTATTGGTTCGCCCCGATCACGGGCGCGCTGGTAGCGTCGCTTCTTTACGAGTTCCTGTTCATGCGTCGTGGGCGCGAGCCCGCCGACCACGGAGAGCTGCGGCCGTAGCGCCAGGGCCGAGCTGCGTCAGTTTACGCTGGGACGCAGCCGATCGGTGAAGAGCAGGAACGAGAGGGTCAGCAGCGCTTGAAGGAGCATCAGAAAGCCGGCTAGAACCGGCGCCATCTCCTGGTCCGCGTGGTCGATGTTGTGGATGATGCCCAGGATCAGTCCACCGGCCCCAACGCAGAGCGCGAGCCCTTCGCCGGCGAAAAGCGCGCCCGTAGCAATGCCGCCCCAGGGATCGAGCTCGCCGTGGAGGTAAAGGATCGTATACGCTCCCTGAATGAGGAGTGACGCGCCGATGAACAACACGATGATCGGCACGCGCTGCCACATCAGCGCGTATGTCGTGATCAGGATGAGCCCGCCGGCGCAGTTGGCGACCGACGCGAGGAATACGAACAGTCTCAACACTCAGGTCTCCGTGAGGGAAGCGACTTCAAGATACCCCTGCACTTTGCGATGTCAAGTACTTTGCGTTGATGGCCAGGCCCCATCACGGGGCTAGTAATACGGCGTCCGTCACGGTTCTGTCGGGGCCCCCGCTTCCTTCCACGCACGCCAACCCCCCGCCATCGAAAGGATGTTGGTGTATCCCATTCTCTGCAGGTTGTCCGCAGTCAGCGCGGAGCGGAAACCGCCGCCACAATAGAGAATCAGCGGGGCGCCCTTGTCGGGAACACGCTGCTCGATATCGCGCTCGATCACGCCCCTGCCCATGTGCTCGGCACCGCGAGCGTGACCAGCCGCCCACTCGTTGTCCTCGCGCACGTCGATCAGCCTGGCCTTCCCACCCTCGAGCTTGCGACGCGCTTCGGCGACGTCCACTTCGCGGATACGCGATTTGGCGTCGTCCACGATCTTGAGAAATCCGGGGGAATGCTTCACACGCCTACGGGTGCTCGCTTGCCCGTCATCTGCCTCAGACCAAGGTGGGCACCGCGCCGAGCGACGAGCTCCGCGGTTGCTACGGCCGCGGCGGACAGCGCCGTCCACGCCAACGCCTGCGACCAGTTGTCGCCTCGCTTGAACGCGGGAGGCTCCTCGTCCTTCCAGGCCCGCCAACCGCTGTCCAATCCGCGCTCCATCAATCTCCCCGCCACCATCGCGGCGCCGGCCCCGACCAGCAGCCACGTCGTCCGCCGCGAATTGTCTTTTCGTTTCACCCGCGCCGTCATTTTCACTTGCGCCGTCCTGTAGTTGTCCGAGGAAATGAGGCAAGCGCGGTGCCGCGCCCAGGCGGCCTCAAACCCAAGACCTCGTCCCTCGGGCCAATTCTGTTACCAGCCCTCTCGTTTTTTCAATGAAGTGATGTGCGCAACGTGATGTCGTCCGTGCCACGCGTATAGACCAAGCATCTGCTTTAGTGTCAGTACCCGTCCGTGCTCCGGATGCCGCAGTCCGCGCTTGAAATCGGCGGGATCCATCGACCGGAGAAGCGCCACCCAGCGCAGGTGCAGCGCGTCGAGCAAGTCGAGCGAGACATCGATCGGCACTTTGCGCGAGTCGGGAAGCTCGGCCCACGCAGCCTCGTTGTACGGCTTTATCGTCGGCTCGTCTTCGGTGAGTGCGAGCTTGAAGCGGGTGTACGCGTTCAGATGGCTGTCGGGGACGTGATGAACCACCTGCTTCACCGTCCAGCCACCTGGCCGGTACTGCGTCGCCAGCTGATCGGGAGAAAGACCCGCGACCGCCCCACGCAGAGCGCCCGGAGCCTCCGCGATTGCGACGATCAACATCGGGATGTCGGAGTCGGCTATTGGTGCATCGAAGTCGAACTTGCCTACCGGATAGCGTAATTCTGGTTCCTGGAGAGTTGTCGTCATGAGAGTGATGGCAATTGGTTAGGCGATTTGCCGGGCAATTGGTCAGGCGATTCGCTCGGGCATGTGAACCGACACGGCGGATCCGTCAGCGACAAAGGCGGATGCGGGAGCTCCCGAGATTACAGTTGCAAACGGCTCGTCATAGAATTCCCCCAGCGGCCCGTCCACCTCACACCGGACGTTGGGCCAGACGTTCCAGCGCGCGTGGTGGACCCGATACTCGATCGTCCCCGCGTTGCGCTGTCTCGTGTAGCCCCAACCACGCTCGGAGAGAAACTCCTCGTCCGAGCCGGCTTCCATGCTCCGCGCCGGTCCGTCGACATGAAGCGTTATGCGGCAGCGCTCGCCCAGCGCGCCGAATCGATACTCGATGCTCTGAAGCTCGCCGTCGGTCTGAACGACGGTATGCTCCATGTGGACCGTGCGATACGGCTCGTTGTAGGTGAGCCTCGCGACCTCAGCCACGAGCGGGAACGGGACCATTTCCCGAATGAAGACGACGCCGGCCCGCGATTCCGCCCCCATTTTCCTCCGGACGTAGAAGCGGAGATTCACTTCTTCGAAGTTCTGGTGCCAGAGGGCGGGCAGTCCGAGCACGCGGGTGTCGAGAAAAAGGAATGCGACCATGCTCACAAAGTGACGGCCGTCTCGCTCATCGAGACTCGTTCCCCTCGGCAGAAGCGGCCTCAGAATGGCCGGATCCACCTCGTAGTTGAGCATCGCGATGTAACGCCAGTCCGCCGTGAGGAATGTTCGCGTTGGTCGTTCCATTTCTCCAACCTTCCAGAGATCGAGACTCGGCGACGCGTCGTCGCCTAGTTACAGCCCTCTACCCGCTCTACCTCGGGCAGGCGCCCGGCGCGGAATCTGGTGACGTGTTTCCCATCCGTCTCGAAAACGATGGCTTTCCCCGCGCTGGCGCTGTCGCCCAGAACGGTCATGTAGTGCCCACCCTCGATGTACTTGAGCGGCTCGACCTTCACCTCGTCCCCGTAGATGCTCTTTACACGGTCCTCCGTGTCGCCGATCTTCGCGCCATCCTCGGTGGTGACCGCTCCGGTGTCGACGTCGATTCGCGCGATCTTCCCCTTGATCACCATCACGCTCACTCCCTCCGGCACGCCCGCGCCCACCGCCGGGTAGACAAAGTCGCACTCCTGCTTCAGGTCCGGCCGCTCGTTCAGCAGCCCCATGTTGACTGCCTCATCGAGCGTCATCCCGATCTGAATCTGCCCGAGGCCTTCCTCGCTGAGCGCGAGATCGCTAATGCTGTCGTGAGCGGCTCCGTTCGGTCCGGTTCGGCCCTTCACCGCCTTGTCGTCATCGCTGGTGCAAGCAGACGCGATTGACGCGAGAATCACGATGACCGCGAATGAGCCCAGTATCCGTCGCTGCCTGTTCATTATCGATCGTCCCCCGCCGCCGGCCGCATGCCCGGAGCGCGAATGATTAGGTGCCAACCTGATGGAATTTTTCCTGGTACCGCGTGATCGATTCGTTGATCACCCGTGCCGCAACCTCACTCTTCTCCCATCCCACGATCTCCACCCGCTTCCCTTCGAGATCCTTGTAGATATGGAAGAAATGCTCCACTTCCTTCAAATAATGCTGGGAAAGGTCGGCGATGTCGAAATACTCGTGGTAATACGGATCGTGGCATGGCACCGCGAGAATCTTGTCGTCGGGCTCACCCCGGTCGCGCATTCTGAGCACACCCAGCGGACGGCAGTCGATCTGGCAGCCGGGAAAGGTCGGCTCGTTGATGCGGACGAGGATGTCCAGCGGATCGCCATCCTCGTGCAACGTGCGGGGAATGAACCCATAGTCCCCCGGATAATGAACCGCGGAGTAGAGTACCCGGTCCAGCCGAATCATACCAGTTGCCTTGTCGAGCTCGTACTTGTTCCGGCTGCCGCGCGGGATCTCGATTAGCGCCGTCACATTGTCGGGAGGATCGATTCCAGCCGGCAGGTCGTGCCATGGGTTTATCACGCAGTCACGCGCTCCATTGTCCCCTTGTAGCTCATCGGCTCTTCGTCAACGCCAAAATTGTGCTCGGCCAGCTCGGCGACGCGCTCCATCTGCGCGGGCGAGAGATCGGGCTTGTCCGATGCCTCGGCAAATTCCCGAAGCTGTTCCATGTCGTAGATGTTGGGCAACGTCGTCACGACCAGCGGCTCCGCGAGCAACCACTTGAGCGCGGCCTGCCCTAAGGTCATGTCTGTCTTGAGAAAATCGAGCGTGCGAACCTTCTTGAGGCCGTTCGTGAGCCACGACCGCGGACGATGCCGGCGGTGGTCGTTCGCGGGGAACACCGTATCTTCGGTGTACTTCCCTTCCAGCATCCCCGATGCGTGAGTGACGCGGATGTTGAAGCAGCAGTTGGGCGCAAACTCTCTCGCGGCCTGGATCATCGCCGTTCCGGGATGCTGCTCGATCACGTTCCAGATCATCTGAATCGTGCCGATGTCGGTCTCCCGCTCGCACAGATCCACCGCCTCGTACAGCCAGCCAATTGCAGGGCCGAACGCCGCTCCCCAGGCGCGGATCAGCCCTTCATCCTTCATCTCGCGGAGCGTCTGCCAGATCGCCGCGTCGCGGACGTGTTCCATCTTGATGTTGTGGAGCTGGAGCACGTCGATGTGATCGGTTTCGAGGCGCTCGAGACATTTGTCGAGCGCGAAGCGCATGTAGTCGCGATCGAATTTCTGCGGCAGCTCGCTCTGTCCGCGGCGCGCGGACTTTGCAGCAGCGTCGTAGATGTCGTAGCCGATCTTGGTCGCGTACAAGACGTCGTTGCGCTTTCCGCGAAACGCCTGGGCGAGCTGCCGCTCTCCTCGCCCGTCGCCATAAGTATCGGCAGTGTCGAAAAAGTTTACGCCATACTTGTCGTGAGCGGAGCGCAGCATCTCAACCGCTTCGTCGTCGGTTTTCTCGCCCCACCAGCCGGTGGCGAGGGTCCAGGTACCGAAGCCGACTTCGCTGGCCTTGATATCGGTTCCAGGGAACAGCCTGTAGCGCATTTTCGCGTAGTTCGTGGGGGAGCGTACAACTTAACTGCGAGAGAGGCGGGAAGCGGGAAGGGGCAATGGGGAAGCGGGAGGCTTCCCGCCTCTCGCTTCCCGCTTTACCGCCCCTTTATCCACTCGGCGATAGCGGGCGCAAGCTCGGGAACGATGGGAATCGTCGGGTCGGCGTAGAGCTTGAGCTGCACCAGTCGGTCATCGGTTGTCGTCGCTCTGTAAACATGATTCGCGGCCGGAATCAGGACCAGCTTGGCTGCGGGTTGCGCCGCCTTGAGAGCGCGCGCGTCGGCTTCGCTCACCTGGATATCCCGTAAACCCTGAACGATGAGCACCGCAACTTTGACCTTCGCGATCTCCATCGCCGGATCGTACTTCACCCAGCTCTGCATGAATTTGCGGTTCGTCGGCTGCAGCAGTGATCTGAGACCCGGATGCACGTCGCCCGGATCTTCTCCACGCAGGTAGCGGGCTATCGCCGAGTCCCACTTAACTATTTCCGCGGGCGGCAGCTGTTTGGAGATCTGCTCGCGCAGCACCAGCATGATCGGTCTGCCGGCTCCGGACATCATCACTATTCCCGCAGCGGGCGCGCCGCGATTTACTGCCTGCAGAACCAGCTCGGCGCCCTCGCTGTGCCCGATCAGAATGACCTTCGAGAACCTGCGGTCACCGGTGAGGCTTCTGGCACCCGCGATCGCGTCCGCGATGAAATCGTCGATCGAGATCGAGGGAAGATCGACTTTCTGAAAATTGTCGCCGAGTATTCGCTTGTCGTAGCGCACGGACGCGATGCCGGCGTTCGCGAGCTGCCAGGCGAGAATCGCGTAGAGATTGGAGTTGTTCTGTGCCCGCAAAGCGCCCGCGGAATTGCCATTCCTGTCCGTGGGGCCCGAGCCCGCCACGATCAGCGCGACCGGAAGCTTGCCTTTCGATTTCGCGGGGATTGTGAGAGTGCCCGGCAGCTTAAGCGTCCCGCTTTGAATCTCGAACGGCGTCTCGATCACCGTCTTCGGGGGAACCGTGTCGATCCGGGTCGGCCCGCTCAGCCCTGACCCACCTGATGCGCCCGCTGTCTGGCCATCGGCCCGCGGAGCAGAAATCGAACAGAGTGAAAGTGCGGCCAACAACGCCAGTGAAATGATCTTGAGCGATTTCATCGATTGATTCCGAGTGGGTTCGATGCGGCAGGAGAGGGTGACAAGAGGTTCTAACTGGCGGGCCTCGCCGGCGACTGCTCGCGCTTCCATTCCAGGTAGGAATACCCCACCGCAGCCGAGGCACAGAGCAGAACCACAATTGGAACGGTGTGAGTCCACTGGGGCATGGCGAGCGAAGCTAGCACGATGACCATTCCGCCTGCTACGAACACGCGTCCTCCAAATCGATGCGTTTTTTCCCAGACCCTATCGCTCGAGAGCGTCCATGGAGTCCTGATACCCACGAACCAGTTCGGCCGCGCGCGCGGAAGAAGATTCCCGATTACAACGAAGAGGACACCGAGACCGACCGGAACGACACGCTCCATCGCCACGGGGTAGCCGAGTGCCGCTCGCAAAATGACGATGTGCATCACGAGCATAAAGAGCATGATCGAGACGATGATACCCTCGAACGCGTCGCCGAACTTTGCGTAGTTGCTCCCTCGAGGATCGATCGCCGGCAGGATGCGCAACAGCGCCCACATTCCGAGGAGGATTGCAGGGGTTATCCACGCGCCAAACGCACGGCTGCTCCAGCCATCCGGCTGTGGATCCATGCCCCGCCAATGCGTTGGCATCATTTCGGGAAGGCGTGGATAGACGATCGCCGACGCGATGACCGCGACTGCGACGATGAGCAATGGAATCCATTTACGCATTTGGTCTCCGCGGGCCAAGCCACTTGATGAGGTGTTCGACGACGTCCTGAAAAACCGTGGTGTTCAGCTCGTACACGACGTGTTGCCCGTTCCGCTCGGCCAGGATCAGCTCCGCGTCCTTGAGAACACTCAGGTGGCGCGAGATTGTCGCCCAGCTGGTGCTGAATTTTTCGGCGATCTCCCCGGAGGTACGAGGTCCGTCGCGTAGCAGCTCGAGGATCTCGCGGCGGGTAGGATCAGAAAGGGCTCGAAAGACGTCGTTCATATGTAGTTAGTTAATTAGCCAAGCGTCTAATTATATGACGGACGGCGATCGCGTCAAGTTTCAACTTGAACCCAAGATTTTGATTGCGATTGAATACGATGTTCAAACAACTACGCTGCTACCTGCTGGCCCGCTCTACGCTGAGCGCTTTTCGCTGCCTACGTCGGGACCATTCTGATGGCGTTCAGACCACAGTCAACTGCTTTTTCCCAGAACGCCACCTTTACGGTCAATGCCGCTTTGCAGCGAACGGCGCTGAGCGTTCAGCGGACAGCACGCAGCAGCGTAGTTCCGTTGTTCATACCGCGGCAAGTTGCAGTTCGCGTCAGAGCTTGCCAGCGGCCTCAGTTGCAAAGTAGGTCACGATGAAATCCGCCCCGGCGCGCCGGATCCCGAGCAACGACTCCATCATTACCCGCTCCCTCTCGATCCACCCGCGATCGGCTGCCGCGCAAATCATCGCGTACTCGCCGCTCACCTGGTACGCTGCGACCGGGTAGCCAGTCGCCGCCTTCACACGCGAAACGATGTCGAGGTAGGGTCCGGCCGGCTTCACCATCACCGCATCGGCACCCTCCTCGATGTCGGCGAGCACCTCGCGCAGCGCTTCCTCGGCGTTGCCGGGATCCATTTGATAGCCGCGGCGGTCGCCCGTCTTCGGCGCCGACTCGGCTGCCTCGCGAAATGGGCCGTAATACGCCGACGCGTATTTCGCGGCGTAGCTGAGGATGGACACGTCCGTAAGCCCCGCGCCATCCAGCGCGGCGCGAATCGCCTGGACTCGGCCGTCCATCATGTCACTGGGGGCGACAATGTCCGCGCCCGCGGCCGCGTGCGAAAGCGCGGCACGCGAAAGCAGCTCGAGCGTCGCGTCGTTGTCGACCCCACCGTTCTTCAGAACTCCGCAATGGCCGTGATCGGTGTACTCGCACATGCACACGTCCGTAATCACTACCAGCTCCGGTATCTCTTTCTTGAGAGCGCGCACTCCGGTCTGCACTGCGCCCTTGTCGTCCCAGGCGGCCGAGCCCGTCGCGTCTTTTGTCTCGGGCACGCCGAAGAGGATGATTCCGCCGACGTTCGCCTTCGCCGCGGCCTCTGCATCGCGCAACATCTCATCGACTGAGGTCTGATTCACGCCCGGCATCGATCCAACGGGACGGCGAAGTTTTTTTCCATCACGCACGAACACGGGCAGGACCAACTGCGACGGTGCGAGATGCGTCTCGCGGACGAGATTTCGAAGCGCGGCAGTGCGCCTCAGGCGGCGCGGGCGATACTGGGGGAAGCTGGACACTCTTACTCGGGTTGCGGGGCGGGAAGTTTGGATACCTGACGAAGCTCGACGAGGAGGCTGCTGCCGCCACGAGACCGGATTTCGGCGGCCAGGGCCTCACCAGTCGCTTCCGGCGAGCGAGGGTCGAGCACCCGCGAGCCACGTACGATGTGCTTGCCGCTCAGGTCGGCGAGCATACCATACAATGTAGGTGTGCCGTCGACGTCGCTCACGAGCGCGCCGATCGGGACCTGGCAGCCGCCATCGAGAGCCGCCAGAAAAGCGCGCTCGGCGCGCGTCGCTATGGATGTCGGCTCGTGATCGAGCGGACGGAGCAGGTCCCCCATCCGGGTGTCGTCGAGTCTCGTTTGGATAGCGATCGCGCCCTGCCCTGCAGCCGGGAGCCAATCGGGCGGATCAAGAAACATCGTGATGCGCCGCTCGACCTCGAGCCGAATCAAACCCGCCGCGGCGAGAATCGCGGCGTGGACGCTGCCGTTCTCGACCTTGCCGAGTCGCGTTGGAACGTTGCCGCGGAGCTCAGCGACCTCGAGATCGGGCCTGCGAGCCAGGAGCTGGGAGCGACGGCGAAGGCTGGATGTCCCGACGCGGGAGCCAGCCGGAAGATCGTCGAGATTCTCGGCTCCCGTCTGCCGATTCACGACGAGCGCATCGCGAGGGTCTTCGCGCTCCAGCTGCGCGATGATCTCCAACCCCTCGACGGAATCGGTCGGCAGATCTTTGAGCGAATGCACGGCGCAGTCAATCTTGTTCTTCGCGAGCGCGACCTCGAGCTCGTGCGTGAAGAGTCCCTTCGCTCCGATCTCGGTGAGAGGCTGATCGAGCTTCTTGTCGCCGATGGTCTTGAAGGTGACGAGCTCCGACGCGATCCCACGCAGGAGCAGCGCGCTCTCAACGAGCCGGGCCTGGCGCAACGCAAGCTCGGAGGCGCGGGTGCCAATTCTCACCACCGCCGGATCGGCCTTCGCTTTAGAAGGCACTGAAGACCGCGGATACGAGACTGTCGAGCGTTGATTCCTTTGCTTCCATTTTCACTTCGATACCCGCCTCGCGCAGCGCTGCGGATGTCCGCGCTCCAATGGACGCGGCAGGAACGCGCAGAGCAAGATCTTCTCCGACGGCGTCGATGTATCCCCGAACCGCTGACGCCGAAGTGAACGTGACTAGATCCACTCGTCCGGCTTCGATTGCGCGCACGAGCTTTTCGGCGCCTTCACCGTCAACGATTGAACGGTACGCCTCTATCACTGTGACATCGGCGCCGATTTCCCGGAGTCCCTGCTGCAACGCATCGCGCGCGCCCTCCGCGGTCACATAGAGCACTTTCGTCCCGGCAACATCCTCGCGCGCGTGCATGATCTCCAGCAATCCTTCGGCGGCGAAGCGACTCGGGATCACGTCCACGGTGATGCCGTGCTCGAGCAGTGCGCCTGCCGTGGCGGGACCAACCGCGGCGACCTTGATGCCGGCGAGGGCGCGCGCATCCTTGCCTTCACCGAGGAGCTGCTCCCAGAAGATCGAAATCGCATTCTGGCTGGTGAAGATCAGCCAGTCGTAGAGCGACAGCCGGCCGATTTCTGCGCGGAGAGGATCGAGATCGAGGCGTGCGATTTGGGTCGCGGGCATCTCGATCACTTCCGCACCCAGCTCGGCGAGCTTTTCGCTCAACGCCGGAGCCTGCTGCGTCGCACGCGTCACCACGATCCGCTTTCCAAACAGAGGCCGTCGCTCGAACCAGTTCAGCTCGTCGCGCAGCACCACGGACCACCCGATGACGGTAATCACCGGCGCGGTGATGTCCGCCTCCACCGCTTTTGCCGCGAGCGTTTGAAGCGTCGCCACGACGGTGCGCTGTTTGGGATGCGTTCCCCACTGGATCGCCGCAGCTGGAATGTCGGCGGGCATTCCGCCCTCGATCAGCGTGTCGGCGATGCTGGCGAGCGACTTCACTCCCATGTAAAGAACGATCGTCCCACCCGATTTTGCGAGCGCCGTCCAGTTGGTCTGCGTGCTCGGCTTTGTCGGATCTTCGCTGCCTGTAACGAAGGTCACCGATGTCGCGAGCGTGCGATGCGTCACGGGAATTCCGGCGTAGGCAGGCGCGGCGATTCCGGCGGTTATCCCCGGGACGACTTCAAATGGAACGGAGGCATCGTTCATCGCCTGCGCCTCCTCGCTGCCGCGACCGAACACGAATGGATCTCCGCCCTTGAGGCGCACGACGCGTTTTCCTTCGCGGGCGAGCTTCACGAGCAACGCGTTGATCTCCTCCTGTGTCACGTTGTCGCTGGCTCCGCCGCGCTTGCCGACGAAGTACAGCTCAGGCCGCCCGGTCGTCCGCGCGCCTGGGGGGAGCAGCGAGGAATTAGCGAGCGCGTCATAGACGACGGCATCGGCCGAATCGATGAGCTGCTTTCCTCTTACAGTGATTAGCCCGGGATCACCCGGGCCCGCGCCTACGAGAAATACCGTTCCTTCTGTCACCCCTGCTCCGTTCTCGTTTGCGCAACGCCGACGCGCGTCGCCCAGGACTCGTACTCCATTGGAGAGATCTCGGACGGCTTGATCTCGCTTCGTCCGCCCCAGAACACGTTCGTATACGGTATCGGAATGCCTGCTTCCTCGAGGTGCCGGTCGATCGCCGCCTTGTGCTCCAGCACCAGCGACTTGTCGGTACCGTGCGCGACCGCCATGACGTTCACATTCGCGAATTCGGGCCCGCCTTCGCGCCAATACGCGTGCGTGAGGACGTGGTGGCGGCCGATCTCCCTGCCCGCCTCGATCTCGCGCCCGACGGGAACCTGCCAGTGGAAGAGAGCGTTGTAGCGTGTCACGCGCTCTCCCGTCGCCGACGGCTTCACGTGCTCGAGGAAAGTCGAGAAGCGCCCAATCACCTCGCGTGCGCTCAACGAGCGCGCGATACGATTGAAATCGTCGAGCGACACTCCCGCTTCCGCCGCGCGGCCCCGCCAGGGATTGGGCGCGATTTCGTCCACCGTGAATTCGCGCTTGAGCGCAGTGAGGACGCGCCATTCCAGGGGTGACAGCTCGACGATGTTGGTGTCGAGAACCCGTCCCGGCTCTTCGCTTCTGGAGCCGGGCTCCATCCCGCGGCGCCGGACGTGTCCAACTCCGAGCGCGAATAAGCGTTTCGCCGGCATGACGCGGAAAGCCGTTGCCCCGACCTTCGTAGCCAGGAACTCGCAATGCCTCTCCATCGAGAATCCCTGTGGCACCTTGAGCGTCGTCCACAGCCTGTACACCGAGCCCGGCGTCTCGGCGTCGGTCGAGCGAATCACGACGTGACCTGAGAATGGATCTTCCTTCACCATGTAATTGAAGGCCGAGTCGAGATTGTCCGCGGCGACGCGCCACGCGACGAGCGCGCCGGGCGCGAGATTCGTCGCCATCAGAGTCTGCCTGACGCGCCTGATCACGCCCGCGGATAGCATTGCCCGAAGTCGCTCGATAACGACGTCCTCGGGGAGGTCGCTCGCCGCGGCGATCGCGGCGAATGGCTCATCGACGAAGCCGGCGATGCGATCCTCAGACACCGCCAGGATTCGCGCGTTGACGGCATCCGAGACCTCTGCCGGCGTCGAGGGCGAGTCGAACAGATTGACGGCCATCTTCATGTCGATGTGAGGTGCATTAGATGCGAATAGGCCGGTGACAATATGTCACCGGCCTATCCAACTTAACGGAGCGATGGTTCACGCCATACCCGGCGACCCAGACTTACGGCCTGATAAGTATGTACTTGAAGGTCATCGTGCCGGCGGCTGCCAGCGCAACGTTGTTCGTGTTCAGGAAAGTGATAGTCGCTGTATTCGCGGCACTACAGGCTGCCGCCTTCACTACAACAGTCTGAGTGACAGAATAGGATGATGGCGTGATGAGCAGGTGGTTTGCCACGGCACATCCGGTCACGACTGCCGTCGCCGCCACGGTGCCATTCGCGGTGAGGTTTGGTATGGCCGCAGTGGTTGCAGATCCGTAGAGGATACCGTGGAAGGCGGTTCCGCCTCCGAGCGCAACTGTGTTTGTGCCACCACCGACGGCGACCGCGCTCGTGGTGGTGCCAGTTCCGATATTCGTCGCCGCGTTGTTGTTCGCGTTGATGTTGGTGGCTCCATTGACCGTGAGACCAGTCAGCGTTCCGACGCTGGTCAGCGACGATGAAACCACTGTGCCGGCGAGAGTGGCACCAGTGATGCCGGTCCCGGCGACGTTAGTCGCAGTCGCCGCGTTGCCGGTGGTGCTCTGATTGAGCGTCGGGAAATCCGCCGCAACCGCAATGCTCGGCGCGCCGGTGCCGGTGGTGTTCTTCAGAATACCGGTCGCGAGCCCACTGAGTGCCACGCCGTTGATCCGCGACACCGTGGTGGCTACGCTGCCCGATGGCGTTGTGACATCTCCGGTCAGCGCCGGGTGGCTGGTCGACGGAAGGATGCCCGTCACGTCCGTACCCAGGGCGACTGAAGCGGACGCCGAGACATTTGCGCCATTGCCCTTCAGGAAACCGGTGAGGTTGGTCGCGGTCGTCGTCGTCACGTTGTTCGGTCCTGCGGCACCGGTGGCGCCTGTCGCGCCGTCGACTCCGTTCGCACCTGCGGGTCCCGCCGGCCCTTGCGGTCCGGTGGCGCCAGTTGCACCTGCGGGTCCGACAGCGCCGTCAGTTCCATTAGCGCCCGCGGGCCCGGTCAAACCTTGCGGTCCGGTGGCTCCGTCAACGCCGTTTGCACCTGCGGGTCCGGTCAAACCCTGCGGTCCGATTGGCCCCTGAACTCCCGGCGCGCCGTCAACTCCATTTGCTCCTGCCGCACCCGCGGGTCCTGCCGGCCCCTGCGGTCCGATAGCGCCGTCGGCGCCGTTCGCGCCAGCGGGTCCGGTCAGACCCTGAGGCCCGATCGGTCCTTGGGCGCCCGTCGCGCCATCAGCTCCATTCGCGCCCGGCGTACCAGCTGCACCTGCTGGTCCAGCCACACCCTGGGGCCCGATCGCGCCGTCAGCGCCGTTCGCGCCTGCGGGTCCGGTCAGACCCTGAGGCCCGATAGATCCTTGGGCGCCCGTCGCACCAGTTGCTCCTGCTGGTCCAGCCACACCCTGCGGTCCGATCGCGCCGTCAACTCCGTTCGCGCCTGCGGGTCCGGTCAGACCCTGAGGTCCGATGGCGCCCTGGGGGCCAGCCGCGCCAGTCGCGCCTGCAGGACCAATAGGACCTGTGGCCCCAGACGGACCCTGCGGTCCGACGGCTCCGGCAGCTCCATTCGCGCCAGTTGGACC
>DATHHC010000100.1:0-10421 GCA_035317285.1 Gemmatimonadaceae bacterium | reverse complement strand
CCCGCGCCGGCGCTCGCGGCGGAGTGACCACGCTGATCGACTTCGCGATTCCATACGCCGGCGAATCACTGAGCCAGGCTGCCGACAACTGGATGAAGAAGGCGAGGGGCAAGTCGCTCATCGACTACACGTTTCATATCTGCATCACGCGCTGGAACGAGCACAAGGATCAGATCAAGGGCATGGTCGATCGCGGCTTCACCACCTTCAAGGAATTCATGAGCTATGAATCCGAGGGCTGGCAGTCGGACGACAGGGCGATGTTCGGCACGCTCGAGAAGATGAAAGAATACGGAACGATGCTGCTCGTTCATGCTGAGTCCGCGCGTGTTCTCGACGAGCTGATCGCGCGGCATCACACGCCCGAGCTGATGAAGCAGTATGGGGCTCGTCTTCACCCCATGACGCGTCCGAACTTTATCGAAGCGGAGGCGATTCAGCGCGCGGTGCAGTGGTGCGAGGCGACGGGCGGTCAGCTCTACATCGTCCACATGTCGACCGGCGAAGGCGCCGATATCATTCGAGCGGCGCAGGCGCGCGGAGTGCCGGTGCTGGCCGAGACGTGCGTGCAGTACCTCGTGCTCGACGATTCGGTGTTCGACAAGGAAGACGGGCATCTCTACGCCTGTTGCCCGCAACTCAAGAAGCCGAAGGATGTCCAGCGCCTGTGGCAGGGACTCAAGTCGGGAGAAGTGTCCGTGGTCTCGACCGACACGTGCACGTTCAATCGCGAGCAGAAGGCAATGTGGGAGGGCGACTGGACCAAGATCCCGATGGGGATGCCTGGCCTGGAGACGCTGATGCCGCTCACGTACACGCACGGTGTGCTCGGCGGGAAGATCACGCTCCAGGAGATGTGCGCCAAGCTCTCCACCAATCCGGCGAAGATCATGGGATTGTATCCGCGCAAAGGGGCGATTCAGGTTGGTGCCGATGCGGACATTGCGATCATCCATCCGAAGAAAACGCTGAAGGTCGATCCGGAGTCGATGGAGACGAACTCCGACTGGTCACCCTACGAGGGTTGGGATCTCGCCGGCTTCGCGCGCACGACGCTGTCGCGCGGCGATGTGATCGTCGATAACTACGAGGTCGTCGGGAACCCGGGACGGGGCAAGTGGCTTTCGCGTAAGACCGCGGGCCTCGCGTCGTGATGACTGTGGCCGCGGGCGCCGCGTACGCGCCCGAGGCAGCCCACGTTCCGGATGACATCCAGGGGAGTCCGCTCTGGAACAAGGACCTGGCGCCCACGCCACTCTCGCGGCGCACGTGGTCCACCTACAACATCGCCGCGTTGTGGATCGGGATGAGCGTGGTGATCACCACGTACACGCTTGCGTCAGGGCTGATGCAAGAAGGGATGAACTGGTGGCAGGCCCTGATGACGATTCTCCTTGGCAACGTCATCGTGCTCATTCCGATGGTTCTCAACGCGCACGCTGGAACCAAATATGGGATCTCGTTCCCGGTGATGTGCCGAGCGAGCTTTGGGGTGCGCGGGGCAAACATTCCGGCGATGCTCCGCGCGGTAGTCGCGTGCGGGTGGTTCGGCATTCAAACATGGATTGGCGCGCTCGCGCTCAATACTCTCTTTGTTGCGGCGTGGCCGCGGTGGAGCACAGTTACCTGGGGCGTGGCGCTGGCGTTCGCGCTGTTCTGGCTGCTCCAGGTCGCGATCATCGCGCGAGGAATCGAGGGAATCAAGATTCTGGGCAGTTATGCGGCACCCTTCCTCCTCTCGGGCGGGATCCTCCTCCTGCTCTGGGGAATTCGTAACGGTGGAGGCCTGGGTCACATCCTGACGGAATCGCAGCGGCTTCAGGGCAACACTTCGACTGTTTCGTTCTGGAAGCTTTTCCCGCCGGCGCTTACGGCGAATGTCGGATACTGGGCGACGCTGAGTCTCAACATTCCGGACTTCACGCGCTACGCCAGGAGCCAGCGATCCCAGATCACCGGCCAGGCACTCGGGCTCCCGACGACGATGACGACGTTCGCGTTCATTGGCGTGGCAGTAACAAGCGCCACGATCGTGATCTTCGGAAAGGCCGTCTGGGATCCGGTAGTGCTCGTCACGATGATCGGGGGGCCGGCACTGATAATCTTTGCCGCGCTGATCGTGCTCGCGGCCCAGCTGCACACGAACATGGCGGCCAACGTCGTCTCACCCGCGAATGACTTTTCGCACCTGAGTCCAAGGCGTATCAGTTTCGTGACCGGTGGAATCATTACCGCGATAATCGGCATACTCATGATGCCATGGAAGCTCTACGCGGGCGCGGGGGCGTACATCTTCACCTGGCTGATTGGATACTCGAGCCTGATGGGCGCACTCGGTGGAATCCTCATTTGCGATTATTGGCTGCTCAGGAAACAGCAGCTCAACGTAGACGATCTGTTCCGCATGAATGGACGCTACAGATACTGGAGCGGCGTAAATCCCCGCGCAGTCGTGGCGCTCGTTCTTTCGATCCTTCCGGTCGCGCCGGGATTTGTGCGCGCCGCGGTCACCCCCGGCGGAAGAGTCGCGCACCCCGACTTTTTCGATCAGCTCTATTCGTACGCCTGGTTCGTCACCTTTGGCCTCAGTTTTCTGATCTACTGGCTCTTGATGCGGCGGCAGGTCGTCGCCGACAAATCGGCTTCTCAATAATCACAGGGAGATAGCAGGATGGCACGGGTCGTCAAATGTGGTCTCATTCAGGCGTCGCATGCGGGCTCGACCGACGCGCCGCTGGAAAAAATCCGCGAAGCCAACATCGAGAAGCATCTGAAGTTCCTGGATCAGGCGGGGAAGGAGGGAGTGAAGATCGTCTGCATGCAGGAGATCTTCACGGGTCCGTATTTCTGCGCGGAGCAGAATACGAAGTGGTACGACGCGACCGAGAGGATTCCCGACGGGCCGACGACGCGCCTGATGCAGGAGGTCGCGAAAAAGCACTCGATGGTGATTGTCGTCCCGCTCTACGAGGAAGATGAGACGGGCGTCTACTACAACACCGCCGCCGTCATCGACGCAGACGGGACGTACCTCGGAAAGTACAGGAAGAGCCACATCCCCCACACCGCGCCGGGTTTCTGGGAGAAGTTCTATTTCAAGCCCGGCAATCTCGGATACCCGGTGTTCAAGACGAAGTACGCCGACATTGGAGTTTATATCTGTTACGACCGGCATTTTCCCGAGGGAGCGCGCGAGCTCGGACTGAATGGCGCCGAGATCGTCTTCAATCCGTCGGCGACGGTGGCGGGGCTGTCGGAGTATCTGTGGAAGCTGGAGCAGCCCGCGCATGCGGTGGCGAACGCGTTCTTCGTAGGCGCGATCAATCGCGTCGGCACCGAGAAGCCGTGGAACATCGGGGAGTTTTACGGGCAGAGCTACTTCTGTGATCCGCGCGGGCAGATTGTGGCGCAGGCGTCGCGGGACAAGGACGAGCTCATTACGGCCGACCTCGATCTCGACAAGATTCGCGAGGTTCGGAACGTCTGGCAGTTCTACCGAGACAGACGGCCGGAAACGTACGGCGGGCTTTGTAAGCTGTAGAACTGTGGCAGTTGATCTGGCGTGAGCATTGACGGAAGCTAGATTCGCCGCATGAGCGCTCGCGACTTCGAGATCGACAAGGACATCCGCCGCGCTTCGACGCTGCCGGCTCGCGTGTACTCCGACCCCGCGTACTTCGAGCTGCAGAAGGATCGCGTGTTCGCGCGCAGCTGGCAGTGGGTCGGGGATGCTGCCCGCGTCAAGGCTCCCGGGCGCGTGGCGCCCTTCACTCTACTCGAGGGGTGCCTCAACGAGCCGCTCGTTCTGACTTCGGACGACGACGGCAAGGTGCGCTGCCTGTCCAACGTCTGTACACATCGAGGCGCGATCGTAGTCGAGGGCGAGGGCCACGCGCGCTCGCTCCGCTGCAGGTACCACGGACGCAAGTATTCGCTCGATGGCAAGTTCGCGTCGATGCCGGAATTCGACACTACCGTCGGCTTTCCCTCCGAAAAGGACAATCTCCCGCAGCTGCCACTCGAGCGCTTCGGCCCGCTTCTGTTCAGCGGCCTTGCTCCGGAGATGCCGTTCGATGACTGGATTGGGCCGGTGCGCGAGCGCGTGTCGTTCATGCCGCTCGACGAGTTCGTGCGCGACAACGCGACGTCGCAGGACTATCTGATCAACGCCAACTGGGCGCTCTACTGCGACAACTATCTGGAAGAGTTCCACATCCCGTACGTGCACGCGGGATTGGCAGAGAAGCTCGACTACTCCGGATATCGCACCGAGAGGTATCGATACGGCAATCTCCAGCTCGGAATCGCCAAGGCTGGCGAGCCCGCATTCGAACTGCCGAAGGAGCATCCCAACGCAAGCGAGCGAGTAGGGGCGTTCTATTTCTGGTTGTTCCCCAACATCATGTTCAACTTCTATCCGTGGGGGCTCTCCCTCAACGTCGTGACGCCCCTCTCGGCTGGCCGCACGAAAGTCGCGTTTCATTCTTACGTGTGGAATTCGTCGCTTCGTGAAGCCGGGATGGGCGCCGGTCTGCACCGCGTCGAGATGGAAGACGAAGAGGTGGTCGAGTCGGTTCAGCGCGGAGTTCGGTCGCGGCTATATGACCGCGGGCGGTACTCGGAGCGCCGAGAAGTGGGAACGCACCACTTCCACGAGCTGCTCGCCGACTTCATGGCCAGGCCGCCGGCCACGAATGGCTCGTCGCGGCTGACGTCTCGCGGGTGACAGGCCCCGCGGACAAAACAAACCTCGCGAGCAAAACAAACCTCGCGGACACTTCAACCCTGGCAGGCCCACCAAATCCGGCGAGTGCTCCGTTAGTTCGACCGGCGCGAAGCCTTCTCACCGTACTCGGAGTCGTGTTCGGAGTCTCGGTGATCGTCGGGAATACCGTCGGCTCCGGAATCCTCCGCACGCCGGGGGAGATCGCTCAACATCTGCCGAGCGTTGCGCTTTTCCTGGGCGTATGGGTGATGGGGGCGGTTTACGCCGCGTTGGGCGCAAACTCGCTGGCGGAGCTGGGCACGATGATGCCGGAGTCGGGCGGTTTCACGGTGTTCGTGCGAAGAGGCATGGGTCCGTACGCCGGGTTCGTCATAGGCTGGAGCGACTGGCTGTCGACGTGCAGCAGCGCTTCACTCGCGGCGATCGTCATCGGCGAATACAGCGCGCTCTTGTTCGGATGGCAAAAGGGATTGGCTTCGACGATTGGATCGGCGGTCATAATTGTCTTCGCCCTTCTGCAGTGGATCGGCGTCCGATCGGGAAGCAGGGCACAGATGATAACCGCGATGGCAAAGACGGGAGCATTCGTCGTGCTCATCGTCGCGTGCTTCGTCTGGGGCGGCGGTCCGAGCGTCCAGATCGGCGATACCTCGCGTCTGCCGGTGGCGCAGGGCTTCGCGCTCGTCACCGCTCTCGTTCTCTCGATGCAGGCGGTGATCTTCACCTACGACGGGTACTATGCGATTACCTACTTCTCGGGCGAAGTGAAGGATCCGGCGCGTGAGATCCCGCGCAGCATTTTCGGAGGCGTGATCGCGGTCGGACTACTCTACGTCCTGGTGAATCTCGCGTTCCTTTACGTTCTCCCTCTCTCCAGGATGGCGGGAGATCCGCTCGTTGCCGGCTCCGCCGCGCGGGAAGTTTTTGGGGCGAAGGGTGACACGGTACTGCGGTCGATCATGATCATCTCGCTCTTGAGCGCGGTGAACGCGTTTCAGCTGATGGCGTCGCGCGTTCTGTATCGATTGGGCGCGCTGGGATTCCTGCCGTCGGCGGAGTACGTGAATCGCGGTGGGACTCCGTCGGTGGGCCTGTTGCTGAGCACGATCGTGATACTCGCACTCGTCATCACGGGAACCTTCGAGCTTGTGCTCGCGATCACGGCTTTCTTTTTCGTAGCGAACTACGTCCTGACTTTCGGGAGCTTGCTGATACTGCGAAAAACAGAGCCCGACACGCCGCGCCCGTATCGCGCGAAGGGGCATCCGTGGACGACCGGTGGAGTGCTCGTGCTCTCAGTCGCCTTTCTGATCGGTGCGGTCGCGGCTGACACCAGGAACAGTGTCTATTCGCTGATCCTTCTCGCTCTCAGCTGGCCCCTTTACCTGCTCATCCGGCCTAAGTCGCCGGCGGCGTAGTCAGTGAGCTGTCGACAGCAGGTTTTGCTGCGGGAGTAGGCACGCACGCGGGTTTGGGCCAGGCTCGAAGCGCGCGATCGGCTGCGCTGACACTCCGATTCCATTCAAACCACCGGCGCGCCTTTGGCATCGGGTCGCAGGCAAGCCTCGCTTCGACGGATGCGCGGGCATCTGCAGGCAGCTCCGCACGCCGGGAGATCAGTGTGGGGATTGCGTTCCCCGAGAGCCTGCTCGCGTAGTCCGCGTCGAACTTCCCTTCCTGCACGGCACGATCGATGTTCCGGTTGACGATCCACGCCTCGTAGTTCCAGAAGACGATCACGGTGAAAACGCCCAAGCCAATCTCCGCTACGCGCCGGCCGAATGCGATCGAGATCGAGCCCCGGGCGACTTCAATAGCGAGAGCGATCAACGAAAGCGACATGCCGACCATGTAGGCCTGGGCGAAGACTCGTGAAGTGGTAAACCCGTACGCGGCCTCATACAGCATCACTCGCCGAAAGGCGGAGAAGAGCACGATCTCGAGTGCGAGCAGGAGTGCAAGCTCCAGCCGAACGAACATCAACCGGTCGCGCTCGGTCGATTCAACCGGACGCGCGTATTCGAGAAGGATTATGATTGCGCCAACAATTGTCGCCGCGAGCGAGAGCTCTCCGAACCCCTGTCGCGCGTACTCGGCGAAGGTAACGCCGCTGTTCAGGGCCACGGGTGGGGGTTGAAACAGGTAGACGATCTGTAGCACGACAAAAAGCCAGATCACCGCAGCTGCGCTCCAGAGCACCATTCGTTGCTCCGTGAGACCGATCGTATACGACCGACTTACCACTGGAAACTGAGGAAGCTTCGCTGCCACCTGTCGGGCCGAGATGACGTTCGCACCAAGTGTGATCGACAGCAGGAGGATGAAGAAGAGCAATCGCGGTCCGAACGACCAATCCGGAAGCCAGGCGTAGATGTGATCGGTGCCCCAGCGTATTACCGGATCCGCGTTTCCCAGCAGAACAAAAAGGATGATGATGACCGGCGCAGACAGCAGTGCTCCCCTGACAATCGATCGTGCTCGCGTTGAGGAAATCGATCGGAGGGAATCCGCCACTTCGCGCGCGCTGGCGCCCCAGACCCGGGCGGGCGCGAGAAACGGAACCGCTAACAGCAATCTTGCCGACAGAGCGCTCCAGGACTCGACCCCGATGGAGAGGACGGCGAGTCCGAGAAGCATCGCGTCGCTCAATACGACGAAACCCCGGATGTCGTCGTCCGTGACGGCGAGCCCGAGGCTGAGCAGGGTCGCCCAGGCAAGAAGTACGACGAGGGGCGTCTCCACACGCTTGCGGTTGGCGATGCGGGCGACGATGACCGAGATCGAAGCCGATGCGACCCAGATCGCCCAGTTGATCCCGGCTTCGGCGTCGAACAAAACGGCGGCTCCCACGGCTGAGGTGAGGAGGGCGGCGGTCCAGGCAATCGCTACGGAGTTGTCTCGCGGCGTAGTCGCAGAATTTTCTTGCACGGCAGTCCGGGGAGTAGTTGCAGAGTACTTTACAACACAAAGTACGATGGCACAAGAGGCAAGTGCTGTTTTTTCGATTCCCGTCCCATTGACTTAGGGTCCTCGGCGAATACCTTTACAAGGCTATGGCGGAACGCAGCTTACCGCGCCCGCATTACACTAAAATTTAATCGCCGATTCAGCCCGCTCGCGCGGGCACCGCGTTACACCAGCGGTCGGCGCGCCTCGAGTCCCCACCTGCGAACCAGTTGCGGGTGCACCCGGCGGCAGCGGATGGATACCGGTCCCGTTCAGGGACGCCTTGGTCCACCCGCGTTTTTGTTGAATTGAGATTACCGGCTCCAGCTGTTTCGAGCCGTCAACTAATAGAGAGAGTTTTTCAGAGATCATGGCACGCCACACCCCGCTCGACCGCTATCGTAACATCGGCATCATGGCCCACATCGATGCCGGGAAGACGACTATGACCGAGCGCGTCCTGTATTACACCGGCAAGACCCACAAAATCGGCGAGGTGCACGAAGGCACCGCGACGATGGACTGGATGGAGCAGGAGCAGGAGCGCGGCATCACGATCACGTCCGCCGCGACCACTGCGTTCTGGACGCGCAACGATATCGAGTACCGAATCAACATCATCGATACGCCGGGGCACGTCGACTTTACTGTCGAAGTCGAGCGGTCGCTCCGCGTTCTCGACGGTGCCGTAACACTGCTGGACTCTGTCGCCGGCGTCGAGCCGCAGACGGAGACCGTTTGGCGGCAGGCCGACCGGTACAAGGTCCCCCGCCTCATTTTCGCCAACAAGATGGACCGCGTTGGCGCCGATTTCGAGCGCTGCATGCGCATGATCAAGGATCGCCTCACCAGGAACGCGTACCCGATCCAGCTGCCGGTTGGAACCGGTGAGACCTTTACCGGCCACATCGACGTCATCGAGCGCAAGCAATACATCTTCGACGACGAATCACTCGGCAAAAAGTTCGAGATCACGGAAGTCCCCGCGGAGTATCACGAGACGATGGAGAAGGCCCGTCACGACGTGATCGAGGCCGCCGTCTCGCACGACGAGGCGCTGATCGAGAAGTACTTCAGCGGCACGGCCCTCACGAACGACGAGATTCGCCACGCAATTCGGAGCGCGACTGTCGGGGGCTTCATTGTACCCGTGCTCTGCGGCGCCGCGTTCAAGAACAAGGGCGTCCAGGCGATGCTCGATGCCGTCGTCGACTTCCTGCCGTCTCCGATGGACGTGCCACCGGTCGAGGGACATCTCCCGAATGGCGAGATGGGAACGAGAGCCGCCGACGACGATGCCCCGTTCGCGGGCCTCGCGTTCAAGATCGCGACCGATCCGTTCGTCGGTAAGCTGACCTTCTTCCGCGTGTATTCAGGAATGCTGCAGTCGGGCTCCTACGTCTACAATGCGACCAAGGACAAGCGCGAGCGCGTAGGACGCCTCCTCCAGATGCACGCCAACAAGCGCGAGGAAATCCAGGAAGTCCACGCCGGCGACATCGCCGCGGCGATCGGACTCAAGGACACGCGCACCGGCGACACGATGACAATGGAAGAGTCGCCAATCGTTCTCGAGGCGATGAAGTTTCCGAATCCCGTCATCGACGTCGCGATCGAGCCGAAGACGAAGGCCGACCAGGACAAGCTGGCGATCGCGCTACAGAAGCTCTCCGAGGAAGATCCGACTTTCCGTGTTCACTCCGATCAGGAAACCGGGCAGACGATCATCTCCGGAATGGGCGAGCTCCACCTCGAGATCATCGTCGACCGCATGCAGCGCGAGTTCAAGGTTGACGCGAACATCGGCCGCCCGCAGGTGGCCTATCGCGAGACCATCAAGAAGCGCGTCGAGAAGGTCGAAGGAAAGTTCATTCGCCAGTCGGGCGGTAAGGGACAGTACGGACACGTCGTGATCAACATCGAGCCGGCGAAGCAGGGCGAAGGCTTTGTCTTCGAGGACAAGATCGTCGGCGGAACGATTCCAAAGGAGTTCATCAAGCCCGCGGAAGCTGGAATGCGCGAGGCGCTCGAAGGTGGAGTGCTCGCCGGCTATCCGATGGTCGACGTGAAGGTGGAGCTGATCTACGGTTCGTACCACGACGTCGATTCCAGCGAAATGGCGTTCAAGATCGCCGGCTCAATGGCTGTCAAGGAAGCCGCGAGGAAAGCAGGTGCGATCATCCTCGAGCCGATCATGAAGGTCGAAGTCGTCTCCCCAGATCAGTACATGGGCGACGTGCTGGGAGATCTTTCATCCCGCCGCGGCAGAATCGGTGGAATGAATCAGCGCGGCGAAGCGCAGGTGATCGACGCGCAGGTGCCGCTATCCGAGATGTTTGGGTATTCGACGAAGCTCAGATCGATGACTCAGGGAAGAGCCGTCTACTCGATGGAGTTCGCGCACTACGAGGAAGTACCAAAGTCGAAGGCAGAAGAGATCATCAACAAGAATGCCACCACCAAGACGAGATAAGAAATGAGCAAAGAGAAATTCAATCGGACGAAGCCGCACGTGAACGTGGGAACGATTGGCCACGTCGATCACGGGAAGACGACCTTGACCGCCGCGATCACCGCCATCCAGTCGAAGAAAGGCCTGGCGTCGGCAGTGGCGTTCGACCAGATCGACAAGGCGCCTGAAGAGCGCGAGCGCGGCATCACGATCGCGACCGCCCACGTGGAGTACGAGAGTGAGAAGCGTCACTACGCTCACGTCGACTGCCCGGGACACGCCGATTATGTGAAGAAC
>DATHHC010000099.1:0-4807 GCA_035317285.1 Gemmatimonadaceae bacterium | reverse complement strand
CGCAACGCACCTCGACATCCGCTATCCGCCGCTCGATGTCGTCGATGTTCCGTCTCTCGTTCAAGCGGTGCGAGACCAGTGGTACAATCAGACGCTTTGCAAGGTGAACGACTCGGTCGTGCGGCTCGGTGTGATGCAGGGCGAGTATCACTGGCACAAGCACGACGACCTCGACGAGTTCTTCTACGTCGTCGAGGGAAAGTTTCTGATCGATCTCGAGGGGCGCACCGTGGAACTTGCCGAGCGCCAGGGGTTCGTTGTTCCGAAGGGAGTCGTCCACCGGACGCGGGCGCCGAAGCGGGCGATCATCCTGATGGTCGAGGGCGCCGGGATCGTGCCTACTGGCGACTAACTGTTCGCTACCGGGCCCCGATCTGAAAATCGTGCTCGGACACCATGTTCGAGGGAAAGGCAATCTTCTCTTGAACGGTGTTCTTGCCCGCGATCCCGACCTTGGCGGTGATCTGCGCGTTGCGCGTGAATCCGCACATCACGTATGACCCGTCGCTGTTGGAGTCGGTCTCGACCGTCCGCTGCTGGTTGGTGGAAACAAGCCGTCCATTCTCCTGAACCCAGAGGACCTGCCACGTCGCCCAGACGTGAGCGCGCGCCACGGGCTTGCCCGCGGCGTCTCTCACGTAGCCGGCCATGAACCCCTGCGCCTCGGTGCGGGTTTCATTCTGCCCGCAAAGGCTTTTGCGGAGCGACTCATACGACGGAATGATCACCGACGCCTGGCCGCGTGCTCCTGCCGGCAGCGAGATGGTTTGAACGCGATCCGCGATGTGGAAGAGTCGAAGCCGCGGATGGTCGAAGACGATGGTGTCGTTGACCGCTCCATCGACCCTGAGCTCATACCCTCCGCCCGTGCTCGTCAGAGTCTTGAAGCGACCGCCCCGGATAGAGACCTCGACTCCACGCAACGGCCTGCCGGTCGTGCTGTCGAAGACAACGCCCGTGACGCTCGACTGATTTGCAGTCGAAGTCGAATCGTCGGCCTCGACTTTCGCAGGCGCTGACGCCGCGCCGCCCGCGGGCGCCAGCTTTGTGGCAGCTCCCGTCGAAGCAGGCGCCGTTCCGGCTGGGCGCGCCGCGCCTCCCACTTCCTGATAACCGACAAGGCTGTCACTCGAGACATTCGCCGAGGTGACCCGGGTGACACGCGGCATCCTTATGTACCACCGGGGAACGATCCACTGCCCACCGGGGAGCTGCTGAAACTCGACGCGCCCCGAAGTTCTGGCGATGCGCAAAGGAATCGGCAGGTTCACATAGTCGAAGCTGAGAGAGCGTAGCGCCTTCGCCTGTGGGTCGAGCCAGAGAACTCCCGTGAGCTCAGGCTGCGTCGCCACCCTGGCAGGTTTGAACTCGAGGCCCGTCAATCCGTTCTCCGCGCCATAGCCGCGAATCGCGGCGTAGCAATGCGATCTGACGAACTGGTCCGATAGCATCGTCGCGGCATCTGGTGCGCGATAGACGTCGCTGTTGGAAGTCTGGCCGCGCCGCGCGGAGTCGACTTGATCCCACGATATGCCGGTCGCCGGGCGCCGCGCGACTCGGGTACGCTGATCGGCACGCTCGGAAAGGATGGAGAGGTTTCGATCGAGCACACGCTCGTACAAATCAACATCGAGGGGCACCAGGCCCTGTGCTTCGGTCATCGCGCTCGCCGTCAGCGCCTTTTTCAGCTCCACCCACAGATCGCCCGCTGGAGTTCCGGGCCCGCTGAGCTGCTGGCAAGCCACTTCGCTTCGCGGCATGACCGGCCCCGGGAGTCTCGTCAGCGCCATTCCTATCCGAACGTAGACCGGCCGGTCGCCGAGGTGAAGCTGCACCGAGGTCCATGTGTCGTACCCAACTTTGTCGGCACGGAGCCGATAAGCACCGCGCGCGGGTGCGCGAAAGTCGGTGCGTCCGCGCTGATCGCTGAAAGCGCCGCCCAGCGAAATGAGCGTCGACGAATCGAGGAGCGCGACGTTGGCGCCCACGATGGGCTTGCCCGTCGTCGCTTCGACGACTTCGATGCGCACGTCCTGTGCGCCGGCGCGAGCGCCGGCTGCCAGGATTGCCCCAGTTAGTACGATTGACCGCAGTTGCATTGAGTCCGGCGATTGGAGCCAAATAGGAAGACAAGGCCCGAGCGAGGCTCGGCCTACCACCCTTAAGGACGCTCCATTCTGTGTTGCGTTTTGCCTTGAGGACTTTGAACTGACTTTGAACTACAACTATGACTACCGGCCGAGGGCTTTCGGCCGGGCTTTAACTACAACTATGACTACCGGCCGGGGGCTTCGGGCGGGCCGGCTTGGGGCTACGCGCGGGCCGTCACTCAGTGGGACACTGTTCAAGGGGGGTCGCGATAGTGTTCGCATCCCCCCTGTGCCGGCTCGCGCACACCAAACAGCTCGCTCGCAGCCCCTGGCCCGCCCGCCCAAAAGCCCTCCGCCGGTAGTCATAAGTTGCTGTTGGTCAAGCAGAGTGAGACGTGAGCGAAACGATCCCAGATTCCTGGAAGAAAATGAGTGACCGCCCGAGCGAGGCCCTCGTCAATTCGGGGGACAAACATGTCCCCGAATACCGAGGGGAGGGGGAAGTTGTCGTCTAAAGTCATTGGGTCAATCGTGCTGCTCGCGCTTTCGGCATGCGCCGGAGGGGACAAGAGACCGTACGTGGTCGGAGCAGCCGGGCCCTGGAAGCAGGGTTACGGGCTCCAGAACCTGCAGGGCATACAGCTGGCTACCGAAGAGATCAACAAGGCCGGCGGCATCAATGGCCACAATTTCAGGGTAGTCGCGCGAGATGATGAAGGCGACGGTGCCATGGCCGCGAAGATCGCGCAGGATTTCGTGTCGACCCGCTCCATCTCGGCCGTCATCGGTCATGTGAACTCCTCCGGAATGCTGTCGGCGGCCCCCATTTACGATGGTCAGCTGGCCGCGATCGCGACGAGCGCCACCTCCCCTGACTTGACCGGCATCTCCAGCTGGGTCTTCCGCATCATATCGAGCGATTCGCTCAACGGAATCGCCCTCGCCAACTTCGCGTCGAAGTTCGGCCAGCGCGGCCCGGCGACGGTTGCCGTTCTCTACGAAAACAATACCTACGGCCGCGGATTGGCCGATTCGTTCCGCCGCTCCTTTCACGGCGAGATCATGAGTCTCGATCCGATCAACGCGGATCTCCCTACGGCCGAACCGTACATATCGTTTCTGAAGCTGCGTAAGCCCAAGATCGTGTTCGTCGCGGGCAGAGTCGCGTCCGGCCTGAAGATCCTGCAGGAAGCAAAGCGACAGGGATTCAGCCCGATATTTGTTGGCGGCGACGGTTGGCAGGGAATTCTCGCCGACACCGCGATCGCAGAAGGATCCTACATCGGGATGTCGTTCACTTCGGAAGATCCTTCTCCGAGGGCGCGCGCCTTCGTAGCTGCCTTCAGGAAGAAATTCAACTCCGATCCCGACGCGCACGCGGCACTCGCCTACGATGCGACCCTACTCGTCGCGCAGGCGCTGAAGGAGAAGGGCTCGGATCGCAGGGCAATCCGCGACTACCTCCATTCCCTGAATCGGGAGACCGCGTATGAGGGGTTGACCGGTCCCGCATTCTTCGAGGACAATGGTGATCCGGTCGGCATTCGCTTCAAGGTGCTCCGCGCGCACAACGGTCTGTTGACCCTCGCGGAGGCCAGATGAAGCTTCCATTCAAGTTCCAGACGATTCGCCAGGTCCTGACCGTCGGCTTCGCGTTCCTCATCGTGCTGTTGCTGGGAGCTGGAGCGGTGGGTTGGGTCTCGATGTCACAGATGGCAGATCGCGTTACCGAGACCCTCGACGACGCGCAGCTGAACGCGAAGCAGGCGTCTGATTTCTCCAACGTCGTCACGCAGGAAATACAGGCCGCGAACACCTACTTGAGCGATCAGGACGCCAAGTCCGACGCCGATTTCCGACGCCTCGGCTGGGAAGCGCACCGCTTGCACCGGAATTTCAGCTCTCGTCGCGACGTCATCGCCGATCAGATCACCCGCACCGTGGCAATCGACACGACGCTGGCACGGGTGGAATCGGCTTTCGCACTGTCGCACAGGTTGACCGACCTCGGGCGTCTCGATGAAGCGCATGCCGAGGCGCAGAGAGCCCGCAGGATGGTGCCCGGTCTGCTCGAGCAGCTGACCAGTCTCGAACATTCGCGTGCGCAGCAGCTGGCAGGGATGTCCGCGGATCTCCGCGGTCAGGCGACCGCGCGCTCACGCATCCTGGTGTCCGTCATCATCGTCGCGACGCTGCTCGCAATCATGATCGTCATCCGCACCGGTCGCGCAGTCGGCCGTCCGTTGCGCGCACTCGTCAAGCACGCGGTTCAGCTTAGCCACGGTGACCTGCAGCAGCGCACCGAAGGCGAGATGCCCGGCGAGTTCCGTACTCTGGCCGACGCAATGAACCACGCTTCGATTGCGTTGTCACGGATCGCGTCCGGAGCGGCGAAAACAGCCGACGAAGTGGCGCAGTCCGCAAGCGACCTCCTCTCGGCATCGAAGCAGATCTCGGCGTCGGCGGGCGAAGTCGCGGACGCCGTGGAAGAAGTCTCACACGGCGCCGAATCCCAGGTCGCACAGCTGCGCCAGGTAAACGAGGCGCTCGATGGCATTCGGACGCGCGGCGACAATCTCGTCGGCGGCGCGCAGGAAGTGCACGGGCTCGCCAGCGCGATCGAGGCGGAAGCCGAGGCGAAGCGCATCGACGTCGATCGCTCGCTCAAGATCCTGTTCGACGTGCGCACGATCGTCGAGCAGGCGGCGGGCCAGGTT
>DATHHC010000098.1:0-7396 GCA_035317285.1 Gemmatimonadaceae bacterium | reverse complement strand
CGAAGGGATGCTTGAAGCGATTCGATACGCGCGCGAGTCCGGGCTGCCGTTCTTCGGAATCTGTCTCGGAATGCAGACGGCGATCATCGAGTTCGCCCGCAACGTGATCGGCCTGGAGGACAGCCATTCGAGTGAGTTCGCACCCGATTGCGGCGATGCGGTGATTTCTCTGATGGAAGACCAGCAGCACGTCACCGACATGGGTGGCACGATGCGGCTCGGAGCGTATCCGTGCAGACTCGGCGTCGGAACGCAGGCCGCCGCGATCTACGGCGCACCGCAGGTCAGCGAGCGACATCGGCACCGCTACGAGGTCAACAACAAGTACCGCGACCAGTTCATCGAGCACGGTCTCAACCTGAGCGGCCTTTCGCCGGACGGATCATTGGTCGAGATGGTGGAGCTGCAGACGCACCCGTGGTTCATCGGCTGCCAATTCCACCCCGAGCTCCAGTCGCGCCCGACGCGCCCGCATCCTCTGTTTGCGAGCTTCATTAGCGCGGCCGTCCTGGCGAAGTCGCCCACCAGAGTCACCCGGAAGCGCGCGCCCCTAGAAGCGGGGGAATAGCGTGGCGGAACTCTTTCCGGCAGACAAACTTTTTCTGATCGCCGGTCCATGCGTACTGGAGAGCGACGAGCTAAACCTGCGCGTCGGTGATGCGCTCGCGAAGCTCGCCGAAAAGATTCCGGGCGGGATCATCTATAAGGCAAGCTTCGACAAGGCGAATCGGTCCAATCGGGGCGCCGCACGCGGACCCGGAATCGATGCGGGTCTCGAAGCACTCGATAGAGTGCGCGCGGCAACGGGCCTGCCCGTTCTCACCGACGTGCACACGCCGGAGCAGTGCGCGCCTGCCGCAAGCGTTGTTGACGTCCTCCAGATCCCCGCCTTCCTCTGCAGACAAACCGATCTACTGGAAGCGGCGGGCGCGACAGGGAAGCCGGTCAACGTCAAGAAAGGTCAATGGATCCAACCCGAGGGAATGCGCGGCGCGGTGCAGAAGATTCGTGGCGGCTCCAATACTGCCAAGCGCTCCCGCGACATCGCAGTGACCGAGCGCGGCACCTTCTTCGGGTACGGTGACCTCGTCGTCGACATGCGGTCGTTCACGCGACTGCGCGAGGCGTGTGAAGCGCCTGTGATCTTCGACGCGACGCACAGTGTACAGAAGCCGGGGCAGGGACCCGACGGCGCCAGCGGAGGAGCGCGCGAATTCGTTCCTATCCTGGCGCTTTCCGCCATCGCGGCCGGCGCCCAGGGACTTTTTCTCGAGACGCATCCCGATCCGGACTGTGCCCCAAGCGATGGTCCCAACATGCTGCCGTTGTCCGAGATGGGATCTCTGCTCGACCGCGCAGTAGACATTTGGGCTCGCGTCAACCGATGACTCACAAGGACATCGTCGAGCGCGGACGACGGGTGATCCGCATGGAGACCGAGGCGCTCGCCGAAACGGAACAACGGATCGGAGACGACTTTGCGCGTGCGGTCGAGACGATCCATAAGGCAATCCACACCTCGAAGGGTCGCGTCATTGTGTCAGGCGTTGGCAAATCTGGCCTTGTTGGCCGCAAGATCGCGGCGACGCTGACGTCAACGGGAACTCCGGCGACCTTCCTGCATCCAGCCGACAGCGTGCACGGCGATCTCGGAATCGTTGGGGAGTTTGACGTCGCGATCCTCATCTCGAAGACCGGCGAGTCCGACGAAGTCCTCGGCCTGCTCGACCATTTGAAGCGCCTAGGTGTATGTACGATTGCGCTCACCGGCAACGCCGATTCGACGCTGGCGCGGAACAGCGATATCACGCTCGATGGATGGGTGAAGGAGGAGGCCTGTCCGCACGACCTCGCCCCGACCACGAGCACGACGGTCGCCCTCGCACTTGGTGACGCGCTCGCGATTGCGCTCCTCGAGGAGAAGGATTTCAAAGCGAGCGATTTTGCGCGGTTTCATCCTGGTGGCGCGATTGGGAAGCGACTTCTGACTCGAGTGTCCGACGTGATGATTCACGACAATCTTCCGATTCTTCCAGAAACGGCGACGATGCGCGAGGCAGTCGTGCAGCTCGCGGAGCGCCGTGGAATCGCGATCGTCACGGACAAGAAGGGTGTCGTTTCCGGAGTCCTCACTACCGGTGACCTCTCTCGCCTCATGGAGCACGAAGAGAACGTGTTTCCCATTTCGGTGACGAAGGTCATGAATCCGACGCCCAAGGTGGCCCACGCCGACGAGCTGGGCAGCGCGGTGGTTTACCGCATGGAGACATTTGGTATCATCGCGATGCCCGTGCTCAACGGAGACGACCGCGTCGTCGGTGTGATTCATCTGCATGATCTCATGCGCGCGGGGGTCGTCTAGTGCGGCTCGCGCTCGCCCTCGGAATTCTTGCCCTCAGCGTGTCTGGCGCCTGCAGCAACAAGAAAGAGCCGCCGGTGGCGGCACATTCTCCGCTTGCCGATTCGGCGGATCAGGTCATGTATCCCGCGAAGTTCAATCTCACCGATCAGGGCCTCCAGCGCGCGCACGTCGAGGCTGACACGGCCTACTTCTTCGATGACAACAACCGCATGGAGCTGGAAGGGGTCCACGCGACCTTCTTTACCGTGACGGGCGCGAAGGACGCCACACTCACGTCGCAGCACGGAACGACCAACACCCGTACGAACAACATGATCGCGCGACGGAACGTCGTCGTCGTGTCTGAAGATGGCCGGCGCCTCACGACGCAGGAGCTGATGTACAATCAGCAAAGGAACGAGATCTCGAGCGACAGCGCGTTCGTGATGACCGAGCCAAACCGGCGCCTCGAGGGAGTCGGCTTCCGGTCCGACCCCAACATGAAGAACATCCAGATTCTGAGCGGCGCGAAAGGGGTTGCGAGAGGCGTGTCGACTGCGGCTGTTGCCCCCGGGCCTGCCGCGGCACCGGCAACTAACGCCGCGACACCCCCTCCCAACACCACGACGCCTTCAGTGGGCATCAAGCCACCCGCGAGCACTACGCCTTCAGCGGGCATCAAGCCATCCGCGAGCACTACGCCTTCCGCGGTTCCCAGGCGTTGAACTCGTGAAGCTCGCTATTACTCTCGCCATTTCACTCGGGGTGGCCGCGACCGCAAGCGCGCAACAGCTTCCGCGCAATTGCGATCTGGATTTCGTCAACAAGCCCGGCAATCCCGCGAATATCAAAACCGATCCTGCTACCGGCAAGAGGACCACGTACCTGGGCGGCGGCATCATCGCGCACTGCATCGGACAAGGGAATACGCTCACTGCCGACAGTGCCGAATACTACGAATCGGAAGGACGATTGTACCTGGTCGGCAACGTGCATTACACCGAGCCGCGTGCGAACGTGACATCCCGAACGATGACGTACTACCAGAACGACGATCACCTTCACGCCGAGGGTGACGTTGTCGCCGTCCAGCCCAACGGCAGCACGTTACGCGGGCCCAGCGCGGACTACTACCGCAGCACGCCGCAGCGACCGTTGACGAGAATGTTTGCCCCGGGACGCCCAACCGTCACGCTCGTGCAAAAGGACACAAGCGGACGCGGCAGGGCACCTGACACAGCCCACGTCATCGCGAACACGATCACCATGGAAGGTGACAGCCTGGTCTACGCTTCGGGGCGAGTGCAAATCACTAGACCGGATCTGCTGGCTACCGGCGATTCGGCTTTCATGGACAGCGGACACGATTTCGCGCGACTCATGCGCGAGCCCTCGGTCCAGGGCAAAGGTACTCGCGCGTTTACTCTCACGGGCGGAGTGATCGATGTTTATTCCCGTGACCGCCAGGTTGAGCGCGTCGTCGCAACTCCGAAAGGGCACGCTCTGAGCAAGGACCTCGAGCTGGTCGCTGACTCGATCGACCTGAGAATGCAAAACAACCAGCTACAGCGCGCCATCGCCTGGGGACCGAGCAGGGCGCACGCGGTTTCTCCGGAGCGCGAGATCATAGCGGACTCGATCGACGCGATATTGCCCGGCCAGCGCGTCAGAGAGGTCCGAGCATTGCGTAACGCGTACGCTGAAAGCAATCCCGATTCGGGTGTCGTCTCGACTCAAAGAGATTGGATGCGCGGCGATACCATCGTAGCCCACTTCGACTCCGTGGTCGCTCCTGATACATCGACCAAGGCGAGAATCCGCCAGATCGTCTCTGAGGGCAACGCCAGATCCTTCTACCAGATGAAGAATTCAAAAGGCCCCCAAACCGAGCCCACTGTCAACTATGTCACCGGAAGGATCATCGACATCCTCTTCGAAATCGGTAAAGTCGCCACCGTTACGGTGACGGACAAAGCCACGGGTGTGTTGATCGAGCCCGCGGCGGCAAAGGCGCCAGACAAATCAGGTGCGGGTTCGACGGGAGCCAGACCAGGCGCGCCGACGACGCAGCCCAGGGCGCCGGCGACGACAAGGCCGACAACGGTGACAAAGCCGCCCACGCCCACGAAACCCCCCAATTGATGATGGGCGATAGCGACCAGCTGCCGGACAACGTTCGCGCGTTGATTTCGGGGTATTCGCACAAGGACCAGCTCGATGGCCTCGCGCTTCACGCCATCATCCGGGCCGCCAACGAAGATGGCGTCGCCACGGTCAGGGATGTCGCCGTGAACTACCGGGATGACTACCTGCGCGCGTTGCGAGTGAAGGGTGCTGACGCGGAGCGCGAAGCAGGCCGCCTTGCCCAGGACGAAGTCCGCGCCTATCTCACTGCGTCGATCTTCCCACGTCTCGCCGAGATAGGGATGATCGTCCAGCTGGACGGCGATCTGGACCGCGACGCCGCGACGGTGCGCATCTCTCCCGCCCTTTGGAAGGACATCGCTCCGCGCCGCGCTGAGTTCGCGGAGGCGATGCGCGAGACCGGCGAACACTCCAGGCTCGCACTCGCGACGCCGCCGCGACCGGCGCTCATCGGCGGCAGCGTACTCCAGGCGGAGGGATTGACCAAGGTTTACCGCGGCAGAAAGGTAGTGAACGACGTCGCACTCCAGCTGCAGCAAGGCGAAATCGTCGGACTCCTCGGCCCCAATGGAGCAGGGAAGACGACCACGTTCTACATGATTGTCGGCCTCATTCCGCCTGATTCAGGCCGAATTCTCGTCGATGGGCAGGACATTACGAAGCTCCCCATGTACGAGCGGGCGCGGCGCGGGATTGGTTATCTTTCGCAGGAGCCTTCGATCTTTAGGAAGCTGTCGGTCGAAGACAACATTCTTGCGATTCTCGAGACGCTTCCATTGTCAGCGGCCGAGCGCTCGGTGCGGCTGGAGAAGCTCCTCGACGAGCTGAGCATCAAGAGACTTCGCAAGAACAAGGCGTACTCGCTCTCAGGCGGCGAGCGCCGCCGGCTCGAGATCACGCGGGCGCTGGTCACCGATCCGAAGTTCATGATGCTCGACGAACCATTCGCGGGGGTCGATCCGATTGCAGTGCACGACATACAACAAATCGTTGCTGGACTGCGTCACCGCGGGATCGGCGTGCTCATTAGCGATCACAACGTGGAACAGACGCTCGACATAGTGGACCGTGCATACATTATGTTCGATGGGCAGGTCAAGGTCTCCGGAACCGTCCGTGACCTCGTATTCGACGACACTGTGGCTAAAATCTATTTAGGTCCGACACTCACGGCACGGCTGCGCGAGCGATTCTCTCGTGACAAGGACGAGGTAACACTCTCGTGAAGCCGGGTCTCAATCAGTCGACTCAGCTCCGCCAGGAGCTCAAGATCAATCCGCGCCTTTACCAGGCGATGGATCTTCTCTATATGCCGCTCCTCGACCTTCAACAGCACCTGAAGCAGGAGCTCCTCAACAATCCCTTCCTCGATCTCGTCGAGGCCGAGGAGGAGGAAGAGGAAGAGCAGGAAGGCGAAGAGGCGGAGCCGGCGCAGGCGGAGACGGAGGACGAGCGAGCCGGCGAGATCGACTGGGAAGAGATCCTGCTGGATGGCTTCGATACCGCGGGGGGCCGCCGCGAAGAGCACGAGGAGAAAGAGTATTTCGAGCCGGTCACCGTCGCCACGCGCGATTTGAGCGACCACCTTCGTGACCAGGTGAGCCTTCTGGAGCTGACCCCACGGGAAACCCTCCTCGCCGACGAGTTCATAGGCAACGTCAATGACGACGGCTATCTCGCGTGCGGAGTTGACGATATCGTCCGGGCGCTCAATGACGTTGTTACCAAGGCAGCGGAGGACGCGGGCCGCGACATCGAGGACCTTCCGCTCTATACGATGGAAGAGGGCGCGAACATGCTGGCGACCGTCCAGACCCTCGACCCGCCCGGCGTCGGCGCGCAGAATCTCCGCGAATGTCTCCTGTTGCAGCTGAGGGAGTCGGGTCTCGAGCAATCGGTTCCGTACCGGCTGGTGAGAGATTGCTTCGAGGAGCTTATCAACCATCGCTGGAGCGAGATCTCGAAGCGGTTCGGCATCAGCGCCACCGATGTTCAGAAAGCGGCGGACGAAATCGCGAAGCTCGATCCCAAGCCGGGGCTCCAATACGGCTCCCGCGACGACAACTACATCATCCCCGACCTGATCGTCGAGAAGATCGACGACCGCTACCATGTCTTCCTGAACGATGCAAATCTTCCGCGGCTGAAGCTGAGCCGCGCCTATCAGGAAATCGCACGCGACAAGAAGAAGTTCGACGGCGAGAACAAGGAGTTCATCTCGAACAAGCTCAATTCAGCCAACTGGATGATCCAGGCGATCGAGCAGCGCCGGCAGACAATGCTGAAAGTGATGAACTACATCGTCGAGCGGCAGCGCGAGTTCTTCGAGAAGGGAATTCAGTATCTCAAGCCGCTCACGCTCCGTGAAGTGGCGGAAGTGATCAACATGCACGAATCGACGGTCAGCAGAGTGACGAACGAGAAATTCGTCCAGACGCCGCGGGGTGTGCTGCCGCTGAAATTCTTCTTCTCCTCGGGCCTCGCCACCTCGGACGGCGAGGACGTCTCCGCCCGCGGCATCAAGGCGCAGCTCCAGAAGCTCGTTCAGGAAGAGGATCCCAAGCATCCGTTGACCGACCAGGCGATCGTCAATATTCTGCGCGAGAGCGGCGTCCAGATTGCGCGGCGAACCGTCGCCAAATACCGCGACCAGCTGGGCGTACTTTCCGCCCGGATGCGTAAGCGCGTATGACCCCGCCTCCGCGGGCTGACGCCGCGCAGCGCCTGACGGGCAGCGCTGTGCTTCAGTCTGCGGTGAGCCGTCCCGAAGTGAGCGTGCTCGTTCCCGCCAAGGACGAGGCCGAGAATCTTCCGCTGTTCATGGAGCAGGCCCGCGAAGCATTCGCCGCGACGCCCGGGCGCTACGAGGTTGTCGTGATCGACGATGGGTCGGTGGACGATTCGTGGAAC
>DATHHC010000097.1:0-3446 GCA_035317285.1 Gemmatimonadaceae bacterium | reverse complement strand
GGCCGCCCTCCGCATCGTGTCGTGGAAATTGGAGTTGCCGCCGTCGATGATCACATCGCCTTTCGACATGCCGGGCACGAGCGCGGCGATCGTTTCATCTACGGGCTTCCCCGCGGGAACCATGATCCACACGATCCGCGGGCTCTTCAGCTTGGCCGTGACCTCGGCGAGCGTGGTCGCGGGCGTCGCTCCCTTGGCGACGTACTTCTGCACAACCTCCGCGGTGCGATCGAAGACCACCACCTCGTGGCCGCCTTTCATCAACCGCTCCGACATGTTGCCGCCCATTTTGCCGAGGCCGATCATCGCCAAGCGCATTGCCTATGCTCCGGGTATTTCCAGGTGAAGAACACGCTCCAGGTCGAGGCGAAGCTTCGCCGCCGACTCGAAGTGAAGTACGTGCATGCCGACCATGCCGGCCGAGATGATATTCTGGTGCCGGTCGTCGATGAAGAGCGATCTTTCCGGCTTCGCGTGAGCGATCCCAAGACTGCGGTTATAGATCCGACGTATCGGCTTGCGAACGCCCAGCCAGCAGGAGGACAGGAACGCCTCGAAGATATCGGAGAGTCCGAATTTTTCGATGCGATGTATGTTGAGCGCTTCGGACTCGTTGTTGAGAGTCATCAGCGAGTAGTGCGTGTGGCGGGAGAGCTCGCGTGCGATCGCGATCGTGTCATCGTCGGGGATGCTCTGTGAGTGCATGAACGCGACGAACTCTTCGCGCGAGAACCTCCGCGGCTCGTAGAACACGGCGATCTCGAGGTATTCCTCGAGCGAGATCCCTCCCTCTTCCCATTCGCCGACTACTTCCTTGTGACGCCACTCGAGATCTTCCGCGTTCAGGTCGAACTGCTTTACCGCTCGTTCTCGCTGCTCATGGTCCCAGCCGTTGGAGCCAAGGACTCCACCGATGTCGAAGAAGATGTGCGTTATGTCCTTCAGGCTGGTTGTGTCGTTCACGCGGGTTGTCTCGTTCACGCGATGAGTACCGCGCGCGCCGGTGCCCCGTCGCAGCCCTCGATTCGGAGCGGGAGGCAGATGAACTGGTACTCACCCGGGGCTGGAACCGAGAGATCGAGTCCTTCGACTATGACCACCGAGCGCTCCAGCAGCGTGCGATGCGTGCGATGGTGTCCCGAGTGGAACTGTTCAATCGACAGATAGTCGACTCCGACCAGCTCGACTCCGTTGTCGACCAGGTACTGCGCGCCGTCAGGAGCAAGATATGTGTAGTCCTTGACGAAATCCTTGCGCGAGAGGAGGGCCGAATTGCGCGTCCTGAGCAGGATCCGCTTGTGATCCTTGAGGTCGTGCGCGCGCAGCTCGGCCGCGCCGATCGAGCGAACTTCGTCGGCGAAGCTCACGAGTAGCGCGCGCCCGATCAGTCGGTCAAGCGGAATCTGGTCGACAGACTGGCCATCGTCGAAGAAGTGACGTGCGGCATCAGCGTGGGTGCCGGTGTGGGAGCCGAATCGTATCGTGGACACGTTGGCGCTGGCGCCTTTGGCGACCGCCTGTTGCAGAGCGATGTCGATCTCCGGGTTGCCCGGATACACCAGTCCGCCCGACCGGATCGGTACCGAAATGTCGTAGATGCGGCTCACGGCCGAATGCAAAGCAACTGTCGTGCGCGTCTTACGATGGCAGGCTCGTCGACTCGCTCGCGCTGAGTGTGAAGCGCGGGATCGCCGCCTCGAAGGGCGTTCCGTCCTGCCGGAGAAGCCCGTAGTGCCCCTCCATCCACCCTTCTCCCGACTTCAGAATGCAGAAGCTCTGGTACTCGTGGACAGCGGCGGGCGCGATCGTCGGCTGTTCGCCGACCACGCCTTCGCCGATCACTTCCGTGTCGACGCCATCACCAACCGAATCGTGGATCAGCCAACGGCGTGTGAGCAGCTGCGCCGCCATGGTGCCGACGTTTTCGATGCGCACGAAATAGGCGAACACGTAGTGGCTTTGCGAAGGCTCCGAGTGGTCGCGGAGATAGACGGGTCGCACCGTAACGCGAATCCCTTCGGTCTCACGGTAGAAGAAGCTTCGTGCGGTCATGCATTCAACTTAGTCGCTGAATCCGAGCGCGCGCCACGTTTTGGGGTAACTGCAACCGCAACTGCTTAACTGCAACTGAACACGTCGTCAGCCTGAGCCTTGCGGCTGTCCGCAATCAGCCTCACTGCGTCGGGACGCCACCGGCGCGGATCAGGGCACAAGCAACTGCTTGTACCGTCACGCCACCAATAGCGTCCAGACGATGTAAGGCTGATAGCGGACAGCTTTCAGGCTCCGGCTGACTACGTGTTCAGTTGTAGTTTGTTTCTCGCTACCAAATTACCGGCCTAACGGAATCTGGCCTGACCATGGGATCCCCTGGCTTGCACCCGAATGCGGCGGCAAACTGCGGCATGTTGGATACTGGACCGTTCGTTCTCCACTGCCCCGGAGAGTGCGGATCCGTGTTTATCCTGACGCGCTGTGCCTCTGGCGTGATGTTCTGCCTCCAGATCTGCGCCCACGCCAGGAAAAAGCGTTGCTCGGGGGTGAATCCATCTATGAGCGGCGGTCGCCCCTTCTGGGTCAGCGCCTTCTCCAGCGCCGCGTAAGAAACCGAGAGACCTCCCAGATCGGCCAGATTCTCGCCGAGGGTGAGCTTCCCGTTCACGTGAAGGCTGTCGAGCACAGTGTAGCCGTCGAACTGGGACGCTACGAGTCCGGTGCCACGCTTGAACTTCTCGAGATCCGACGCGCCCCACCAGTTGCGGAGATTCCCCTGGGCGTCGAATTGCGCGCCCTGGTCGTCGAATCCGTGCGTCATCTCGTGTCCGATGACGGCACCCATCCCACCGTAGTTCACGGCGTCGTCGGCCTTCGGATCGAAGAATGGCGGCTGCATGATTCCGGCCGGGAAGACGATCTCGTTCATCGACGGGTTGTAGTACGCGTTGACCGTCGGTGGCGTCATTCCCCACTCGGTGCGATCGACCGGCTGGCCGATTTTCGAGAGCGTCCGACGGCGCTCGTACTCACGCACGGCGACCTGGTTTTCGAGGAAATGACCGGGCTTGATGGTCAGCGTCGAATAATCGCGCCACTTGTCTGGATACCCGATCTTGTTGGTAAACGCGGCAAGCTTGCCCGTCGCTTGAGCCTTGGTGGTATCGCTCATCCAGCCGAGGGTCTGAAGCCGGTCGTGGAACACCGACTCGAGGTTGCGCACCATCTCCAGCGCGCGCTGTTTCGCCTGCGGTGTGAAGTATTGCGCGACGTAAGCTTGTCCGAGCGCATCCCTCAACCCGGCGTCGGTCGCCCGCGTGCAGCGCTTGTTGCGGGGCAGCATCTCTTTCGCGCCGCTAAGCGTGCTCCCGAAGCGGAAGTCCTCGTTCACGAATGCGGAGCTGAGACTCCCCGCGGCGGCATCGACGAGGTGCCAGCGCAGATACGCTTTC
>DATHHC010000096.1:0-2836 GCA_035317285.1 Gemmatimonadaceae bacterium | reverse complement strand
GTGATTTTGAGTCCCGACCGCAGCGCGCGTTCCACTTGCGCGCTCAGCTCGCGCTCGACTTCGCCCAGGTCGTACTTGCTGGCGAGGAATGCGTCGCGCGATGGAAGGAAGTAACCGTCGCTGTCGACGAGCGACGCGGCGCCTCCCTTGCCAAGTACTGGACCCCAGCGGTAGTTGCGCCACTCGGAGTTGAGGGCGAGGTGCACGCCGACAGTAACGTTCGGATACTTCTTGAGAATCTCCACCGCCTCCTGATACCACGGACAGGCGAAGAGCAGCGAGACGGAGAACGGCATCCCAGTCGCCGCAACCTTCCCCACGGCGAGGTTCACGGAGTGGTTCATCCCGATATCGTCGAGACGAAGGAGTACTTCGGGTGCGTCGGTGCGCTGGGCGTTGAGCGCGAGCGGCGTCGCGGCAACCGCCGTGAACAGAAGGATTGCTCCGCAGATGCGTTGAAGGCGAGTCATGGGCAAGCCAGTTACGGGTGAGGGAAACCGCTGACAAGTATAAGGAGAAAAACAGCGTTGGAGCGAGGGTTGGACACGTCGCGCCTGGGAAGCGTTGAGCAAAGACGAAGATCCGGCTCGGGTTGCTTCGCCCGCACGCGATTCGTCTTGGTGTATGCGAGTTGCATTGACCAGACTCCTCCCACTCCTGCTCGCCACTCGGCGCTCGTTGAATCCAAGAAACGCGATCACACTGAGCGCTATCTGGATTGCGACGGCCTGCGACCACAAGCCGCGCGAGAACGAAAGCCACCCAAGCTCGTCTTCGCCCGTCGCAGTTGATTCGGTGGAGGTGGCGAATCGCGTATCGATCGATTCTGCTGACGCCACGCTTGCGGCCTTAGTGCCATTGCCTCCGCAGACCGCTGAGCAAGTCGCGTACGCCGACAGCAATACGATCGGCCTGCAGTGCATCCCAAACAGGTTCTCGCGGAATGACACAATCAGGCTTCTTATGGAATACCCGCACGGCGAGTACTTGATGGTGCGTCAGCCCGACGGCACCGGTTTCTTCCTTACTTATCCGGACTCGACAAAGCCACGATACTCCGTTCTGGTGCCCGCCGACAGCTTCGTGCAGATGCCGGAAATCCGATTCAGAGCAGATGTCAGGTCTCGGCCCTTTGTCTACGGGCGCGACACACTGGAGCCCGTTTTCACAAAGCCCGGGAAATATGTGCTGACAATCGGCCATAAGATGGAAACAGGGCAATCCAGTGAGGTTTATAGCTGCACGATACGCCTCGTATCACGGTGATAAGACTTCTTCCCCTTCTGCTCGCCGCTTCCGTCCTGATCGCCGAGGAAGCGCATGGTCAGTTGAGTCCCGTTCCGGTAAAGGATCCACCCTGGGCCGACACCACCAACGAATCGCCGATCTACCCTGTCGGTGACGCGATTCCTGTCTACCGCGCCGTACTCGATCTCATTTACCTCGACGGCAGCAAGCGCCCGAGCGTAATCATCATGCTCGACACCGCCGAGGGGCGCATGGGCGGACCGTGCGCCTTCGCCAAGTGTCTGGGCGACGCGTGGAAGCACAAATCAAAGATGGACACGGTCACCGTCCTCGCGTTCGCTCGATTCAGTCGCAAGCGGCCGGGCATGCGTCCCTTCGGTTATCCGATCCCGATCGTTTTCATCTCGCACGACGACGTCCGCCGAATGGACGCCGATGGGCACGAGGTCATCGCCTTACACCCGATGCCGAACGACCTTCCCAAGCGGAGCTGGGGGTTCTGGGCCGAGCTGCAGCGGAAATACCCGGGGGCATGGGGCGCGACGACTCTATCGAAGGTCGGCTTCAACAAGCGACATACCGAGGCGCTCGTCCAGTCACACCATTGGTGCGGCGATGACTGTCGCGTCCACGAGACTCTTTTTCTCAGGCAGACCAAAGGCCGCTGGAGAGTCGTCGAACGAATTCCTGAGCAAGTGGATGCCGGGTCCTCACCTTACGGGCGATACCTCGGACCGATCGGTACGACACCGAAAGAATCGGAGATCATTCCGGTCGACAGACCGGGCGTTCCATTTGAGGCGACAGCCCGCGCCGACGTCTACCGCATCGTCGTCGACAGTCTTTACTCGGTCAACGGCGAGCGGCCGAAACGGATCGTCCTCACCAACTGGTTCTGGTCACCGGGGCAGATTCCAGCGGACAGCGGGAAGCGGGACGCGGGAGGCGGGAAGCGGACGACTGGCGTGATTGATCCTACCGTCGTCAAGCGATTCTCGGTCCTCGGCACACTCCGCGCGCCGTTCGACGCAATATCCGGATATCGCGCCGCGATCTCGACGCTTCCGGTCGATTCGGTTCCGGTGCTGCGTGAACGCGGAACCGCGCTCGATGTCGAGCAGACGGGTTTCCCGTTCTGGATCGCCTTCGCCAGGAAGTATCCGGGCGCGTGGGGAATGCTCGGCGTCAGCAGAATCGCGTTCAATGCAAATCGCTCACAGGCGCTGGTGAATACCTATCACGCGTGTGGGAACTCCTGCACCAGCCGTGACACCTGGTTCCTCACTCGATCAGGAAAAAGCTGGCAGATCGTCGAGCGGATCCCCGCGGAGAACCAGAATTATGTGGAAGTCGAACCGCTCCGATACGTCGGTGCCGACGTGAGTCCGAGCGCCTACAGGCCGCGCCGAGTCCAGGGCGTCGTCACTGACGCAGAGACGGGAGCGCCGGTACCGGCATTGAACATTCGCGTGCGCCGCTCGCTCAACAGTGGTCTCAATATCGACGAACCCCCCCTCCGTACAGATTCGCTGGGCCGGTTTTCTCTCACTCGATTGCCGCTCAACGCGCCGATCGTTCTCACCTTCCT
>DATHHC010000095.1:0-2726 GCA_035317285.1 Gemmatimonadaceae bacterium | reverse complement strand
GCCGGTCAGGTTGAGACCCATCCGCAGCTTGCCGTCCATCGCCTGGTGATTGCCGTTCACGCGCGCCTGATAGCGCTTGAGCCCGTTGGCAATGACCGCTCCCTGCTGGTCGAAGAAGTTGAGCGAAGCGCGATACGTCGTGTTCGCGGAACCGCCGGCGAAGGAGAGGTTGTGATTGATGGTGGGGGCAGTGCGCATCAGCGCATCTTCCCAGTTGGTGTTGGCGGGTCCCTCTTGAGCAAGAACGGCTGATGAGAGGAAACCGGAGTCGACCTGCGCGCTAATGAAGGACTTATACTGAGTGCCGCTCAGAACGTTGAGTCGGTTGGGCGCCCACGAATTGCCGGCGGAGAACTCGTACTCCATGCTCGGCCCGGCGCCGCTTCCCTTCTTGGTCTCGATGAGAACGACGCCGTTCGCCGCGCGTGCGCCATAGATGGCGGTCGCGGCAGCGTCCTTGAGGATCGTGACGGACGCAATGTCCGACGGATTGATCATGTTGAGCGGGTTGCGCGGAAGCGGCGGATCGCCACTGATTCCCATGCCGCCCGGCTCTATCTGATTACCCGACACCGCGACACCGTCGATAACGAAGAGCGGCTCGTTGCCGCCCGAAATCGAGGTACCGCCGCGGATCAGAATGTGGGCGCCCGCACCGGGCTCACCACTGTTCTGAGTGATCTGGACGCCGGTCGCCCGGCCTTCGATCATGTTGGTCACGTTCGTTGGAACCGCGACCTTCGCCTGATCCGCGTCGATCGTCGCGACCGATCCGGTAATCGCCAGACGCCGCTGGGTTCCGTAGCCTGTCGTCACGACTTCCTCGAGGACCGCTGCTTTGCGATCCATTGAGAAGATGACGGACACCGATCCGGCGTTGGGCACAACGACGACCTGAATCGGAGCGCCGAAGCCGATCCGGCGTGCTCGTACGGTCTGCGAGCCTGAAGGCACGCCACCGATGGTGAAGGTGCCATCCGCGCCCGATACGGCGCCGCGTCTCGTGCCTTCAACAAAGACGCTGACGTCCGCTACAGGCTGCTGAGTGTCCGCATCGAGGACTCGGCCTGTGACGGTACCTGTGGGCGGGACCGGGGTTTGTGCGCTGACTTGGGCCGACCAGAAAAGGCCGACAACCAGCGCGAGAGTGAGACGACGAAATACTGCCATACGGAGGTCCTCCACGGGGTGGGGTCTACGGGCTTGAGGCTCTCTCATTCTATGACGCCCTGTGCCGGGCGCGCGAAGATCGCCGCTTAGTCCAGTTACCTGGAAATCGGCGAAGCATCCTGCGCCCCAGCTCAGAGGGTGTCGCCATAAATGCTGACTAATTAAGGGATTGTCAAGATTGAGTATCGCTCTGACTCTGGTGTAGGCGCCGAATCGTAGCCGGTCAGTCGGCGGGGATTCCCTTCGGCGGCTACGCTCGCTTGGACCGTTTTGGTCGCGTCGACTTCTTCGAGCTCTTTGGTCGCGCTGATTTCTTCGAGCTCTTTGGTCGCGCTGATTTCTTCGAGCTCTTTGGTCGCGCCAACTTAGCTGCTCTAGCCGACTTAGCTGCTCTACCCGATGCCGCGCGGGGGTCCGACGCGTAGCCCTCGGTCGCCAACCGGTGCCCGGACATCTCGTAGCCGAACGCGGGCATGTCGGCGACTCCAGTTGCATCGATCCAGTTGTTGTAGAACTGGAAAAGCGAGCACACGGTTATCGCGTCGTATAGCGCCTCATCCGACCATCCAGCGCGCCGCGCGCCATCCACGTCTTCCTGTCCAATGGACGTCGAGTCGCGAACCATCTTTCTGATGAAAGCGTAGAGCGTCCGATCCTTTTCGGAGATCGGCGCGCTGTCGAGATCGTTCAGCACACTCTGTATCAGTGCGCGATCTCCGTGCAGCTCCGCCGCGACCGCGGCGTGGGAGCCAATTCAGAACAGGCACTGGTTGAGCTTGGACGTGAACGCGGCGATGAGCTCGCGTTGCCAGGGTGGCAGAGGCGATGGGCCGCGCATCACACCCTGCGTGAACAGCGACAGGTGCTGGGTGCGCTCCGGCTTGAACGCGAATAGATGCATGATCTGGGGCACCGGGACTCCGGCGCCCCGCATCCCTTTGAACCTGCTCGCATAAGGCTCGGCCGCGTCGAAGTTCTCCACGCCCGAGAGGTACATTGGCTTCATTCCTGGCCTCCTGTGCGGATTCTATTTTCGGGAGCCGACGGGCGCAACACTGAGAAGGGCCACCCGCGCTGAATTGTGCCGCCCACATTGCACGGGAGCGCGCCGAGCGAAGCTCGGCACGCCCGTGCCCACCTGGGGATGGACACGCACACCAAAGACAGTGCGGCGTACACCTGCGGCGCTACACGCCGCTGCAGTTACCGATCTATGGCAGGGAGGTGAGGGTGTCCTCGTAGCCGCTTCCCAAAGCGAGCGCGAGGAGGAGACCCGCGACTGAGCGGAGCGAAGGAGCGCAGTTAGGGGCTCCGACCAAGCGAGCGTAGCGGCGGAGAGGACACCCTCGCCGACCCAAAGCGGAGATGCAAGTCGAAGCGGCGCTCTAACAAGTCGCCGCGATGCTGTATTACTGGGTGCCGCCGCCTTTCAGCCCGCGCTCTTCAAGAAGAGCATCGACGTTAGGATCGCGACCTCGAAAATTCCTGTACATAGTCGCGGCGTCTTCAGTGCCGCCCCTCGACAAGACCATGTCTCGAAATCGCACGCCATTGGC
>DATHHC010000094.1:0-33888 GCA_035317285.1 Gemmatimonadaceae bacterium | reverse complement strand
GCGATTCTGGCCGTTCCCGGCTATCCCGCGGCTCTGGTGATGCGGTTTCTCACGGGCTTCTTTCTCGCCGGGGTCTATCCTCCTGCGATGAAAATGACAGCGACATGGTTCCGCTCCGAGCGGGGTCTCGCGATCGGTGTGATCGTCGGCGCGCTGACCGTCGGAAAAGCGATTCCCTATCTCGTGCGTGCGATCCCGCACGTTGGTGTTCGACCGGTTGTGCTGACCGCGAGCGTCGGAGCCGTGATCGCCGCGCTGCTCGTTGCCACCGGATATCGCGAGGGGCCATTCGCATTCACTTCGCGTCCATTTTCGTGGACGCACATGCGAGATGTCGTGCGCGTCAGGGAGTGGAGGCTCGCCACTGCCAGCTATCTCGGCCACATGTTTGAGCTGTATGCTTTCTGGACATGGATTCCGGCGTTTCTCGCCGCCAGTGTCGCGGCTGCCGCCGGTGGGAGATTCCGCGCGCCGCGGCTGATCTCGCTTCTTGCGTTCACGACCATCGCGATCGGCGGATTCGGATCCGTCTGGGGCGGGCTGTTCGCGGACAAGCGCGGACGGGAGCGGCTCGTGTCCATCTCACTCTTCATGAGCGGGAGCTGTTGCCTGTTGAGCGGAGTGCTTTTCGGCGGGCCCATCTGGATACTCGGAGCCCTTGCGATGACGTGGGGCTTCTTCGTCATCGCGGACAGCGCGCAATTCAGTACGCTCGTGACCGAGTCGGTTCCGGCGCACACAGTTGGAACAGCGCTGACGATTCAAACATCGCTTGGATTTCTGTTGACGATGCTGCCGATACAACTGGTCCCACTGATCGCACAGCGAGCCGGCTGGCGGTGGGGCTTTGTGATTCTCGCCCTTGGGCCGGTTGCCGGGATCGCCGCGATTCGCCGGCTCGCCGCCCTCCGTGCGTCGGCGCCCGGAGGTGCTAACTTTTCGCCGTCGGCCATGCCCCCGTAACCGGAGACCGCCCAATGCTGAAAGAATTCAAGGAATTCCTGCTGACGCAGAACGTCGTGGCCCTGGCGATAGCTGTCGTGGTCGCGACAGCTATCAACTCGCTCGTCAAGGCGCTCGTCGACGATTTCATCATGCCGATCGTCGTCGCGATCGGCCCCGGCGGCGATTGGCAGAAGGCGACGTGGGACGTCGGCTCTGTCAAGTTCGGCGTGGGAGACTTCGCCGCGGCCGTGATCAACTTCATAATCATCGGCTTCGTGGCGTGGCGGATCTCGAAGATCTTCATCAAGCCGGCGGCGGTCGAGCCGAAACGGAATTGTCCGTTCTGCCGAATGTCGATCGACGCCGCGGCTACGCGCTGCGCCCATTGCACCAGCCAGCTCGCGGCGTCCTGACCTGGCCGTACGCGCCGAAGCCCGCCGGCTGCTGTATCAGGACGGTCTACTTTGCGTAGCCGAGCGCCGCGCGGATTTCGGCGAAAAGCGTTTCGCCTGTGAACGGTTTCTGAAGATACGGGGTGCGGCTGCCGGTCGCCTTATCGGGGAAGATCTCTTCCTTCGGGTAGCCTGACATGAAGAGAACGCGTATTTCGGGGCTCAGCTCCCTGAGCTCTTCGACCAGGCCGCGTCCGCCGAGGTTCGGCATCGCGACATCCGTCAAAACGAGATCGATCTCGCCTACGTGCGCTGCGGCGACACGCAACGCGATCGCCCCGTCGGCCGCTTCAAAGACGCGATAGCCTTTCTGGGACAGAATCTTTTTCGCCAGTGTCCTCACCGCGGCCTCGTCTTCGACGAGAAGAATCGTTTCAGTCGTGCGGACGGATTTCTCCGCTACGTAGGCCGTCGCTTTCCGGGGAGTAGCGCGCGACTTTTTCTTTAGCGCCGCCTCGGCGATACTCGCGTCGAACGGCTCGAGGCGCGAAGACGCGAGGAGCTGCCGCGCCAGAATCGATGCGCGCCTGGCCGCGCGCTGGATCTCGGCGAGCTCCTGCGCGCTCGGGGGATTCAAGCAGGATTCGAGCAGGAACTCGGAATTGATGTGAATTACGGTGAGGAGGTTGTTCAGCTCGTGGGCGACATAGCTGGCCGTCTTGTTCGCCTCTTCGAGATCGTGGGTTCGCACGGCGAGATCGATCGCCGCCGCTTGCTTTTTGTGTGCTCCTGAACCGCTCGCGCTTTTCTTGGGTGACATCGTCTTCGTGCCGCGGGATCGTGAGTGTTATGCTGAGGGATTCGGAAGCTAACGCATCCCGGGCACGCGACCGATCGAGACAGGGTAAACCCTAGGAGATGGTTTTATGAGCAGGATCTCATCGGCCCATCGACAAGGGCAAGCAGAGCGGCCTAGCTCGAAAAAACTGGCGTCCGTACATTAGGCCGGAATGCCAAAGCCTGATGTCGCGCCTTTGGTCGGCAGAAGCGGGGAACTCGCATTTCTGGCCAAAGCGCTCGACGAAGCTGCCAAGGGAGCGGGTCGCTCCGTTTTTGTCGTAGGCGAGGGCGGAATCGGAAAGACACGCCTCGCCGCCGCCGCGGCCGAGCTCGCGGCAAAACAGGGATGGAGGGTCGCGCTCGGACGCTCGTATCCGGTAGAAACCGGGGTTCCGTACGCACTCTTCTCCGACGCGCTTCTTCCGCTCGTCCGATCACTCGATCCCGCGACCCTCGCCGTCCTCACTCGCGGTGGTGCAGCAGAGCTCGGTTATGTCTTTCCGAATCTCGGCGGATCAGCGGACCGCGAGCGCGCGTCGGCTGGCGCCGATCCATCCGAGATCAAAGCACGGCTGCTCTGGATCTTCACCCAGTTCCTCGGCCGTCTTTCGGCGAAGCAACCACTCTTCATCGTCCTCGAGAATCTTCAGTGGGCTGATGCGTCGTCGCTCGAGCTGCTCCATTTCGTGGCGCGGCAGATCGGGGGCCAGAAAATAGTTCTGCTGGGGACGTACAACGAGGCCGAGCGGGACTCCAACGCGATCTTGCGCAGCACGGAGCACTCACTTCTTGGTCTTGGATCTCTCACTGTGCGGAAGCTGGGTCCGCTCGACGAGACCGAGGTGGACGCAATCGTTCAACAGACGTTCGGAGTCGAGAAGGCCGTGACGCGGCATTTCTCGCCGATGCTGTACGACTGGACGCGGGGCAATCCCTTCTTCGTCGAAGAGACGCTCAAGTCACTGGTGGATTCCGGCGCGCTGAAGCAGGTCGATGGTCGTTGGACCGGCTGGGAAATGCAGACGCTTCAATTGCCGGCCACGGTCCGCGACGTCGTCAAGGCGAGAGTCGATCGACTGTCGCCCAACGCGCGAACGTTGGCGAACCTCGCCGCAGTCATCGGGACGCGCGCCGGATACGATATTCTGGCGAGAGTTTCGGCGCTGGCCGACGCTGAGATCATCGCCGCCGTGGACGAGTTGCTCGCTCAGCGGATGCTGGTGGAAAGCGGGAGCGTCGATGCGATCCACTATGATTTCACGCATCCGCTGCTCCAGCAAGTGATCTACACCGAGCTGGGGCAGGCGCGCGCGAGGCTTCTGCATGCGACGATTGCCGAGGCGCTCGAGAGCATTTATGGCTCCGGCGCTCTCGGCCACGCCGATGAGCTCGCGCTCCATTTCGCCCGTGCTCATTCGCGGTCGCTGGCGCAGAAGGCGGTGCAGTATCTCTACGCCGCCGGACGGGGAGCCATCGAGAAGTACGCCAATCGGGAAGCGGCAAACTATCTGGCAGCGGCGCTCGATCACCTCGACCAGGATCCCACGATAACCGACGCTCCCCGCGAGGAAATTCTCACCACTCTCGCCCGCACGCGACAGCGATTGGGTGAATACGATGTGGCGATGCAGCTGTGGGGTCGGGCGCGCGCGGAGGTCGGGGCCCGCGGGGAGAAAGGCGCGCTCGCCGACATTGATCACCGGATGGGGCTCGCCTGTTACTGGAGCGGCAGGTATGCCGAAGCGCTGGCGCACTACGAAGCCGGACTCGTCGAGGCATCCGAATCCAGCGACCGGTCGACTACTGTCAGGCTGCGTCTCGCCAAAGGAATCGCCCTTCAGGACCTGGGGCGGTTGCAGGAAGCGCAGGCTGAGGTGGAGGCCGCGCTCGCCTCCGCCAAGGAAGGCGACATTCAGAACGACGCCCTTCTCTCACGCGCGCACCGAGCGCTGCTCCTGTTGTACGCATGGGCAGGCCCACTGGAACTCGCGCGTGAGCACGGCATGCAGGCGCTTGCGCACGGTGAGGCGGCCGGGCAGCGAATGCTCGAGTGGACTGCGCATTGGGGCATGGCATTGCTCGCGGGAATCATGGGGGACAGGCCAAACTTTCTGAAGCACCTCGCGGCCAGTGACCAGATCGCGGAGCAGCTGCACTCGCCGATCCTGCCGCTCTGGTCGGGGGAGCTCTACGTGCAATACTGCTCCAGCGTCGGAGAGTGGGACGCGGCGATCGAGACGGCCGAGCGCACGATCACTCTGGCGAAAAGCTTCAATCAGCGGATGCTGTTGCCGCGTCTCTACGTTTGGTCGGGTCTCATCTATCTTTGGCGCGGCTCCGAGGAGAAGGCAAAGGAGTATTTCGATCTGGCGTGGAAGCTTGCCGGCGCCGAAAAGGCCGGATCATTGGAAGGCGCGGGTGATCGCGCTCTCGACGTGCCGTCCATCGTGCCGGCGCATCTCGGCCTCGCGTCATACTATCTCGCGAAGGGCCACCCGAAAGAAGCAGTTCGCATCGCCGAGGCGGGGCTCGCGATCGCGGACCGCACCGGATACATCGTGTGGGCGCTTCAGTGGATCCTGCCGACAGTGGGGGAGGCGGCGCTCTTTGCGCGCGACTTCGATCGCGCCGCCAAGCACCTGGCGCGCATGCGTCGCGACGCCGGCCGTTTCCATCACCGATTGGGTCTCGCGTACGCAGACGCGTGTGATGGCCTTCTCGCGAGGTTTCGCGATGGTGATCCGGCGCGCGCGATCGAGCTGCTGCAATCGTCCGTCGACCAGTTGGAGGCGCTTCCATTTCCCCCGCAGGCGGCCAAGATCAGGCGACGACTCGCCGGCGCGTATATCGAAGTAGGCGACCGGGATGCGGGAATGCGCGAGCTCCGCAAAGCGCACGACGTATTTGCGCGCCTCGGAGCCACAATCGAGCTCGATGGAACGCGCGAGGAGATGCGGGAGCTCGGAGTCAGGCCGCCGCCCAAGTCGTCGACGAGCGGCGCAGCGGGATTGACGGGCCGGGAGATGGAAATCGCGCGCATGGTCGCAACGCGGAAGTCCAACAAGGAAATAGGGGGCGCGCTTCAGATCTCGGCGCGCACCGTGAGCACGCACCTCTCGAACATTTTCCTGAAGCTGAGCGTCGGATCGAGGGGCGAGCTCGCCGATTTCGTGCGGCAGAACGGTCTCCTCGAGGAACAGCCGCGATAGATTTGCGGGCATGATCGACGATATTCTCGCCGAGCTCGAGGCTGATACCTCGCTCGAAGTGGGAGAACAGTTTGCGGCGGTGACGGCCCGCTACTTCGAATCGACGCGCAATGGCAAGGGTCAGGTCTCGACCCCGCGATCGGCGGAGGAGCTGGCGAAGCGGTTCGGCGAGGAGTTTCCGCGCGAAGGGCGCCCGGTGACGGAGATCATCGAACGTCTCGAGCGCGAGGTTCTGGCTGACGCCAACAAGTACTACCACCCGATGTACATGGGACACCAGACTTCGGCGCCACTTCCGGTCGGTGTCTGGATGGAGAGCGTGATCGGCGCGCTGAACCAATCGCTGGCAGTGTGGGAGATGTCGCCGACGGCGACGATGATCGAGCACCAGATCGTCGGCTGGCTGGGGAAGCTCGCGGGTTACGGCACCGGAGCGGGCGGCACACTGACCTCTGGTGGAACCGAAGCCAACTTCACCGCAATGCTCGCGGCGCGAAACGCGGCGGTTCCGAATTCATGGGAAGACGGCCTTGGTGCGGATCCTCCAGTTGTGGTGTACGGCGAGCACGCGCACTACGCCGTGACGCGAGCGATCGGGCAGCTCGGAATGGGGCGCCGCCGGGGAATCCCGATTCCATCGCGGAATTTCCGGATCGACGTCGATCTTCTCGTTGCCGCGCTCGATCGCCTGCGTAAGGAGGACAAGCGCGTAATGGCGGTCGTCGCGACTGCGGGCACAACGGCGACGGGCTCGTTCGACGACCTGGAATCTGTTGGCGCGCTCTGCGAGGAGCGGGGAATCTGGCTGCATGTCGACGGGGCGCACGGCGCCAGCGCTCTGCTCTCGTCGCGTCCGCCGCGGGCGCTCAAGGGATTGCGTCATTCACGCTCGCTCGCGTGGGACCCGCACAAGATGATGCTGCTGCCGCTCGCCACAGGCATGGTGCTGACACGCGATGAAGGCGATCTGGAGCGCGCTTTCGCGCAGCAGGCACCTTATCTGTTCCACGCCGGCAAATCGACCCGCGTCATCGATCAGGGAATTCGGAGCTTCCAGTGTTCGCGGCGCGCGGATGTTCTCAAGCTCTGGTTCGTGATGCAACGCTTCGGGTCGGATGGCCTGGGCCGCATGTACGACCACCTGTGCAATACCGCGCGACTTCTCCATGAGGCCATCGAAGAGCGGGATGATTTCGAGAATATTCACGAGCCGGAGTCGAACATTCTCTGCTTCCGCTATCTCGGCGCCGATGGAAGCCGGCGGGGGCGAGAGAACCCTTCTGACGGAGAGAGCCAGCGCATCGACGCGCTCAATCGCGAGCTTCGGTCACGCTACAACAGGGAAGGGACGGGGTGGATCACGGCGACCGTTCTCGATGGCCGCCCGGTGCTCCGAGTGACGATGATGAATCCGCGCACAGGCGCCGAGCACGTAAAGGCGCTGCTGAACGGACTCGTCGCCAAAGCGAAGGAGATCGAATCGACCTGACCTCGGTCTAGCCGAACTCTACGGCGTGTCTTTCCCGCCCCGCCCAGGCGATGATCGCGGCCACCGAGAAAACCGTCACCGCGACGATCGCCATGGATTGCGCGTAGCTCGTGCGCGCAGCAAAGAGCGCCTCGAGATACGCGACAGAGCTCGCGATAAGCACGCCGCACTGGTACGCAAAGCCGGGGAGGAATCCGCGCACCGAATCCGGCGACAGCTCCGTTATGTGCGCCGGAATCACCCCCCACGCCCCTTGAACAAAGAATTGCATGGCGAACGCGCCGATTACGAGGCCGATGAGTGATGGGGAGAACGCCCAAATGGGAATCATCAGGATCGCGAGCACAAGCGCGAGAGCGATCGAGCGACGCCGTCCGATTCTGTCGGAGAGATAACCGAAGCTGACGCCGCCGATGATTGCCCCGACCATGGAGAACGCCGTGAGCGCGGCGCGCTTCTGCGGAGAGAATCCCCAGTCACGCTGCAGGAACGTCGGATACATGTCCTGCGTTCCGTGCGACACGAAGTTCATGCCGGCCATTAGCAGGGTCAGATAGAGAAAAAGCTTCCAGTGTGACGCAATGCCGCGGCCGAGGCTGCTCCAGTCCTTGTGCTTCGTGCGCTGCCAGACCTCGGATTCCTCGACGCGAAACCGGACGAAGATCGCGAGAAGCGCGGGGAGACCGCCGATGAAGAACATCGGCCGCCAGCCCCACCGAGGGAAAACGAAGAAATAGCAAACCGCCGCAAGGAGATATCCGGTCGCGTAGCCTTCCTGGAGAAGTCCTGAAAGAACGCCACGCCGGCCTTTTGGCGCTTTTTCCATCGCGAGAGAGGCGCCGACACCCCACTCGCCGCCCATCCCGATCCCGAACAGCGCGCGCAGGATGAAGAAGACTGCGTAGTTGGGAGCGAACCCCGTCAGAACCTCGATGATGGAGAAGAACACGAGGTCGATCATCAGCGGCAGCTTCCGCCCGTAGCGGTCCGCCATCAATCCGAAGATGAACGCGCCAACCGGCCTGAACGCGAGCGTCACGGTGATCGTTAGCGCGATCTCCGCATCGGTCTTGTGGAACTCCTTGGCGATCGCCGTGAGCGCGAACACCACGAGGAAGAAGTCGAATGCGTCGAGCGTCCAGCCGAGGAAGCTGGCGATGACCGCCGCACGGTGTCCGCGTGGAGCGGCGTGCGCGAGGGAAGATGGGCTAATCGCGTCGGAGCTTGCCATGCGAAAATATGCGCCACCGAACACGTCGCAGGAATGTCTCGTGGGAGCGCGCGGCACGAGGTTATTCTTTCCGGATGCGAAAACTTCCTTCACTCCTGCTGGTCGCGCTTGTGCTGGCGTGCGTCGCTCCGCCCGCAAATCCGCCGGTGCCGGCGCGTGCCGCTCCGCCGATCAACACGGTCGAGACCGAAATCGCCCCCGATGCTGTCGCCGACACGCTTCTCGTCGACGTCCAGTCGGTCGAGCCGAGAATCCTGGTCGAGCTTCGTTATGCGACGTCCAACAACTTTACGGGTGCTCCGCTCCCCGGATATCTCGCCAATCGCGCTTTCCTGAGGCGTGAAGCCGCGGCTGCTCTCGCCCGCGTCGAGCGCGACCTGCGCCCGCAGGGGCTCGGTCTCAAGGTTTTCGACGGATACCGTCCCGTGCGCGCGACGCTGGCGATGGTTGACTGGACCGAGCGGGTCAACCGGCCCGACCTCCTCAAGGACGGCTACATCGCCAGCCGCTCGCGCCACAACCTCGGCCTCGCGATAGATCTCACGCTGATCGACCTGACGACGGGTCTCGAGCTCGGAATGGGCACGTCGTTCGATACGTTTTCAGCGGCGGCTCACACGGCGAACGCGTCGGGCGAAGCGGCGGTGAACAGGCAGAGGCTCAAAGCCGCGATGGAGCGCGAAGGATTCGTGAACTACGACCAGGAGTGGTGGCACTTCAGCTTCAACGTGCCGAACCCTCTGCGGTTCGATCGTCCGATCCAGTAGCGGGTATCGCGGGAACGACAATCGCTTCCGTCGCGGCGTCGTCCTCGGACCGGCGATGCGGCATCGTAAAGAAGAAGGTTGTACCGTCCTCGCGAAAATCTGCCCACGCCTTTCCCCCGAGCGACGTAACCGTCTCGCGCACGATGCTCAGGCCGAGCCCGGTTCCGTCGATGTCCTTGTTGGATTCGTCGTGCGCGCGATAAAACCGCTTGAAGAGATCGGCGCGTTTTCCCTCCGGAACGCCCAGGCCGTTGTCATGCACCTCCACCACGGTCTCGGCCTGCGCACCGTCATCCGGCAAGGTGACCTGCGCGCGAACCTCGACCCACCGCTTGTCCTTGGAAGGATCGGAGTACTTGATCGCGTTCGCCAACAGGTTGGAAAGGCATAACTCGAACGCCGCTGCGCTGACGCTGACCGGAGGCAAGTCCGCCGGCAATCTGATCTCTACGCCGTGGGCGCGCGCCGACTCACGGAGCTGGCGCGCTACTTCTGCCGCCGCGTTCGGGAGAGCAATGTGACGCGACTGGCGCGCGTCCTCATCCAGGCGTGAAAGCTCCATGAGGTTTTCGAGTGTAACCTTCATGTTGCTGCTGTTGCGAATGATCATGGACGTCATCGTGCGCTGCTGTTCGACCGAGAATGTGCCCAGCTCGAGAATTTCAGCTGCCCCCGCGATGGTCCCGATCAGGTTTCTCAGCTCGTGGCTGAGCGCGCGATTGAAGCCGCGAAGCCGCTGCTCGCGCTCATTGAGCCGTTCCTTGACCAGGCTCAGGTAGTGAGTCAACGTCGCTTGCTGGATGAGGGCTACGGCGAGAAAGAGTCGATGCGCGCACGCGAGCAGTTCGCCTCTGCTGCACGGCTCCTCGATGTCGTCCACGACGCGCGAGAGAAACGAGAAGAGAATCCCGCCGAAGATCTCGTATTCCTTCAGCACCTCGTATTCGTCGAAGCCCTGGGAGAACCGGAGCTCGCCCAGCTCCATCGCCTTCGCGACGACCGGCACCTCGGACATTATGACTCGCTCCGGGTTCTCGATGTAGTCGGCGATTCCGAGGATGAGTAGCGGGACGTGGTCCAGCAGCGCGTCGGTGGGGAAGATGCGGTTGGGGTCGATCTTGACCCGGGCACTGATCCGATCGAGCCAGCGGCGGGTCAGGTCTTCGCTACTGTCGCGCATCCTGTCCGCCAGAGCTTTGGCGAGGGTGCAATTCTCGAACGGAACGTCCGAGAGTGCGGTCTGTGATCCGGGCGATCCGGCTATACCATTTTCCTGCATAGGCACAACGACCTCCAGGCCCGTTGCAACGCAAGATGCGCTCCCCTCCTCGCCAGGCCCAACGGGGCTCACGCTCGACCCCAGGGCGAGCCCCCGGATCAGCCGTTGACATAGGGGAGGGGGGTATATTGATTGAAGTTGGAGGGTAGGACGTGACAGCCACACTCGAAGCTCAGAAGGAAGAGTCGATCTCGTTCCCGGTGACGGGAATGACGTGCGCCGCGTGCCAGGCACGCGTCCAGCGCGCGCTCGTGGCCGAGCCGGGGGTAATCGATGCGTCGGTCAACCTGCTCACGAACAGCGCGGCTGTGCAATACGACCCGTCGAGGGTTACGCCCCAACGGCTGATCGACGCAGTCCGAGCCACCGGCTACGACGCCGAGCTGCCGAGCGCCGAGGATGAGCCTCCAGGGGGCGCTTCCATCGCGGAAGACGCTGAAGCTCGGGAGGCGCGCGCGCTCGGGATCAAGGCCGGTGTCAGCGTCGTCGCGGGCGTGTTGTCGATGCTGCTCTCCATGCTTCTCAGGGGGAGCTCGCTCGTCAACTACGTGCTTCTCGCGCTCACGACCGCAATTCTCGCGTGGGCCGGCCGCGACATCTATCGTCGCGCGTGGAAAGCGCTCCTCCACCGCTCCGCCGACATGAATACGCTGATCGCACTCGGCACCGGGTCGGCCTTTCTCTACTCCCTTGTCGCGACCGTGGCGCCGCATCTGTTCGCGCGGAATGGAATTGCGCCCGACGTCTACTACGAAGCGGTGATACTCATCATCGGGCTCGTTCTCGCGGGGCGCGCCATCGAGGCGCGCGCGCGACGTCAGACCTCCGAGGCGCTGAGGAAGCTCGTCAGGCTTCTTCCGTCGACCGCTCGAGTGGAGCGGGGGACCAGCTGGATCGAGAAGCCGTTGTCAGACGTCGTCTCGGGCGAAGTGATAGTCGTCCGGCCGGGTGAGCGAATCCCCGTCGACGGGACGATCATCGATGGCGCGAGCGAGATCGATGAGTCGATGCTGACGGGCGAGCCCCTTCCCGTCGCGAAGACGGCCGGGGGAAGAGTGGTCGGCGGTACAGTGAATACGACCGGCGCGTTCAGGTATCGGGCGACGAGTGTGGGCGCGGATAGCGTCCTCGCGCGGATCGTGAAGCTGATGCGGGACGCGCAGAGCTCGCGTGCTCCAATTCAGCGTCTGGCCGACAGAGTCAGCGCTGTATTCGTTCCCGTTGTCGTCTCGATCGCGATCGTGACGTTTCTCGCCTGGTATTTTCTTGCCGACACGGCGGCGTTGCCGCGCGCGATAGTGGCTGCTGTTTCGGTGCTGATCATCGCGTGTCCCTGCGCGATGGGACTCGCTGTGCCAACCGCGGTGATGGTTGCGACTGGCCGCGGGGCGGAACTTGGGCTGCTCATCAAGGGCGGTGAGATCCTCCAGCGCGCGGGCGATGTGAACACAGTGGTGCTGGACAAGACCGGCACCGTGACCGAGGGTGCGCCTTCCGTCGGACGTGTGATCGCGATCGGCTCGGCCGGGGAAATCGAGATCCTTGCGATCGCCGCGTCACTCGAGCGGTACTCGGAGCATCCTGTCGGGAGTGCGATCGTCCGCGCCGCCGGAGCACGGGGCGCTCGGCTCGAGCCCGTCAGCGATTTCCAGTCGCGCACGGGAAGCGGTGTAACCGGCGTCGTTGGCGGCCGAGGGGTCGCGGTCGGCAACGCGCAGCTGATGCGCGAGCTCAAACTCGACCTGGACGCCGCGGACAGATCGGTCGCTCCGCGGGCCATCGCCGGTGCGAGCGAGCTCTTCGTAGCGATTGACGGCCGGGTTGCCGGGATCATCGCCGTCACCGACGCGATCCGACCGACATCGCGCGAAGCGGTGGAGAGGCTCGAGCAAATGGGAATCGATGTCGTACTTCTGACCGGCGACCGTCGCTCGACGGCCGAGTCGGTGGCGAAGGCCGCTGGAATCGAGCGCGTCGTCGCCGAGGTCCTGCCGGACGGCAAGGTGATGGAGATTCGCGCGCTTCAGCAGAAGGGCAGAGTCGTGGCGATGGTCGGCGACGGAATCAACGACGCGCCGGCGCTGGCGCAGGCGGATGTCGGCGTCTCGATGCCGAGGGGAACGGACATCGCAATCGAGGCAAGCGACATTGCTCTCGTGCGGAGCGATCTGAGAGGAGTCCCGACCGCGATCTCGCTTTCCCGGCAGACGATGACGACCATGAAACAGAATCTGTTCTGGGCGTTCATCTACAACGTGATCGGAATCCCGATCGCCGCCGGCGTGCTTTATCCCGTCACCGGACTGATGCTGAGTCCGATCATCGCCAGCGCGGCGATGGCGCTGAGCTCCATAAGCGTAGTCACGAACAGCCTGCGGCTGCGCACGGTGCGCCTGCCTTGAGACAACGAGGAGTTGAGATGAGCGCGAAGACGAAGGGTGGCGACCGGGTCGCCGCGACGAACGGGTCGGAATGCGGGTGCGCGGTTCGCGACGCGTCGACGCGCTCGCGAAACGCAGTCGCGGTCGACCCCGAGGTCAAGTCGCGAAATCTGAAACGACTTCGCCGCATCGAGGGGCAGGTTCGCGGGCTTCAGAAGATGGTTGTCGAGGACCGTTACTGCGCCGATATCCTCACGCAGATCTCGTCGGTTCAGGAGGCACTCCGTGGCGTCGGCCGCGAACTGATGCGAAACCACCTCAAGCATTGCGCGACCGGGGCGATACGCACTGGTGGGCAGCAGGCCGACAGGATGTACGATGAGCTGGTCGATCTCATGTACACCCATAACAGGTAACTACCGAACGCCGTAGTTAACCCCCTGAATCCGGCCTGAAACAAGGTCCCCCTTGCCCTCGTAGTGTCCTAATGTGATAGTACAAGCAGACAATGCCAACCTTCAGTATCGATTCATCGAGCCCCACGCCGATCTATGCTCAGCTGGAGCGATCCATCAGAGCGGCGATCGCCACGGGGGAGTTAGAGTCGGGAGCACAACTCCCGACTGTGAGGCAGCTCGCGGTGGATCTCGCCGTGAACGCTAACACGGTCGCCAGAGTCTACGCCCAGCTCGAGCGCGATGGAATGCTGGAGACTCGACGCGGGGTTGGCACTTTCGTTCGGGAATCTCCGACGCCCCTGGCGGCGCGAGCGCACCGTGAGCGAGAGCTGCGCGAGCTGATCCAGCGCTTCGTTGGCGATGCCGCGCTGTTGGGATTCACTTTACCCGAGCTAATAACTCAGCTCAGAAACGAGGAGAAAAAATAAATGCCAGCAATGGACGAAGTTCTCGCAGCACGCCGCGCCGCGCGGGCTTCACGGTCGCAGAGTCGTGCAAATGTGGTCTCGATCTTCATTCTGCTCGTCTTCTTTCTCGCCGGAATAGTGATGACGGTAGCGACCCAGAATCCTGGCTGGTTCTTTATCTGGGCGATCGCCGGATTCTTTTTCTCGCAGTCGCCCAAAATCGCGAAACAATGGGAGAGGGCCGTCGTGCTTCGGCTCGGTAAATACACCGGGTTGAGGGGTCCGGGCCTCTTCTGGATCACACCCTTCGTCGAGACCATCTCGATCTACATCGATCAGCGCGTCATCACCACGAGCTTTGCCGCCGAGGAGACGCTCACGTCGGATACGGTGCCGGTAAACGTGGATGCAGTTCTCTTCTGGATGGTCCACGACTCCGAAAAGGCGGCGCTCGAAGTTCAGGACTACACCCAGGCGGTCAGCTGGGCGGCCCAGACCGGACTCCGCGATATCATCGGCCGCACATCGTTGAGCGAGCTGCTGCGCGGGCGCGAGCGGATCGAGGCCGAGCTGCAGGCGCTGATCGATCAGAGATCGAACCCGTGGGGAGTAACCGTGCAGTCGGTCGAGATGCGCGACATTGTGATCCCGACTTCGCTGCAGGACGCGATGTCCCGCGAAGCACAGGCGTCACGCGAAAAATCGGCGCGCATCATCCTCGGTCAGGCCGAAGTCGAGATCGCACACCTCTTCTTCGAGGCCGCGAAGTCGTACGAGAACAATCCGACGGCGCTGCACCTGCGCGCGATGAACATCCTCTACGAAGGACTCAAGGAAAAGGGCGCGCTCATGGTCGTTCCGAGCAACGTGGTGGAGTCGATGGGCTTGGGCGGCATGATGGGCGCAGCGGCCCTCAGGGGGCAGCAGACGATGCCCGCCGCCAACGCAAAGATCGCTTCCCCAGCGGTCTAGCTAGCAGAGAATCACCCGAGCCGCGGAAGGGTCGGGCTAACTTCCGCGGACGGTTTCCGGAGTACGCTGGCCGGCGCCGAGCTTGAGCGCCGGCTGGCTTTCGGAGAGAAGCTTGGTGACGAAGCGCTGGCCTTCGGATACCCGCTCGATCTCGATCGCAATTGCATCGACCGACGCTTCCAACCGCTCCAGCCTTTGTGCGCTCTCGGCAAAAACCGCCGGCGTAGGCCCGGGTCGGCTGGATCTCTTCCAGATCGCGCGGGCGGCGCCGATCGCCAGCGGAAAGAAAATGAAGAGGATCGAAAGCACGGAGAGTGTCATGACTTGTCCCGATTGAAGGCCGAAGGCGAATGGTCCTGCGGACGTGCTCGCAAGCAGTCCCGCCGCGGGACTCGTAAGCTGTTGTCCGGTCAGCTGAATGTCCGACTCCAGCTGGAGTTGACGGGAATCAAGCAGCGCGAGCCGGTCCTGAAGCCCACTTATCGCCTGCGGATCCTGGGTTTGCTTGAGCTGACTGATCAGTTTGGAGCGCCGGCCATCAACCGATTGGAGTTGATTAGATAGCTCCTCGCGGCGCGCCTTGAGCGCTTCGATATCCCTTGCGGTACGCGGCATCGGAAGCGCGAACTCCGGGGAGCCCGGACCTCCGGGCCCGGCGGGGATCTGCGGCAAGCGAATAACGGTCGGAGGCCCCTGACCTCGCGGCACGTTGATGATGGCCGGTTGTTCGGCGGGGCGTGCTGGTGCCTGGACGGATGTCTGCATAGGGATCTCTACGAGCATGAGTCGCGTGAGGTTGCACGAATCAACCGGCCGTCTTCTCCACTGGCGGGCTGTCGAACTCTAACGGATTCTTCGGTTGCTCAGCGCCAACCCTCCCCGGCGCGATGTCCGCGCTGGCATAAACTTCGGACCTGACTGGGGAATCGTCCTGCCGCCGCAAGATCGCAATCTGTCCGATGTGCGTAAGGGCGTCGGATATTGGTCCCTGAAAAAGCTCCTCGTAGCTCGCGCCCATCGGTGCATCCGACGCGAGGTACCTGTCGAGAGCAAGAAGGGAAGCGTGAAACCGCTGGACTTCCTTCCTCCACACCTGTGGCTTGGACTGGACCCAATCTGGTTTTCCCTGCGCCATGCTGAGTGCCCAGTCGAACAAATCGCCCATATGCGCGACGATTTCCACCGGAGTGCGAGCGGCCTTTCCGAGCCTGAAGGTTCCAAACCCCGGCGGCGCGTAGCGTTCGACCTTGGCGGCGCGGTACGCGATCGTGGCGAGCGTGTGGCGAAGAAACGCGCGGACGGGATCTTTCAATGCCAATCCGGTTCGTCGCTCAGGGTGTCCACGTGAATCCGGCTCGCGGACGCCTTGCCGGACCAGCGCTCCCACCCGCCACTGCTGTTGGTGTGCGCGACGGCGATCTCGAAGCTGTCGGGCGCGAACCAGCGCGCGTGATTGAAGTCTTCGTCGCAATCGCACCCCCCGCCGCCGGGACCTCTCATCACAATCGCGCCGGTTTTGAGGTCGCGAACGATGCCGTAGGTGCCGGGATTCGCGGGTGTAGTGTCTTCGCCGACATAGGCGAGGAAGCGCCCATCGGGTGAGACGAGAAGATCCTGATAGGAAGACCAGACGTCGTCCGGTATCGGGCCTGTCTCGATGCGGTGCGTTCCCAGGCGCAGCCGGAATATTTTGCGCTGCGGCGTCGATGAATCCTCGGAAATCTGCAGGAGGCCCATCACGAGGGTGTCGCCGACCAGAATCGGGGCCGGCGGAATGACATTTCGAATCGTGTCCGCGCCGAGTGGAGAAACAACTTCAATCCGATAAACGGTGCCGGTGTCCTCCATCGGTTGCCACGACTGCGTGTAGGTGGAATCGATCACCCGGATTCGCGTGGCCGACCGGTCGTTGTCGCCGTTGCACGCGCCGCTCAACGCAACCGCGATGGTGCCAACGAGGATCAACAGTACGCGCGCGGGCATCGAAGCGATTCTTCCCACTGGCGTTGGGCCGAACAACGAACGAGGGGCGGGAGATTTCAGGACGCAGGTCTCCGGGGAAGGCGAGGGTCGTGGCTGCTAGGATGTAGCAAACTGCCCGACCGCTCGGCAAGAGGCGACGTCAGCGCAGAAACCTTTCTGCGAGCTGCGCGAGCCGCTCGTCCCGGTCTCGCTCCGCTCGCACCCGAATGGCCTCGACGAACGGGCGGAGCTTTTTTTCGCCCCAGTAGTATCCGGTGGCGCTTTCCGCGCTTCCCGTCTCGCCGGAGAGTGCGCCCTCTAGCAGCGCTTCGGCTGCCGCCTCATCGAATCCGGGATCGTTACGGGCGGGGAGGGAGTAGCGCTTCCCCGGATCACCCCACCCAGCATCTTCTTTCACGAATGCTCGCGACATTCCGACTGCCCTCGACGAAAGGGATACAATGTCGCACCTTTCACGCCGGGTTCACGGGACTTGCATGTTGTTCCCGTAATCCGGAAACCATGGAGGCTGAATGAGAGAGGAATCCTTTGAGGAGCAGCAGGAAGACCTGGACCCGCATCGCCGCGAGGAGCGAGCCGGAGCCGCGCTCGAGCTCGCCGGCAGGCTGCGGCAACGGGGCGCGCTTCTCACTGGGCGCGAGACAGGCGCCCAGCTCGATGACCTGATGACCGCGATCGATCGCTTCGAGGCGGCTGTCATCGCTCGGGGAGGAGATCTGTTCGTCAACACGCCATTCTCCAATCCGCCGGAGAATCCCGATTTCGTGATCCCGCTGCGCGTGTCCGGGGAGGACACTGAGGCCTACGCGTCGCGCATCAATGAGGCTGCTGAGCGACTGGAGACAGTCGACCTTTAGTCAGTTGCTGCAGTGAATAACGAAACCCGCCGGGGTATCCGCTGGGCGCAGGCCGGCCTGCTGATCAACGCGGGGCTGGTGCTCGTGAAGTTGTTTGCGGGCATCATCGGTCACGCGAACGCGCTGGTTGCGGACGCCGTGGAGTCGTCCGCCGATATCTTCTCCTCGCTGATTGTCTGGCTGGGCCTGAGCATCGCCGCCCGTCCCGCCGACGAGGATCACCCCTACGGCCACGGCAAGGCCGAGCCGTTGGCCGCGGCTCTGGTCTCCTTGATGCTGCTCGGCGCAGCGGCGGGAATCTCGATGCTGGCCATTCGCGAGATTCGCACGCCGCACCACCTTCCGGCGCCCTTCACGCTCTTCGTCGCAGCGGGCGTAATCATCGTCAAGGAAGTTCTCTACAGACGGGTGTCGCGGGTCGGCAAAGACGTCGGGAGCACTGCTGTCACGGCCGACGCGTGGCACCACCGCGCGGACGCGATCAGCTCGCTGGCGGCGTTCATTGGAATCAGCATCGCGCTGATTGGCGGGCGCGGCTGGGAGGCCGCAGACGATTGGGCGGCGCTGGTCGCGGCGCTGCTCGTCGCAGTGAACGGTCTGCGGACGCTCCGCCCGGCGATCTCGGGGCTGATGGACGAAGCGCCCGATCGCTCAGTCAAGGAACGCGTGATGGAAGCGGCGTGCTCGGTAAACGGCGTCCGAAACGTGGAGAAGCTGATAGTGCGACGGTCGGGTCTCGGGTTTTACGCGGACGTTCACGTGCAGGCTGACCCCGCGATTACGCTCGCAGCCGCTCACGAGATTGCGGCGTCGGTCAAGTACGCCATCCTCGCGGCGATTCCGAGCGTGGTCGGCGTGCTCGTTCACATGGAGCCGCACCGGCCTAGCGGAAATCTTACGGACAAACCGGAGCTGAGTCTGCCGCTCGTTTGAGCTCGCTACTTTCGCTTCCAGTCCCCGCTCTTGCCGCCGCGCTTTTCGGTCAAGCGCACGCGGGAGATTTCCATGCCGCGGTCCAGCCCCTTCGCCATATCGTAAATCGTAAGGAGCGCAACGGTGACTGCGGTGAGCGCCTCCATCTCGACGCCCGTTCTTCCGCGCGTCGACGCCCACGCAGTTGCGTGCAGGCCTGGCAGCGATCGATCCACCTCGAGATCCACACCAGCGTCGGTCAGGCCAATCGGGTGGCACAGCGGAATGAGATCGGCCGTCCTTTTCGCCGCCATGATTCCAGCGATGCGCGCTGCCGCGATGGCATCGCCTTTCGAGAGTGCATTTCGTTCGATCGCGTCCAGCGTGTCAGGACTCATTGTGATGGATCCTTCCGCGTATGCTGTGCGCGGGGTCTCGTCTTTCTCCCCGACATCAACCATGCGTGCGCGTCCCTCGGCGTCCAAATGCGTCAGCTCGCTCACCGCAGAGCCCCGGACAGGTCTCGAATCAGCTTTGATGCGATGAGCTGAGGGCTGACGTTCCCGTCAGCGTAGGTTTGTGCTTTGAGTACCGCATCGACGGCCCGCGCCGCCGATGCAGCGGCGGCAACATCCTCCTTGTGAAGCGCCTCCCGCGCGCGCTCGCCGAGCAGCTCGACCAGCGCTTCGAGGGTATCGGCGAACGCACCGCGGGCACCAGCTGCGCCTTGAGAAAGCGCGGCGGAATAAACCGCGGACCGGCGCGCGCTCGTCGCAGCGTCGACGATCCTGCGCGCGTTGATGATCGCTTTCGCGTCGGTATCACCCGTCAGAAGCCTGCCTGGTGCGCCCGCGGCTGCCCGCACGCGCTCCGAGGCGGACGCTTTGTGAATGGCGTCGAGTGCCGTTTTGACGATCGGGTTCTCGACAAACGTCCGGACTGCGTCGTCCGAAAGCGAAGGCACCCGTACCGCAACGACCCGCGAGCGAATCGTCGGCAGGAGCGCGCCGGGCTCGCTCGTCGTCAGGATGATGGTCGTGTCGGCGGGCGGTTCCTCCAGAAGCTTGAGGAACGCATTTGCCGCCATGTCCGCGCCTTCCTGCGGGACCATTCGCTCGGCGTCACCGATGATGAAGATCTTCCTCGAGCCCATCGCCGGCGTCATGACCGCCATTTGCACGAGCGAGCGGACAGTGGCGACGTAAATCCCTTCCGTTCCAGATGGAGCGGCGTACAGCCCGTTGGCCTTGACCCGATCCGAGGTGGCTTCCGCGTAATCGTCTCTCACCTGCTCGATGTCGGGATCGGAGTCCTTGAGCCGCGGCCGCGGAAAAATCCAATGCAGGTCCGGATGGGTGAGCTCGGCGACGTAGCGGCAGGTCTTGCAAGTGCCGCAAGGCGAGTCCGCTTCGACGCACATCAGCCGCTGGGCCAGCCAGAGAGCCAGACGCTGCTTGCCGACGCCGCGGGGTCCCTGGAGCAGCAGGCTCGCGGGGAGGGTTCCGGCACGAATGCTCTCGGTCAGCCGCTCGCGCAGCGCTTCATGTCCGTAAAGATCGACGATTGGCACGTTGAAATATGGCCACTGCAGCGTCCCGGGTCAGGTGCCTTACCCTGCTCCCCCGCTGGCACATTTTCTGACCTGAATGAGAGCCTCAATCGAGACGCAACCGAAACGGGAGATCGCCATGGCCAGCCAGCTCAAGGGGCGCAAAGTCGCATTCCTCGCAACCGACGGGGTCGAACAGGTGGAGCTCACAGCGCCGTGGAACGCGCTCAAGCAGGCGGGCGCCGACACGGTCCTCGTTTCCGACAAGACAGGCGAGATCCAGTCGACCAACCACGATGCGAAGGGAGAGAAATTCGACGTGGACGTCGTGGTATCGACAGTGTCGGCTCGGGATTTCGACGCTCTGGTATTGCCGGGCGGAGTCGCCAATCCGGACAAGCTCCGCACGAACAAGGATGCGGTGGCCTTTGTGCGGCAATTCATGGAGCTCGACAAGCCGGTGGCCGCGATTTGCCACGGGCCCTGGCTGCTGGTCGAAGCCGACGCCGTCCGCGGCAGGACGATCACGTCGTGGCCAAGCCTGGAGACGGACGTCAGAAACGCCGGCGGGGCCTGGGTCGACAAGCAGGTGCAGGTCGATCAGAAGCTACTGACGAGCCGGAAGCCGGATGATCTGCCTGCCTTCTGCGCGAAGCTGGTGGAGCTGCTGGCCGACGCGATCGATGAGAGGCGATTGGACAAAATGGTCGAGCAGAGCTTTCCGGCGAGCGATCCGTTGCCCGGACCGATTGCTTTGGGGTAAAGGGGAAGAGGGAAGAGGGAAGAGGGAAGAGGGAAGAGGGAAGAGGGAAGAGGGAAGAGGGAAGAGGGAAGTGCGGGAAGACCGTTCCCGGTTCGCGTTTTCTCCCTTCTCCCTTCCCCCTTCCCCCGTCCCCAAAGACAGGCCCCACACGCACTCTACTTTACACCGCAAAGTACTTGACAGTTATTGGTCCCACATCTAACTTCGATCTCATGGCCTCGGTAACACCACTTCATCGCGCTCCCGCGCCCGAACCGCCCGCCCTGCACGTGCGGGCAATGGACAATCTCGCTTTCATCCGTGATACGATGGAGACGGCGGGCTCGTTCACCGCGGTCTCTGGTTGGGGAATGGTGGCGGTCGGAGTCATCGCCGCAATCGCAGCCACAATCGCAAGCGCGCAGAACTCGGTGCTGGCGTCGATCTACGTCTGGATGGCGGCTGCTGTGCTCGCTCCCGCTGTAATGCTCTGGGCGATCGTGCAAAAGGCACGCAGAGCGCACGTGCCGCTGCTCTCCGGGCCGGGCCGAAAATTCATTCTCAGCTTTTCACCGCCGATGTTCGTCGGCGCACTTCTCACCATTGTCCTGTATCGCGCGGGGCTGTTCGGGGCAATTCCGGGAACTTGGCTGCTCCTCTACGGCACCGGAGTCATGGCAGGTGGCGCGTTCTCGGTGAGAGTAGTGCCCGTCATGGGGATCTGTTTCATGATGGCTGGAGCTCTCGCGCTTTTCACGCCGCTGTCGTGGAACGACTGGATCATGGCGGGGGCGTTCGGTGGTCTTCACATCGCGTTTGGAATTCCGATCGCACGGAGGCACGGTGGCTAAGCACGGAACCGCGCGAGACGATCGTCGTCCAACGGTGGGAGACTTGCGCACAGTCCGCGGAAAGACTGACGTGACGCACGCCTCGTCGCGAGCCGACGCGCTCGATCGTCTTATTCACGAGCGTCTGCGGCTTGGCATCGTGAGCGCGCTTGCCGTTAACGATTCGCTCAGCTTCAGTGACCTCAAGAAACTGATGAAGACGACCGACGGCAATCTGAGCGTTCATGCCCGGAAGCTCGAGGAAGCCGAGTACATCGCGTGCACCAAGTCTTTCGAAGGGCGGATGCCCAAGACGGAGTACCGCCTGACTGCCGCGGGACGGCGCGCGCTCGAGCGTTACCTCGATCACATGGAGGCGCTCATTCGCGCCACGCGGGAGCGCTGACCGAGTGCCCCACACCCACCACCCAATGAAGCACACGCACGCCCGGCCGTCGCAGCCGCAGTCGACCCACGCTCAACCGGGAATCCATGTTGCCATCATCATGGATGGCAATGGACGCTGGGCGAATGCGCGTGGACGTCCGCGCACGGCGGGGCACATCGCCGGCGCACGCGTGGTGCGAAAGATCGTCGAAGCCGCTGCCGACAGTGGGATCGGAATGCTCACGCTGTACGCGTTCTCGGCCGACAACTGGGCGCGCCCATCGCGCGAGGTCGCGCTTCTGATGCGCCTGTTCCGGCGCTACCTGGTGGCCGAGACGGATCGTTGCGTCACCAATGATGTGCGGATGAGAATCATCGGACGTCGTGACCGCATCCCGGGCGAGCTGCTTCGCGCGATCACGGCCGCCGAAGAAGCGACCAAACGCGGCAGGCGCCTCGAGCTTCGCATCGCGGTCGACTATTCCGCGCGCGACGCAATGTTGCGCGCGGCGGAGCTTCTTCGGGGAGCAGAGGGCATCACGCGCGAAAGCTTTTCCCAGGCGATGTGCAAGGTTGATCACTGGACCGGCGAAGCGCGCGACGTCGACCTGCTGATCCGAACGGGAGGGGAGCAGCGCCTGAGCGATTTCCTTCTCTGGGAATGCGCCTACGCCGAGCTGTACTTCACCGACCGCCGCTGGCCCGATTTCACGGCCGCCGACCTTCAGAGCGCGGTTAACGAATTCCACTCCAGGGAACGGAGATTCGGGTCGGTTCCCACGGCGGCCGCAGGGTAGATCTGCCTCGGCCTGGATCGCCTGCTTGCGGCTGGCATCCACAGAACTGAAGCAGGGGGCTGATAGCGAACCGAGGCTAATCGCCAGGACGCTTTTCTTGGCGGATTCGGGGACTGCCCAGTTAATGTCCTCCAAACGGACCTAACTGCGGTAGAGGATCGCCCACCACACCACTGCGTCATTCACGGAGACTGAAACTCCCAAGCTTCCGGCGGCCAGCTGGAAGCTCGGGAGCAACCAGCAGCCTAAGACGAGGGAGATTTGGCAGTCTTCTGGGTTGATCAGTCGCCTGCGAGCCCCATTGCGCCTGTATGGAGGCTTTCCAGCCCCAAGCGCAGTTAGCTAACGGCCTCCTGCTTCAGTATTGAAGTTGCCAGTCGCGAGCCCCGATCCATAATAGGCAATAGGCCCTTAACGACGAGCCTTGATGCCAGTCTAACTGGGAAGCCGCGGCATTTCCGCGCGCGGCGCTAACAGTTGTGGAGGATTGAAATGTCGTCAGTTCGTGCCTTGGCGCTCGGCGCCTTGATGATCGTTGGAGTGGCGGGAGTTTCCGCAGCTCAGTCCGCTGCCCCGAAGGCAGACAGTTCCCATCGCCGCGGCGGCCAGATGCGTGCCGGCAGAGAAGGCGGCAGAGAGTTCGGCCGTGATCTGAACCTGACCGATGCGCAGAAGGCGCAGGTCAAGACGATCCGCGCGAAGTACCAGCCCCGGAACGAAGCGCTTCGCAACCAGGCCAAGCCGTTCATGGAAGCTGCCCGCGCGGCTCACCAGAAGGGTGACACCGTTGCGGCGCGCACCAACATGGAGAAGGCCCGCCAGGTAATGCAGGGTGGCCAGTCCATCCGCACCCAGGAAAACGCCGAGATGCGCGCGATCCTGACGCCTGATCAGCAGGCAAAGTTCGACGCTCGCCAGAAGAAGATGGCTGAGCGTGGCAAGGGCGAACACAAAGGCTGGGGCAGGAAGGGAAAGACCGCTCCGGCAGCGAAGTCGTAATCAGTAGCAGCTAAGCAAATCGAAGAGCCTCCGGCGCTGAAAAGTGCCGGAGGCTCTTTGCATCGTGCCAGAGAAGGAATAGGCCGCAAGATCAATCGCTGAGCACGCCAGAGCCACTCGCGGTTCCAGACTATCCCCGCCTCGCCGCAAAAACTAATTTTGCGAAGAAGTAATTCGTTCAGCCGATTGTCAACGCGCCTCCCCGGCGCGAGGTACCTCACTAATGGCATCTGAAGTCGTCCAGCTCACGCGCCGCGGTTTCGGCCAAACGACGCGCCGCGACGCGTGGTGGGTTCAGCCGCTCGTGGTGTTCATCGTGCTCACGAGTTTTGTCGTTTACGCGACGTGGGCTGCGTTCCAGAACAAGTATTTCTCATTCGGGAACTACCTCTCGCCGTTCTACTCGCCGCTTCTGTTTTCCGACTCTCCGCACGCGTGGATAGCCGGCGGCCGGCCGGCCTGGCTTCCGGCATTCATTCCATTTTCGCCCGCGCTCATCATCCTCCCCTTTCCCGCCGGCTTCCGCTTCACCTGCTATTACTACAGAGGCGCGTACTACAAGAGCTTCTGGGCCGACCCGCCCAACTGCGCCGTGGGCGAGCCGCGCAAAAGCTATCGCGGTGAGCGGTATCTCCCGCTCGTGATTCAGAACGTCCACCGCTACTTCCTCTATGCCGCGCTGGTTTTTCTCGTCATCCTTGCCAGCGACGTGTACAAGGCGATGTGGTTCTACAATCGGGATACGGGCCACCAGAACTTCGGAATCGGCCTCGGCACGATTGTACTAGCCATCAATGTCATCCTCCTCGGCGGCTACACGTTGGGATGTCATTCGCTGCGGCATCTCGTGGGCGGTTATCTCGACCGGCTCTCAGGCGCCCCGGTACGGAAGACGACGTACGACTGCGTCAGCTGCCTCAATCGTGGCCACATGCGCTGGGCCTGGCTCAGCCTGGTGTGGGTCGCGTTCTCCGACGTGTTCATCAGATTCTGCGCGATGGGCATCTGGCACGACGTGAGGCTCTTCTAAGTGGCGGAGTACCAGAAGCACGAGCACGACGTGCTCGTGATAGGCGCCGGAGGCGCGGGGTTGCGCGCGGCGATCGAGGCGGCGCACAGCGGAGCGACAGTGGGCCTCATCTGCAAGTCGCTGCTCGGCAAGGCGCACACTGTGATGGCGGAAGGCGGAATCGCTGCGTCACTCGCCAACGTCGACGACCGCGATAACTGGCGAGTTCACTTCGCCGACACGATGCGGGGTGGCCAGTATCTCAACAACTGGCGCATGGCGGAGCTGCACGCGAAGGAAGCGCCCGACCGCGTGAATGAGCTCGAGGCGATGGGCGCGGTGTTCGATAGAACGGCGGATGGCCGGATCCTCCAACGCAACTTCGGCGGGCACAAGTATCCGCGTCTGGCACACGTCGGCGACCGCACGGGACTCGAGATCATCCGAACTCTCCAGGACTACGCTGTCCATCAGTCAATCGATGTGCACATGGAGTGCACCATCGTCTCACTCCTCAAGGACGGCAATCGGATTTCCGGCGCGCTCGGGTATGATCGCGAGCGCGGCCGGTTCAAGTTGTTCGCGGCGAAGGCGGTTGTGCTCGCTACGGGCGGCATCGGGCGAGCGTTCAGTGTGACGAGCAACAGCTGGGAGTACACAGGGGACGGACACGCGCTCGCCTACAATGCAGGCGCCGCGTTGCAGGACATGGAGTTCGTTCAGTTTCACCCGACGGGAATGGTGTGGCCGCCGAGCGTACGCGGCATTCTCGTGACTGAAGGGGTGCGGGGCGAAGGCGGCATTCTCGTGAACAAGGAAGGTCGCCGTTTCATGTTCGACGACATCCCCGAGAATTACCGCGGGCAGACCGCCGACAACGAAGAGGAAGGCTGGCGCTACACGCAGGGTGACAAGAACGCCCGCCGGCCGCCCGAGCTGCTCACACGTGATCACGTCGCGCGCGCGATCATGAAAGAAGTCCGCGAGGGAAGGGGAAGTCCGCACGGCGGCGTTTTCCTCGACATCTCGTGGACCAGATCCAAGCTTTCCAACGCGGAGGAGCACATCAAGAAGAAGCTCCCGAGCATGTACCACCAGTTCAAGCAGCTCGCCGACATCGACATCACGAAGGAGCCGATGGAAGTCGGGCCCACCACGCACTACGTGATGGGGGGAATCCGCGTCGACGGTGACACGCAGATGTCTTCCGTTCCTGGACTCTTCGCCGCGGGCGAAGTGGGTGCCGGCCTTCACGGCGCGAACAGACTGGGCGGAAACTCCCTCTCCGATCTCCTGGTTTTCGGAATGCGGGCAGGCAAGTATGCAGCTGAATTTGCGGAGAGACAGTCGTCTCCGAGAGCAGACGCGCAGCAGGCAGACGCGATTGTCCGTGCCGCGCTCGAGCCGTTCGACCGGAAGGGCGGAGGGGAAGGCCCCTATCAGGTGGAGCATGATCTTCAGACGATGATGCAGGAGCTCGTGGGCATCGTGCGTCGCGAGGACGAGATCAGGCGCGCGATCGATGGGCTGAGGACGCTGAAAGAAAGGGCGCGGAAGGTTTCCGTTACCGGAAACCGTGAGTACAATCCGGGGTGGCACACGGCGCTCGACCTTCAGAATCTGTTGACGGTTTCAGAGATCGTCGCTCGCGCGGCACTCGAAAGAAAGGAGAGCCGCGGCGGACACTTCCGCGACGATTTCCCGGAAAAGGATCCGAGCTACGGCAAGTTCAACATCGTCATCAGGCGTGGTCCGGATGGTGAGATGCAGGTGACGCACGAGCCAATCCCGGAGATGCGGGAAGATCTCCGTCAAATTGTCGAGGAAAACAAGTAATGGCCGCCAAGGAGACGTTCGCACAAAACATCGTCGCGAGTGGCCAGCGCGCCGCCGCCAGAAGTGATACGAGCGCGGGTACCGAAACGCGCAGCGCGACCTTCCGCATCTGGCGCGGCGCCGGCGTGACGGGACAGCTCCAGGACTATTCGACGAGCGTTTCGGAGGGAATGGTCGTCCTCGACGCGATTCACCAGATCCAGGCGGAAGGCGCCACCGACCTCGCCGTTCGCTGGAACTGCAAGGCGGGCAAATGCGGTTCGTGCTCCGCGGAGATCAACGGAATGCCGCGCCTCATGTGCATGACGCGGCTGAGCGAGCTCGATCTCGCGAAACCGGTGACTGTCGAGCCAATGCGCGCTTTTCCGCTGGTAAAGGATCTCGTGACGGATGTCTCCTCCAACTTCCGCGCGAAGAAGCGAATCCGGAAGTTCACGCCCAGGCCTCCCGACGCACCCGACGGAACCTGGCGGATGGCGCAGTCGGATGCCGACCGCGTGCAGGAGTTCCGGAAGTGCATCGAGTGCTTCCTTTGCCAGGACGTCTGTCACGTTCTTCGCGACCATCATCTGCACGAGCAGTTCGTTGGTCCGCGGCTCCTGGTGCACGCGGCACAGCTCGAGATGCATCCGCTCGACATCCTGGACCGAACGGAGGAGCTGAAAGAGAGCGATGGAATCGGCTACTGCAACATCACGAAATGCTGCACGAAGGTCTGTCCGGAAAACATCACCATCACGGACAACGCAATCATTCCGCTCAAGGAGCGAGTAATCGATCGGCACTACGACCCGCTCGGGAAACTCGTGCGCCTCATGCGGGGTAAGAGCGGGAAGAGGGAAGGGGGAAGCGGGATGGGGGAGGAGGGTAGACGGTGACAGGAGCAGCGCCGTGACCGAGCAATTCAAGCTGAAGCCGATCTCAAGGGAATCGATTCCGCGCGCGATCCAGAAGGCCGAGCGGTATCGTCTGATCAATCAGTCCTGGGCGGCCGAAAGCATTTGCCGCGACATCCTGGAGATCGATTCCGCGAACCAGCAGGTGTTGGTGATGCTGGTGCTCGCTCTCACCGACCAGCTCGCGGAGGGGGTGCACGCCACGCTCATGAGGGCCGTACACGAAACGCTGCCGCGGATCACCGATCAGTACCAGCGAGCCTACTATACCGGAATCGCTTCCGAGCGAAGCGGACAGGCGCATCTGCACCGCGGTGGCATGGGCAGCGGTGCAATGGCGTATGATTCATTGAGGGAAGCGATGACGTGGTACGAGATGGCCGAGGCAATCCGGCCCGCGGGGAACGACGACTCGATTCTCAGATGGAACACCTGCGCCCGCCTCATCACCTCACACGCTCAAGTGGCACCGCACACTGAGAGTGCATACGAACCTGCGTTGGAAGATTAATGCGACTCCTGAAATCGTTATCGATCGTCGCTTGGCTCGCCGGCTCAATCATCGCAGGGCCGCGCCTCTCGGCCCAGCAAAAGACTCCCCCTGCGCCCGCTCCGGCAGCGAAGGTGGGGACGGCAATGATCTCCGGCGTGGTCGTCGATAGCCTGAACGGACGCTTTCTTCGCGGGGCCGACGTGATCATCGAAGGCGCCAGGAGGTCGCTCGTCACCGATTCGGTCGGACGGTTCAGAGTCGACAGCCTTCCGCCCGGCACCTACCAGGTGGGCGTTTTTCATCCGCTACTCGACACGCTCGGCATCTCACTGGCGAGCAAGCCTTTTCATGTCGGGCCCGACAGCACGAGCTTCCTTCTCCTCGCCGTTCCATCCGCGACGACGATCATTCGTGGCGCCTGCCCGAAGGCAGGCTTCCGGCCGCAGGGCACGTCCGCGGTCATAGGTCACGTGACCGATCCGGAATCGCTGGCTCCGGTCGCCGGGGCAGAGGTTTCGATCGCGTGGGTCCAACTGGAGGCATCGAAGGAAATCGGGGTCAGACGTACGCCGCGCGTGATTCGCGACAGCACCGATGAGCACGGCACGTTCCAGCTTTGCTGGCTACCCAACTCGATGCAGGCGACACTCCAGGCGAGAAAAGCCGGCGCAGTCACAGCGGAAATCCCGATCTCGCTCGGCGACGAGGAGTCGGAGCTCTTTGCGCGCACGCTGCTACTTTCTCGCGCCGATTCCGGATCCAAGACTGGAAACGCAGTCGTATCCGGTCGCGTCGTTCTCGAGGGCGCTCCATCCAATGCCGGCAGCCGCGTTGAGGTTGTGGGGACCGACGTCGTCGTCCTCACCAACGAGAAGGGCGAATTCTCGCTGCGGAATCTGCCCTCCGGCACGCACGTTCTACTCGCGCGGCACCTCGGCTTTGGCGCCGAAACGGTCCCGGTGGATCTTTCCTCGCACGAGGCGAAGCAGGTGACGATCAAGCTTCCCAAGTTCGTGGCGACACTGGATCCGGTGCTCGTAACAGCCCGTCGTGAGGCCGGCCTCGACAAGGTCGGATTCAACAAACGGCAGCGAACGGGAATGGGATACTACCTCGGGCCCGAGCAAATCCAGACCATGCATGCGAACATGCTTAGCGACATCCTGCGGCGGGTCCCGAGCCTTCGAGTCACCTCCGGACCGCAGGGCGACGAGATATCGAGCTCGCGCGGCACCACGAGCCTCTCCGGCGGAGGCGGCTGCGTGCAGTTTTTCGTGGACGGCATGCCGTGGCAGTCAGCGGAGCCGGGTGACGTGAACAACTTCGTCAACGGCAGCGAGATCGTGGGAGTGGAGGTTTACGCCGGGCCAAGCACGCCCGCGGAGTACAGCCGCGGCATGCAGGATTGCACGACGATCGTACTGTGGACGAAGTTCAAGATTCGCGACAAACCCTAATTTCCCTACACCGGAGTCGAAGATGAACTCGCCGAGCAGATCCCTTGTGTTCTACGCCGCCGCTGTCGCCGCGCTCTGCGGTGCCTGCTCTTCAGCCCAGGTGAAGAATTCGGTTTCATCGGCGACGACCATTCTCTATAACGTCAGCGGTGCACCGATCGGCACAGCTCAGATCTGGCAGGACAAGAACGGATTGGTGTACGTGGATATCGCCAGCATTGCGCTTCCGGCGGGAACCCACGGAATCCACTTCCACGAAGTGGGAAAATGCGATGGAGGCACGACAGCCCCGTTCTCCACCGCGGGAGCGCACTACAACCCGATGGGGAAGGAGCACGGACTCGAGAATCCGAAGGGACCGCACGCGGGTGACAACCCCAACATCGTCATCCCCGCCAGCGGCGTCGGTAAAGTCGCGTTCAGCACCGACCGTGTGTCGCTTACGCCGGGAACCGCCTCGCTGTTCGACGCAGATGGAAGCTCACTCGTGATTCACGCGGGTGCGGACGACCAGGTGACGAATCCCTCGGGTAACAGCGGCGGGCGAATCGCGTGCGGCGTGGTCAAAGCGCTTCCCTGACCCCGAAAAAAACTTGACACACTCGGCGCGTCACGACACGTTCCACGGATGACGGGTCGGCCTGATCGGAAAGAGGAAAGCGTGGGACACTCGCGGGGCGAAGCCAAGCCCGATCGAAAAGAGGAAGGCGTGGGACGGTCGCAAGGCGGAGCCAAGCCGAGCGAGAAGCGAGTCGCGCGAAACGCGAGAAGCAAGGCTCACATGAATCTCGCGACCGCACTGGCGACGGTTTTTTCCGCCGGCGTCTACACCAAGGAGAAGCTGCAGGCCTCTGTGTGCACCTTTGTCGCCGAGATGAAGGATGGCGGAGCGACGGGTGAAGGCGTGGTGAGGGAGGCGCAACAACTCGTCAACGAAGTCGGCGCGCGTTTCCCGTCGTCCGAGCGGACAAAAGCCTTGCTCGCCGACATGGTGACGTGGTGCCTCGCGGAGTACTATCGCGAGAGTGCGTGAGGACGTCCGCGTCCCCGCTTTTGCTCGTAGAGTGCCGTATCCGCCTGAGCGAGCAGATCGGCCAGCATCGTGCCCTCGGCCGTTGACCTCTTGGCGCCCAGACTGAGCGAGAGCTTGTAGCCGCGATCGATCTCGCTATTGTGGCTCTCCACGCGGGCCGTGATGCGCTCGCACACGAGCTCGGCGGTCTGATCGGAATCGACGATCATCAGTGCGACGAACTCGTCGCCTCCGAGGCGCGCGACGAGGTCTGCTTCGCGAGTGCTCTCGCGGAGCACGCGCGCCGTGTCGATGAGCGCGCGATCGCCGACGAGGTGTCCATGGGTATCGTTGATGTCCTTCAGGTGATCGACGTCGATGAAGATCATCAGGACGTCACGTTCCTGGCGCGTTGCCAGTTTCAGCGTTTGCTCCGAAAGCGTGATGAACGCGCGCCGGTTGTGAAGTCCGGTCAGCTGATCGACCAGCAGCAGCGCCTTGAGTTCGTCCTCCGCGCGCTTTCGGGCGGAGATGTCGTGGTACATGGCGTAGACCCTGCCCGGCTGATCGGCGACGCCGAACGGCGTTGCGGCGATCGCTACCCAGAGAGTATGGCCGTCCTTGTGGCGGCGTAGCGTTTCCGTTCGCAGCTTTTCTCCCGCCGTCACCCGCGCCGTGAGACTTTCGCCCTCCTCGACCAACTCCTTGGGTACGATCAGATCGTTGATGCTCCGCCCGAGCGCCTCATCATCCGAGAAGCCGAACATCGTCGTGAATTGGCCGTTGATGCGGATGATATGGTCGTGCCCGTCGAGTATTGCGATTGCCTCCGGCGCGTTCTCGAAGAGCGCGGCAAAGTAGACGTTCTGGGTCTGAAGCGCCTCATAGAGGCTCTTGCGATCTGTCACGTCTATCGCGATTCCGACGGTGCCCGTGATCTTGCCGTCGGCGGCGCGCAGAGGCTCAACACGGGTCTCGAACGATCTCCCGCGCCAATCGGTTTCGTAGCGAACCAGCTCGCCCTGCAGGGCTTTCAGATGCGCGGCGAGCGGCGTCGTGGAAGGGTCTCGGGTCTTTAACACCTCGTAGAGCGTCATCCCAACCTGTTCGTTCGCGCTCGTTCCTATCAGGTGGAGGCCGGCGCCCTGCGAGAATGTGATGTTGAGGTGCGCGTCGGTGGACCAGAGGTTGACCGGCACCGACTCCAGCATGAAGCGGAGGCGCCGTTCTGAGTCGAGGCCGCTTTGGCGGACGGGTGGGACTATGTTCGGCGGCGGGGACCTGAATCCCCTCACCAGGCGCCTGAGGAAGGTACCGATTGGTCGCAGCGGCCGGGTCACCAGTGAAGGAGGGGTCAACTTGCCTCTCATTCTCTCACCGTTGGCCCGCTGACGCAATGAATGCCGCCCCCGTCAAAGCCCCGTGCGGAGGGCACTCAACGCCCCGGGGCCCGATACGAGACCCTCCAGATAGTGCCACCCGCATCGTCCGTAATGAAAATCGAGCCATCTGGTGCCTGCGCGAGACCGACTGGACGCCGGACCTGCGATCTGCCTGATGCCGCTGCGGGGTTGAATCCGTCGGCGAACGTCGTGAAAGACCCCAGCGGCCGGTTGAAGCGAAATGGGGCGAATACTACGCGGAACCCAGCCTGCGGCAGCGGGGCGCGGTTCCAGGATCCGTGAAAGGCGATGAAGGCTCCGCCGCGATACTGGCTGGGGAACTGACTGCCTGTGTAAAAGAGAAGTCCGTCGGGGGCCCAATGTCCGGGGAAGGCCATCAACGCCTGAGTCTTGCGCGCGCAATCGCCGGGTTTCTGATCGCCGGTTTTCTGACCGTCGCCCCCGTACTCCGGCGCGAGCACGAGCGCGTGACTGTCAACGTCGTAGTAGCAGTACGGCCAGCCATAATCGGCGCCCCGGTCGATGCGCACCAACACCTCGCCCGGGTTTTCAGCGCTCTTCTCCACGGTGTAGAGCTTAGGCCAGTTGTCGTGCAGCTGATCGCGCCCGTGCACCGCGGCGTACAGGTAACCGTCCACGGCGCTGCGCGTGAACGCCACCGCGTTTCTAACGCCCGTCGCGTAGCGGCGTCCGTCGCTCGGCTGCTGCCGCAGGCGATTGGCGTCGAACTCCCACACGCCCGCGCGCGTGTCGAGCTCGGTGCAGGGGTTGAATCCGGGAGATTCGATTTGCCGATCGCGTTGCTGGCACGCGTTCGTTGCCGAGCCGATGTTGATGTAGAGCGTCTGCCCCTGGAGCACGAAGTTGTGGGAGTGATGCGACCCGGACATCGGCAGGCCGGTGACGATCGTATCAGGATTTCCAGCCGGCGTCAGCGAACCTGCTCCCAGGCGGTACCGGACGATGGAGTTTCCCGCCGTGGCGTAGAGGAGATTCCCGGCGAGCGCGATGCCAGTTCCCCCACCGACTCCGAACCGTTCCTGCAGGTCCGCTTTTCCATCGCCATTGGTATCGCGGAGCGCGATGATTCCGCCGGTGGTCGCTGGCGTGTTCGTGCCGGAGACGGTGCGGCGAGCGCGGGCCGCATCTGTATTGACGAAGACGTCGCCGTTCGGTGCGACGACGACGTGTCGCGCGCCGTTCGCGCCGTCAGCGAAGACCGTGGCACAGAAGCCGTCCGGCAGCTGAAGTCCGGCGGTGCAGGGTGAGGAGCGGCCCTGCGCGTGCGCGGATCCGGCGAGAACACAGGCGAACAAAAGCGTCATCTTCATTGGAAAAATCACCGGTGGCGGGAAGTCGACTTTGTGGGCAAATCTCGCACCCGAGGTGGGTCGGCAAAAAAACGCGGATTGGTGGCGATCACCAACCCGCGTTCGTTGAAACTTTGCGCTTCGTCAGCTGCCGCAGGCCGATCTTACCCGCGCTGCGTCACGAGGCATGTAGATCGCGAGCGCGCTCGCTTTCTGCGTCGCCGACTTCGTCCCGATCACTTCGCCGAGCACTTTGATCCCGGACTTGTTCTGCTCGACCGGGTTGACGATCACGGCATTGGCGCCGACCTTGCCCGCGCCGTTTCGGATCTGGGTCTGGAGCTGATTGTCGGTCGTCCAGACAGAGTTGCCCTCGGCAGCGATCCAGGCGAGCTCGTAGTAGTCGTAGGGGACGTCCGCGCGGCTGTTATAGACTGCGATTGCGGCCGCACACGTCGGCGCTCGATTCATGGTCGGGTTGACGTCAGTCGTCGTCTTTCTGACGCCGGCGCACGCGGATCCGACGGCGAGCGCGGCCGCGAGCGTGAGTCCTTTGATGGTGTTCGTTCCGATCATTGTTGCTCCGTGGAATTGCATCGTGAATTGCTGGGAACCGAATTCCTTGGCTGCTGCTCTGCTGCTCCATTTGCAAGGGAGAGGCCGCCCGGTTTACGAATGAGTCGCAGGCGGCAAATCACAAAAGTGAGCTCATCAACAGTGATCCGATGTCATAGGCAAATTCGCCAACACTAGGCGCAGTCATCGTTGCAGGTATCGTGTCCCCGCAGCGCTTCGATGCCCTCTTTCCCGATGATCGGGACCATAACCAGTGCGGCAACGGGATCTGCCCACCACCAGCCAAACACGGCGTTGAGCGCCAACCCTCCGAGGAGGATGGCCGATAAGTACGTGCATAGTTGTGTTTGCTGTGCTTCCGAGCGGAGAGCGCGACTGTTGAGGGCGATGGCGACTTTCCGTTTAGCACGCGCGAGGAGGGGCATTACGATCAGCGAAGCAACCGCGAGGGCTATTCCTACGGTGCTTTC